>CAZSHT010000012.1:0-20345 GCA_964606715.1 uncultured Bacteroidales bacterium
CAAAAAAGCCTGCATCGTTTTGCAGGCTTTTTTGGTTTTATAAACTGTTGTTCAAAATTAATTCAATTAATCATTTTTTTTTAATTCATTTTTTCTATTAACTTTATAGTGAATTTTAAATATGGTTTGCTATGAAGATTCTCACCACACCTCAAACACGCGAAGCAGATGCTTACACCATCGCCAACGAACCCATTCCGTCTATTGACTTGATGGAACGGGCTGCCACACAATTGTTTAATTATATAAACACACATTATCCAAATCGTGAGTTTGCCATCTTTGCAGGTCCGGGAAACAACGGTGGCGATGCTTTGGCATTGGCTCGGTTGTTGTCTGCCACCAACGCCGTTATAACGGTTTACGATGTGCATTTTTCAGAAAACCGTTCTACCGATTACAACATCAATTACCAACGACTGAAAGGCGAAACCAATGTGCCTTTGGTAAAAATTGAGACAATAGACGCATTTCCGAAACTTACACCCGAAACCATTATTGTCGATGGGATATTCGGCTCGGGACTTTCACGACCGGTCGCAGGATTGGCAGGCGACATTATAAAAAAAATCAATGCTTCACCTAATTTCACCATCGCCATTGATATTCCTTCAGGATTATTTGGCGAAGACAATTCGACAAACGACTTCACGACTATCTTAAAAGCCGACCTTACTCTTGCCATTCATTTTCCGAAATTATCATTCTTTCTTGCCGATAGTGGTCCGTTTGTCGGGAAATGGGAAACGGTAAATATTGGATTACACGCCGGATTTATAGATTCTGTCGACACACCTTTTTTTGCCCTGTCGCAAGATTTTATTGCCTCGTTGCAAAAAAAACGCTCTCCTTTTTCACACAAAGGCGACTTTGGTCACGGCTTATTGATTTCGGGAAGTTACGGAAAAATGGGAGCTACGGTCTTATCGTCGAAAGCTGCTATGCGTAGCGGATTAGGATTGCTCACCGTACAAATTCCAACAACGGGCTATACCATACTACAAACAGCCGTCCCCGAAGCAATGGTATCTATCGATCCTTATGATAAAATTATTTCAAAAACTCTTTCCTATTCCAATTTTTCCGCCATTGGTATCGGGCCGGGCATAGGCACCAATATTAAAACTGCCACTGTTTTGCTAAATGTCCTAAAAGCCGAACAACCAAAAGTAATTGATGCCGACGGATTAAATATCTTGTCGCAACATCAAGATGCTTATGAAAAATTAAACGAAACTACCATTTTGACACCTCATCCGAAAGAATTTGAACGATTGGCAGGTGCTTCGTCTTCACCATACGACCGACTGATGAAGGCTCAATCGTTTGCCCAAACATACCAATGCACCCTTGTCTTGAAAGACCACCACACCGTAATTGCTACCCCCGACGGAAAACTCTATTTCAACACCACCGGCAATGCAGGAATGGCTACCGCCGGTAGCGGTGATGTGCTTACAGGCATTATTTTGGGACTGCTCACACAAGGATATTCCACCACCAATGCGGCCATATTGGGCGTTTATCTTCACGGATTGGCAGGTGATTTTGCTGCTGTTGACTTCGGTCAGGAAGCACTCAATGCCGGCGATATTATTCAGTATCTTCCAAAAGCTTTCAAAACTTTTTAAATGTCGTTGAAACAACAGTTTCGTTTTTGGTTTAACTTTTCGCCGTCCGAACGGAACGGGATTCTTTTTCTGTTTGTTCTGCTCTTGTTGTTTATTGGAACAAAATATTATTTGAAATACCAAACGGAACAACAAAAAGCTCAACCGGTCGATTTTTCACAATTTGAAAATGACATTGATACTTTTCTCACTCAAAATACCATCAAACCCAAAAGAATAAAAACAACTAATGACTCCGATTCGGTTGATTTCGAAGATACAAGACACCAATATTCCAAACGAAAATATGATAAAAAATACCGCTCGAAAAAGTCTTTGCAAAAAACACCATTCAAAGAAATAATAGAGCTCAATGTTGCCGATACGGCAATGCTAAAATCCATTTATGGCATCGGCGAAAAATTATCGGTACGGATTGTCAAGTACCGTAAGAAATTAGGTGGTTTTTATTCTGTAGAACAACTAAAAGAAGTTTACGGTCTCAGAACCGAAAATTTCAAAAAAATAAAGCCACAACTGCATTGCGACAGTACTCTTGTTCAAAAAATCAATATCAACACCGTAAGTTTCAAGACCTTGCTTCACCATCCTTATCTCAACTACAAACAAGTGAAAGCAATTTTTCGATACAAAGATAAACATCAGAAAATAAACAATATCGATGTTTTAAGGTCCCTACTGGGAAAAGATTATGAAAAAATAAGCCATTACCTCACCTGTCAATAATACACAGCTATGAAATATCATATCGACCAACGCGAAATAGAAATACACACCATTGTAAGCGACCTAAACGGCACTTTGGCAGATTTTGGTCATATCCCCGAAAAAACACAACTATTTTTACACAAATTTTTGCAACAACATCATTTTAGGTTTATCCTCCTCACTTCCGACAAACGCGACAATGCCAAAGATCTTGCAGAAACATTGGGCGTTGAATATCATATAGCAAAGACAAGTGCTGAAAAACAACAATTTGCAGAAGCACTCTCCGAACCATTTTTTGCTATTGGCAATGCCCGCAACGACATTCCACTTTTTGAGAAAGCGGTGCTATCTTTTGTTATCCTTGGAAAAGAAGGTCTTCACACAGCGACACTTACCAAAGCCGATATTTTGGTCCAATCATTTGAAGATGCATTGTTTCTCATTGCTGACAATCAAGCTGTTGAGTCCACTTTAAATCAATAAAAAACCGTATCTTTAAAACCTGTTAACTTTTGAGACAACGCCATTATGGAACTTAGCTCGTATGCACTTATCATCATTGCCTCTTTGGCCATCATTGTGTCTTATTTCTTCAATATCTTATCGAAAAAAACCAATATCCCAAGTGTCGTAATGCTTATTCTTTTGGGGATTTTACTCAATGAGAGTATTTCTTTTTTCAATCTAAAACCTATTGATTGGTTTCCCATTTTAGAAATACTCGGCATTGTCGGACTGATAATGATTGTTTTGGAAGCATCTCTCGATTTGAAACTCTCGAAAGAGAAAATACCGCTTATCGTCAAATCGTTTTTACTCGCATTGTTTTCCATTGGCATCAATATATTTCTCATTGCCAAAGTGTTTCAGGTATTTTACGACATTAGTATTTTCAGGGCTTTACTCTATGCCACTCCCCTTTCTATCATCAGCTCTGCCATTATCATTCCCAGTGTCTCAAATCTCTCCGATGAGTTTAAGGAATTTATGATTTACGAAAGTACTTTCTCCGATATTTTAGGCATTATGGCTTTTTATTTTATCCTCGGCAGTGTTCATCAACCTTCGCAACAAGCAATACACCTTGCCATTGGCACCAATATTTTGATAACGATTGTCTCATCTGTTGTCATCAGCTACGGACTCATTTTTTTGTTTCAACGCATCCGCAGTGAAATAAAATTGTTTTTGCTCATTGCCACACTTATTTTATTCTATGCTTTGGGGAAAATGTTTCATCTCTCGTCCCTTATTATCATTTTAGTTTTCGGATTGATATTGGAAAACAAAGACTTCTTCCTTCGTCCATTTATAAAACACATTGACAATGAAGCTATTGAAAAAATCACTAAAAACCTGAAAATCATCACTTTTGAAACATCTTTTGTCATTCGCACTTTTTTCTTTATCATCTTCGGCATCACTATTTCCTTTGCCGGCATTTTCAATCTAAAAGTATGGCTTATCAGTTTTTTGGCTTTGGTTATCATTTATGGAAGTCGTTATGGACTATTGGCACTTATCAGCCGGCACCATCTCCAAACAAAGTTGCTATTGGCTCCTCGCGGACTTATCTCCATATTATTATTTTACGCTATTCCAAAAGAATATCAAATTGAAGAATTTAACCACGGTACTTTATTATTGGTCATTTTCACTTCTGCCATTCTGATGACCATTGCTCTCATCAAACATAAACACAAAACAGAAGACTCCGTTCCAACAGAAAACGAAACGACAGAACTTATTGACGAATCTTCTTAACCCAATATCTGTTTTACCATAACGACCGAAGGCGGGCTTTTCTCAAAGCCCGCCTTCGGTTATTTATTTAATGTTGGAAAGTATTCCGCTTTTATGCTTTTACGGTTTCCAATGCTTTTTTCATGGTTACACCTATTTCGGCAGGTGATTCCGACACATGAATACCACATTCACGCATTACAGCCATTTTTGCGGCAGCGGTATCTTCTTTTCCCCCAATGATAGCGCCGGCATGTCCCATACGACGACCTTTCGGTGCTGTTTGTCCGGCAATAAATCCGACAACAGGTTTCGTAGCGTTATCTTTTATCCAACGAGCGGCATCGGTTTCCATTGTTCCGCCTATTTCACCAATCATTACAATACCTTCTGTTTCAGGATCATCCATAAATAATTTTACGGCATCTAAGGTTGTGGTTCCGATAATCGGATCACCACCAATACCAATCGCTGTTGATTGTCCGAGACCTAATTTTGTCAATTGATCTACCGCTTCGTAAGTTAATGTTCCCGAACGGGAAATCACACCTATATTTCCTTTTTTAAAGATAAAGCCCGGCATAATACCTATTTTTGCTTCTCCCGGCGTGATGATACCCGGGCAGTTCGGTCCAATCATTCGAACATCTTTATCAGACAAATATTCTTTTACTTTTACCATATCGGCCGTAGGAATACCTTCGGTAATAGTTACAATCAATTTAACACCTGCATCGGCAGCTTCCATAATAGCATCAGCCGAAAAAGCCGGTGGTACAAAAATGATAGACACATTGGCATTGGCTTCTTTTACAGCTTCTTCTACTGTATTGAATACCGGTTTACCAAGGTGTGTTTGTCCGCCTTTTCCCGGCGTTACACCACCAACAACATTGGTTCCGTAATCTATCATTTGTTGTGCGTGAAAAGTTCCTTCACTTCCCGTAAAGCCCTGAACGACAACGCGAGAGTCTTTGTTTACTAAAATGCTCATTGTATTATATTTTTAGAGATTATTCTTACACCTTCAAAAGTAAATATTTTTTTTATACCCAAGCGTGTTTGTCAACATTTTTTATCGACCACCTTTTGTTCGATACCCTTTTTCTGTCAAAAATGTTTTGATTTTGTTTAAGCAATCGCCCTGTATAAGAATGACACCGTCTTTATGACTACCTCCCACACCACACAGTGTTTTTAGTTGTTTTGCCAATTGTTTCAAATCATCAGCAGTCCCAATAAAACCCTCTATCAATGTTACGGTCTTGCCTTTTCGCTGTTTTTTGTCTATCGACAAATACAACAATTGTTTTGAAGGTTCAGGCGTTTCAAGAGTTTCCGCCTCATCGTATTCAAAATCGGCATTGGTAGAATACACCATTCCGCCTTCTTCGGAAAGTTGTATTTTTTGTTTTTTGTTTTTGGCCATTGCTATCCTAATTTAAAAACTTCTTTGATAACAGCAATTTTCTCATCGGCACGAATCTCATGAGCACCATCTCTTGTAAATGGCTCTTTCACGCTGATATAAAATTTTATTTTCGGCTCCGTTCCGGAAGGACGCACCGACACCATTGTGCCATCACCATAAGCAAACTGAATGACATTGGATACCGGCAAATTACGGAAAGTCTTTGTTCTGTTTTTTTGATAATAATATTTCTTTTGCTTTTGATAATCAATCTTATAAAGCAATGGTGCAAATGGCAACTCAATCACTTCTTTTCTGAAATTATCCATCATTTCATTGATTATTTTTTCACCTTCGGCACCCTCTTTTACAACATTTATCAATATTTCTTTGTAATACCCGTAAGTATCATAGATTTCATTCAAAATATCCACTACCATCTTACCTCGCTGTTTTGCCCAAGCTGTCAATTCTGCCATCATTACAGCCGTAGAAACAGCATCTTTGTCGCGAACAAAATCACCTACCAAAAAGCCATAACTCTCTTCTCCACCACATACATATTTGAACTTTCCATCATATTGACGAATAACATCGGCAATGTATTTAAAACCCGTTAGCACATTGTGAATACCGGCACGAAAAGACTTGGCTATATCGGTCAACAATTCTGTTGTTACAATAGTTTTTACCACATAATGATTGGGTGATAATTCGCCGTTATCTTGCAATTTATTCAACAAATAATAAGTCAACAAGGCCGCCGTTTGATTTCCATTAAGCAACTGATAATCACCGACTTTATTTTTCACCGCAGCAGCCAAACGGTCAGCATCCGGATCGGTGGCCATTACCAATTCGGCATCTACGGCTTTTGCTTTTTTCAATGCCAATTCAAAAGCTTCCGGATTTTCAGGATTAGGCGATTTTACTGTTGGGAAATTCCCGTCAGGAATGGCTTGCTGCTCTTCTAACTCTACATTGGTAAACCCACAAGCCTCCAATGCCATCGGCACCAAACGGGTTCCTGTTCCATGCAACGGAGTATAAACAATTTTAAAATCACCGTATTGCTTAATTGCTTCCGGCGACTGCAACAATGTCTTTATCTTATCGACATATTTTTTATCAATACCCTCTCCACCCAACAATATTTTATCCTTATCGGCATTGAAATTTATTTGGCTTACAGATGTTATTTTCTTTACTTCTTCTATAATATTCTTATCGTGAGGTGCAATAATCTGTGCTCCGTCTTCCCAATACACCTTATACCCATTATATTCTTTGGGATTATGCGATGCCGTAATAACAATTCCACTTTGGCATTTCAACTCCCGCACGGCAAATGACAATTCCGGTGTCGGACGCAAAGCATCAAACAAATAAACAGTAATGCCATTAGCTGATAAAATATCGGCAGCAACTTGTGAAAATTCGGGACTGTTGTTGCGACAATCATAGGCAATAGCCACTTTTATCTCAAATTTATCGGCAAATACTTTTTTTAGATAATTGGCCAAACCTTGTGTTGCCATTCCTACCGTATAACGATTCATCCGATTGGTGCCAACGCCCATTTTTCCGCGTAGCCCACCTGTTCCAAATTCTAAATCTTTATAAAAAGCATCTGCCAAACGGTCGTCATCAGCTTCCAGCAACGCAGCCACTTCCCGACGCGTATCATCATCAAACTCAGAAGTCAACCACTGTTCTGCTCGTTTTCGTATTGTATCGTTTTTTACTTCCATAATGATATTATTTTTTCACCTCCATATTTTTCATACAAACGGTCAACGCTTGTTTCCAATGAGGAATTGATAAATTAAAGTTTGTTTTTATTTTAGTTTTGTCCAATACCGAATAAAACGGTCGTGTTGCCGGTGTCGGAAAATCTTCGGTGCGAATCGGAATCACTTCTTTTTCTATTCCGGCAATTTCTAATATTGTTATGGCAAAATCATACCACGATGCTACCCCTTCATTCGAGAAATGGTAAATTCCGTGTTGAAACTGTCCCGAGGTCTCACTATGTTCAATTATTTGCAACAATACTTTTGCCAAATCATACGCATAAGTCGGCGTTCCCACTTGGTCGGCAACAATCCGCAGTTGCGGATGCGAATCAGCCAACCGCAAAACCGTTTTTACAAAATTATTTCCAAATTCGGAATACAACCACGATGTCCGCACAACAACCACATTATCAGAAGGATATACGGATTTCTCCCCTTCTAATTTTGTGCGTCCGTATGCCGAGGTTGGATTGGTTTCATCATCTTCCCTATATGGACAATAGGCTGTTCCATCAAACACATAATCAGTAGAAACATGCAATAAACGAGCTTGATATTGTGTTGCCATTTGTCCCAACAACTTCACTGCATCTTTATTTATTTTCCTTGCAAAATCGGTTTCTTGCTCTGCCTTATCCACAGCCGTATAAGCTGCACAATTGATAATATAATTTATTTTATTCGTTTGAAAAAATTGTGTTAATGCCGTTTCGGAAGTAATGTCCAATTCTTCGACATCGGTAAATAAAAATTGCCATTGAGTGTATTCGTTACTCAAAATTCGAAGTTCATTTCCCAATTGCCCATTGGCACCTGTAACTAAAATTGTAAAAGCCATAAATTTCTCTAAAAAAGGTTAAAAAAATAAGAATGTATCTCTAACGAAAGAGTTGCTTTATTATTTCATTGATTCGTTTTACGACAAACAACGAATTTTGTTGTTTCACCTGATCATCAGTAAGTTGTTTCGGCAAAAACACCGTTGAGAATTTATATTTTTTTAAATCTCCCAAACGGGTATCGATGCGTTTCACAGGACGAATTTCACCTGCCAAACCGACTTCTCCCATAAAACAATTTTCCGCCGCTATCGGTTTATCGAAGAATGATGATGCCAACGCTACGACCACTGCCAAATCAATGGCTGTATCATTTACACGCAATCCACCTACAATATTCAGAAAAACATCTTTCGACGAAAAGCGTAATTTGAGGCGTTTTTCCAATACCGACAGCAGCATATTGAGGCGTTTGGTATCGTAACCTGTAACCGTTCGTTGTGGTGCCGAATAAACTGCCGGCGTTACCAATGCTTGCACTTCTATAAAAAATGAACGACTGCCTTCTACTACCGATGCAATGGCAATACCACTTTCGGTAAGGTGATCGGGCACCAAAAACTCCGAAGGATTGATAACTTCTCTCAAACCATTATCCAACATTTCATAAACCGCCACTTCATTGGTAGAACCAAAACGATTTTTCAGTGGTCTCAACAATCGATAAAAATAATGTTTATCTCCTTCAAACTGAAATACGGCATCAACCATATGCTCCAACACTTTCGGTCCTGCCACCTGACCATCTTTATTGATGTGTCCTATGAGAATAAAAGCCACATTATTGGTTTTGGCAAAGTCAATAATAGCCTGTGTCGCCTCTTTCATCTGTGGAATACTCCCCACCAAAAACTCACTATTTTCGTGACTGATGGTTTGAATAGAATCTATGACAACTAACTTCACATTGTGAGCTTTGACCGTTGCCAATACTTTTGACAAATCTTTTTCATTCGAAAACAAACACTGCGGATTGGTATTTTTGCGAATGCGTTTTGCTCGCAAACTGATTTGCGACAAACTTTCTTCTCCCGAAAAATACAATATCTTCCCTTCGTATGCCAAAGCTATCTGCAATAACAATGTTGATTTTCCTATTCCCGGCTCTCCTGCCACTAAATTGACAGAGCCCGATACAATTCCACCACCAAACACACGATTGAATTCCTCCGACACTGTCGTCAGCCTAATTTCTTGCAACAACGGAACTTCTTCTATGGAAAACACCTCTGTGGCCTGTGCCTGTGCGACAATAGCATTAGTCTTCTTTTTATCAACCAAGACTTCTTCTTCATAAGTATTCCATTCGCCACATTGTGGACATTTCCCAATCCATTTGGGTGAAGTCGCACCACAATTTGAACAAGTATAAATAACTTTCGATTTTGCCAAAACAATATTTATTTTCTTTTTTCAAAGATAATGAAAAAACTCATCTTCGAAATTTCATTTTTTACGCTTTTTCTTTTTTCTTGCACTTGACATAATTTCTCCTTATTTTTGTTCCATCAATCAAACACAGCACATACGATGAAATCCCTTAATATCAAAAAGTTACTGCCAACCCTTATTGCTATCGGTATATATCTTGCCATCAGCATCTCGTATTATCCTGAAGCATTACAAGGTAAAGTTTTGCCACAAGGTGACATTAACACATGGAAAGGTGGAGCTAAAGAATTGCTTGACTATCGTGCAGAAACGGGAGAAGAAGGTTTTTGGACCAATAGCATGTTTAGCGGTATGCCCGGCTATTTGTTGTCTGTTCATTATGTATGGAATCCGTTTGCCCCTATTCATCATGCATTAGAATTATACAGCTTTCGTCCCGTCAGTTTTTTATTTATGACAATGTTTCTTTTCTTTCTCGCCATGTTGCTGTTTGGCGTCAATCCGTGGCTTAGTATTATTGGCGGTATTGCTTATGGTTTCTCCTCATATTTCATTATCATTGCCGAGGCAGGGCATATTCTAAAACTCGAAGTCTTGGCTTACATCCCATTAATGATAGCCTCCATTTATTATACCTATAAAAAAGATAAATGGCTCGGTGCTGTTATCTTCACCTTAACTATCGGCATACAGCTATTACTCAATCACTTACAAATGACCTATTACGGATTTCTAGTCGTATTGATAATGGTGATTTTCTTATTTATTGATTTTTTGAAACAAAACGCAACTAAAGACTTTTTCATTCGAAGTGCATTTTTAGTTATTGCCACACTATTTGCCATCGGTATTAATTTCCCAAAATTAGCTCTCACCTACGAAATTGCTCAACACTCCATTCGAGGAAAATCGGAACTTACGATAAATCATAAAAATAAGACCAATGGATTAGACAAAGACTATATTACCCAATGGAGTTATGGGATTGGTGAAACATTGACTTTATTAACTCCTTATGCCAAAGGAGGAAGCTCTACCGAAGCTGTCGGAAAAGAATCAGAAACCTACAAACTTTTAAGCCATAATTATCCCCCCGCACAACTTAAACAGATAACCAAACATTTGCCTTTATACTGGGGCGATATGCCATTTACGGCAGGTCCTGTTTATGCAGGTAGCATCCTCATTTTTTTATTTGTCTTAGGACTTTTCTTGATAAAAGGCTCTCTCAAATGGTGGATACTCACAGCTACCATTCTCTCAATTATGTTGGCTTGGGGAAAACACTTCATGTGGCTTACCGACCTGTTTATCAATTACTTCCCCATGTATAATAAATTTCGAGCCGTTTCCTCTATCTTGGTAATTGCCGAATTTACCATTCCCCTATTGGCAATTTTGACCTTACAACGCCTTTATTCTGACAAAGTGAATAAAGATGAATTTATAAAAGCATTGAAATGGACTTTGGGTATTGTAGGTGGTTTATTGCTGATTTTATGGATGATGCCGGGAGCTTTTTTTAGTTTCACCGGACAAAGTGATGCCGGTTATCTGCAACAAGGAGCGACTCAATTTGTAGATGCCTTACGAGCCGACCGTAAAGCATTTTTACAACACGATGCCATTCGTTCGCTTATATTCATTCTTCTTTCGGCAGGCACATTGTATTATATGTTCATTGGAAAATTAAAGAAAACCAATGGTATCATCATTTTAGGTTTATTGATTCTTATCGATATGTGGGGCGTAGATAAACGCTATGTCAATAATGATGATTTTATATCAAAACGCATTGCAAAAGTTCCTTACCCTAAAACACAAGCCGATGAAATGATTCTTCGTGACACTTCCTATTATCGCGTTTTCAATCTTACAGTTTCTCCGTTTAATGATGCCAGCACATCGTATTGGCATAAATCTATCGGTGGTTATAATGCCGCTAAACTAAAACGCTATCAAGAACTTATCGAATATCAAATCAGCAAAAACAATATGGAAGTATTGAATATGCTGAACACCAAATATTTCATCGTCCCCAACCAACAAACACGACAACCGATGGTACAACAAAATCCGGGTGCTCTCGGCAACGCTTGGTTTGTGAAAAATTATAAACTTGTCCCCAATGCCGATTCAGAAATAACAGCTCTGAGTCATTTCAAAGCCAACGAAACAGCTATCGTCGATAAACGCTTCGAAAAATATGTAAAAACTTTTTCGTATAAAGATGATGCCAATGCATTCATTAAACTGACAGACTACAAGCCCAATCAATTGACCTATGAATACCAATCTACCGTTTCTCAATTTGTCGTTTTCTCGGAAATTTATTATCAACCCGGCTGGCAGGCATTTATTGACGGAAAACCGGTCGACCATTTCCGCGTTGATTATGTATTACGAGCATTGATTGTTCCACAAGGGAAACATACGATTGTTTTCAAATTTAGACCTTCGCTATATGATATAGGCAATAGCATCTCTATCATTTCCAGTATATTATTCTTTTTAATATTACTTGGTCTTGGCTTTTTTGCTTACAAAAAAGAAGCTGTTAAAAAACAATAAAAAGCGTGAAAATTAGAATTAATTAAGCTCATCTATTTCATTCTTCTTTGTATTTTTACCCTCCAAAATAAATACAAAACAACTATGGACAAACGAACTATTGTAACATTACCCGGCGACGGCATTGGTCGTGTCGTATTGGAAGAAACCATTCGCGTATTATCAGCCGCCGGATTTGAAGCCGATTATGTAGAAGGTGATATTGGTTGGGAATTTTGGAAAAAAGAAGGCGAACCTTTACCACAACGCACCATCGACTTATTGGAAAAACATAAAGTTGCTCTTTTTGGTGCTATCACCTCAAAACCAAAAGATGAAGCAGCCGAAGAATTAGCTCCCGAATTAAAAGATAAAGGGTATGTTTATTCAAGTCCTATCGTTGGTCTTCGTCAACATTTCGGATTGGATATTTGCCTAAGACCCTGCAAGACCTACGAAGGAAATCCATTGAATTTTATTCGCCGCGGAGCAAATGACACTATTGAAGAACCCAAAGTTGATGTTGCCATCTTCCGCCAAAATACCGAAGGACTATACGGCGGTGTCGAATGGAGCAATCCTCCACAACAAGTATTTGATGCTTTTATGCTCAATAAAAAGTTTGCTAAAAACTTCGGCAATACCCCCAAAGAAGATATTTCTATTTCAACGCGTATCTTTACAAAAAGAGCTACCGAACGCATTTTGAGAGCCGCTTTTGAACATGCAAAAAAATACAATTATAAATCGGTAACCGTTTGTGAAAAACCGAATGTTTTAAGAGAGACATCGGGTATGATGTATAAAATGGCAAAGAAGATGCAAGAAACAGACTACGCCGACATTGAACTTTGGAACACCAATATTGATGCACAAATGATGTGGCTCACAAAGAATCCTGAAAACTACGGTGTAATCGTAGCAGGCAATATGTTTGGCGACATTATCTCCGATGGTTTTGCCGGATTGATAGGCGGACTCGGATTTGCTTGTTCGGCTCAAATCAATCCTGATTCGGGCGTTGCCGTTTTTGAACCTACTCACGGTTCGGCACCCAAATATGCCGACTATCCTGTTTCTATCGTCAATCCTATTGCTATGGTTGAATCAGCCTGTATGATGCTTGACTTCTTAGATGAAAACACAATAGCTTCCAAAATCAGAAAAGCCATTGCAGAAGTAGTAAAAGAAGGAAAAGTACGCACCTACGATATGATGAAAATGAGCGGTTCTGCCGATGTTGTCGAAAAAGGAGCTGCCTCTACACAAGAAATGGCAGACGCTATTATTGCTAAATTATAATTATAAAACCACTATACAAAAAAAGGAGTAGAGTCTATTTTTCTACTCCTTTTTAATATAATCTGATAAAACTATTTTCATTATGAATGCTTCAGTAGAAAAACTTTGGAAAGAAGAACTTTCTTGGATACAAGACGAAACACTACGCAATAAAACCGCAAAAGTGTGGGAGTTGGCATTGGAACGCAGTGTCTTATCGGCCGATGACCTTAATCGCATTCCTTTTACCCTGCTTGTAGGTCCCGATTTGAAAGTTACATTTATGGATCATAAACGCGCTGTTGTCCACATTGCAAAAGCCTCGGGCGAAAAAATAAACAGCATGTTTCATGGCGAATTATCATGCAATATGGATGTTCTTATCTCAGGAGCAATCCTTTGTGATGTCGGGAAATTATTGGAATATGAACTTGATGAAAACGGTACTGCCGTGCAAGGTAATTATGGAAAATATGTTCGTCATCCTTTCTCGGGCGTTGCGTTGGCCGAAGAAGCCAAATTACCTCCGGAAATTACACATATCATCGCAGCCCATGCCGGTGAAGGCGATATGATAAAACGCTCCACCGAAGCTTATGTCGTTCATCACGCTGACTTCATGACATTCTTGCCTTTCAAGAATGGTTTGAAACTTTAAAACCACAGAATGAACCTTCTTGTTGATGCCGGAAATACAACTGTCAAATTTGGATTGGTTGAGGATGATGTAATTACTCAAATCCTCAGCCTTTCTACGATCTCTTTCTCTAAAACGGAGGTAGAGCGTCTTCTCAAACAATATTATCCGTTCCAAACTATTGGCGTTGCTACTGTATCTTTATCAACAAATGAGATTTTGGACATTATTCCTCACCAAAAACAAGTAAACATATCAGCCTCCGCCAAACTACCGTTTGATATTTACTATAAAACACCCGAAACACTTGGTGCTGACCGATTATCGGTTGTTGCAGGAGCCTTATCACAAACCTCAAAAAAAAATATTTTAATCATCGATGCAGGCAGTGCCATCACCTATGAGTTTGTAGAAAACGGCATTTACCTTGGTGGAAATATCTCTCCCGGACTACGCCTTCGGTTTGAAGCACTTCATCAATTCACCTCCCGCCTGCCACTGTTGCAACCTCAATCTCCCAGAAACAAAATAGGAACAACGACAAATGAAGCCATCAACAATGGTGTTGTATGGGGAATACGCAACGAAATAGAACAAACAATTGCTTCATTTCAACAACAAAATACAGAAAATACTGTTTTTCTCACAGGTGGAGATGCTTTTTTCTTGCAAGGTCTCTTAAAAAGTAACATCTTTGTGGAACCAAATTTAACCTTACTCGGAATCTTAGAAATTTTGACACACAACAATGACTAAACGACTTTTCGTCTTACTTACAACAATATTCCTCTTTGGATTGCAACTATTGGCACAATCACCTATTTCACAATACGGTATCGGTTTGCTTTCTTCGCCCAACAATTATCTTTCATCAGGAATGGGACACAGCTCTATTGCCCTCGCCAACCCACAACTCATAAACACCTGCAACCCTGCATCTTACGCCACACGCGACACATTGTCTTTCGTCTTTGCATTTGGCACCACAGGACAATCGGCTCTTTACAAAACCGCCAACGGTTCTACCTCCAACAATAACGGCAATATTTCCTTTTTGGGAATGGGATTTCGCATCACAAAATGGTGGGGAACTTCGGCCGGACTGACACCTTTTTCGGAAAGCAACTACGACATACAAGGTACCCGAAACATTGAAAATGTAGGTGATGTTATTTTTTACAATAACGGTTCAGGCGGTCTTTCAAAAGCTTATCTGGGCAATGCCATAAATATCGGAAACCACCTAACCATAGGAGCAAATGCTAATTTTTTATTTGGCTATGTCAATCATTACAACTCATTACAGATGCCCAACCAAGAGAATTATTATAATGCCTATTCTCGAAACCACCTTCGGTTACACAGTTTTTATTTCGATTACGGACTCCAATATACAGGTACGGTAAAAGACCAATTCAACTACAAATTGGGACTTACTTTTGCTCAAAAACAAAGTCTTTCTTCCGATGCCAATTATTTGGCAACAAAAACAAATTTCATCAATAACAAAAATCTTTTAGATACCATTTTATTTGTCGATACAACAGGGAATTTACTGGAACTTCCCAATATGATTGGCGTGGGGTTTGCCATCCAAAACAATCAATGGCTATTTACAGCCGATATGACACTACAACAATGGCACGAAATACAATTGTCGTTTATCACACATGAAACATTTATCGACAAAATAAGCTATCATATTGGCGGTCAATACATTCCAAATAAGAATGATTTTAGTCATTATTCCCGCCGTATTGCTTACCGACTGGGAGCTTATTTCAACAATTCGTATTTTACAATAAACAACGAACCTATTTATCGTGTTGGCACAACATTTGGAGTTGGACTACCGTTACGAAAAACTAAAACTTCCATTAACATTTCGTTTGATATTGGAAAATATGGATCAATTTCTAAAAATGGTATTGAAAGTTATTATGGGATTCTTTCATTAAACTTAAATTTGCAAGACATTTGGTTTGTTAAACCTAAATTTGAATAAAAAAAATAATAGCACAATGAAAACTAACAAATTAACACTACTTATCTTCGGACTGATAATCGGATTTAGCACCACTACTTTTGCTCAAGACCAAGATGCTAAAAAACAAGCTTGTGAAGCAAAACTGTCGGGATTTCACGAATTTGTAAAACAAAAAGATTATATAGACGCTGTTCCAATGTGGCGAGAAGTCTATTCGGAATGTCCCGATATTCATAAGAATGTATTTATTGAAGGTGCTAAGATTTATCGTTATTTCTTGAAAAAAGAAACCGATGCCACAAAAAAAGCAGCCCTCCTTGACACCTTAATGAACATCTATGATTTGCGAATAAAATACTTTGGCGATACTGCCGTCAACCTCGGCCGCAAAGGTGCCGATTTATACAAGTATGACAAGAAACAATATAAAACGGCCTTTGATCTTTGTTCAAAATCATATAATGCCTTGGGCGACAAAACCTCTATCAATACCGTTTACACCTTGTTTCGCATAGCCCATAAGATGGTTCGAAAAAACGAACTGGAAAAAGATAAATATGTTGACATCTTCGTTTCAGTAGAATCGTTTTTGGACAAAAAAATTATGACGACAACGAATGAAAAGAAAAAATCGAAACTGGAAAAAATGAAACAAATAGTAGAAGACACTTTTGCCAAAAGTCCTGCTGCCGATTGTGCCACACTGGAATCTGTCTATAAACCAAAGTTGGAAGCCAACAAGACCAATGTTGATTTTTTGAAAAAGACTTCTGCTATTCTGCAAAAAGTTAAATGTACGGAAAGTGATTTCTACACCGAAGTTGCCGAAGATTTGTATGCACAAGAACCCTCTTCGGAAGCAGCCTACGGCATTGCCAAAATATTTCTACGAAAGAATGATTTCGGGAAAGCTGCCAAATATTACAAAGAAGCCATTGACAAAGCTACCGACTCTACTGCCAACAAAGCCGATCTTTATTATGAGCTTGCCGTCATTCAAGGCGGAAAATTAAACCAAAAAGAAAGTGCCAGAGCCAATGCCCTCAAAGCTGCTTCGCTTCGCTCAGGCTGGGGGAAACCATACCTCCTTATCGGCAACCTCTATGCTGCCAGTGCCAACAGCGTAGGGAAAGATGAGTTTGAACATAAAACCGTTTATTGGGCAGCTGTTGATATGTTTATTAAAGCCAAATCTATTGATCCGTCTGTTGCCGAATCTGCCAATAAATCTATTGCCAAATACAAAGTTTATTTCCCCAAAAAAGAAGATGCTTTCTTTCACCAAATCACCGAAGGCAAAGAAGTTACTATCGGCGGATGGATAAACACCACAACAAAAGCAAGATTCTAAGAAAAAGTTGAAACCAACTTTACAACATATTATTTTTCTAAAAAAATGGGGGCTGATACTCCCATTTTTTTTATTGTTATGGGCGTGTGAAAATGATATCAGTGATGTTCAGATGGCAACACTAAATCCCCATTATCCCGATATGGAAGCCTCCAATATCAATGTTTATCGTTCCGATTCGAGCAAGTTACTTTTTCATCTGCAAGCCCCCAAAATGTTTCAATACGAAACGAATATTGACACGCCTTATACCTTATTCCCCAAAGGGATTGAGATTCAGCAATACGACCATTATCCACATACTTCATCACATTTGAAAGCCGATTATGCCCGATATTTTAAGAAAAAAAAACTGTGGCTCTTACGCAACAATATAAAAATCAAAACACGCGATAACCGCTTAATCTTTGCAGAAGAATTGTATTGGAATCAAAATACCGAAAAAATATATTCCGACAAAAATATTAAAATACAAAAAGGAAAAGAAGTTATCTTTGGAAAAGGATTTGAATCGGATCAGTATTTGGAACACCCGAAAATTCGAAAAATAAAAGGCAATTTTTACCTCAATGATTAAAGGAAGTCTTATAATGGAAAAAGTATGGTTGGTGGTAGGAGCCATCTCTGTCTTGATGGGTATTTATCAAGGTTATCTCCTTGGTTTTTCCAAACAAGACAGCTATTTATTTTTTGTAATAGCCATCGTTTCTACGGGTATGTTTGCAATGCGTCGCAGTATGCGTAAAAAAGAAGATGAAAACAATACTGCATTATGACTGTCGTTAGTATCATCATCATTATAGTTGCCACCCTATTTCTCTCGGCTCTTTTTTCGGGAATGGAAATCGCATATGTTTCTGCCAACCGCTTGCGAATGGAATTGAACTCGAAACGCTATCGTTTTTCGGCTCCCATCGTTTCGTATCTTTTGAAACGCCCTTCGCAATATATCTCTACAATGCTCATCGGTAATAATATTGCACTGGTTATCTATGGTATTATTATGGAAATCACATTGGCTCCGTGGTTTTATCATTGGACCAATAACAGTTTTGTCGTACTACTCCTTCAAACGATTATTTCAACTTTCATTATTCTTCTCTTTGCCGAATTTCTCCCAAAAGTTGTTTTCTCTCAGAATGCCAATACCTATCTGCGTATTTTTGCCGTTCCCATTTTCATTTTCTATCTTTTATTTTTTCCTATTGCTATTTTTATTATCGGCATTTCGAACCTTATCCTTCGACTTTTCGGCATAAAATCACAACATCACAATCAGCTCACCTACGGAAAAATTGACTTGGATTATCTTGTAAACGAATATCGCGAAACCGACCAGCAAGATGATGAGAACAATTTGAGAATTTTCCAAAACGCGCTTGATTTTTCCACTATCACCCTACGCGAATGTATCGTTCCTCGCACCGAGATAGAAGCTCTCCCCATTACGGCAAACATTGACGAACTAAAAGAACGATTTATTGAGTCGGGGTACTCAAAAATTATTATTTATGAAGAAAATATCGACAAGATTATAGGCTATGTACATTCTTCATATTTATTTAAAAATCCGAAAACGATTAAAGAAATATTACTCCCCATATCTATTGTTCCTGAAACCAAACCGGCAAAAGATTTATTGAGTGAATTGCTTGCCGAGAAGAAATCAATAGCCATGGTCGTTGATGAATTTGGAGGGACTGCCGGCATTATCACAATGGAAGACATTATTGAAGAAATCACAGGAGAGATAGAAGACGAATACGATGTACAAGAACTTACCGAGAAAAAAATCAGCGACACCGAGTTTCTCTTTTCCGGACGCACCGAAATAGACTATATCAATCAAACCTATTCTCTGAACATTCCCGAATCGGACAGCTATGAGACTCTTGCCGGATTTATTTTGCAAAACCACCATCACATTCCTAAAAAGAATGAAGAGATTACAATTTCACCATTTCGTTTTATCATCGAAAAAGTCTCTAATGTGAAGATAGAACTCGTGCGGTTATTTGTCGACAAATAGTCTGCTGTTCACGCACATTGTGTATGTTTTGTTAATAACTAAGACTTAGCTATTTTTCGTATCCCGTTCGGCTTGCATACTTTTGATAAAAAAATCTCTCATGACAAAATTCTTTCATTTCCTCACCATCATTATTATTTTTCCGGTTTTGCTTTCTGCCCAAAAATCTGAACCCGTAGTCCTGATATCAGGAAAAGTTGTCAACGACAGAACGATGAAACCGTTGGTTGCCAAAGTTACTTACTATATTCTTCCGGGTGGGAAAACAGCCGGTATTGCCCGCACCAATCCTGCCGACGGAAGCTATAAAATCATTTTGCCTCGCGGAAAAAAATACGGTTACATAGCCGTAGCCGAAGGCTATTATTGTGTAGCTCGCTTTTTGGATGTTACCAAATTGGAAAAATACACCGAGATAGACGAACAAAATCTTTTTATGGCACCCCTAAAAAAAGACCAACGCATTGAGCTTAATACCGTATTTTTCAAAGACAATACTGCCGAATTGTTACCTGAATCGTATCCTGAACTCGACCGCTTTTTTGATTTCTTGAAACAAAACAAAAAAATGATTGTGCAGATACAAGGTTTTACCGACAAAAAAGGCGATGCCACAAAAAAGCAACAACTTTCTGCCAACAGAGCCGAATCCGTAATGAACTACCTGATAAAAAAAGGGATAAAGAAAAAACGACTTACCTTTATCGGATTTGGAGGCACCAAACCAAAATCATTTGACGACACTAAGAATAACCGCATCGAAGCTGTTGTAGTTTCTACGGGTGTAAAAAAGAAAAAATAAATTCCAAATGACATTGCCATAAAATATCATGGCATCTTTGGGAAAACATATCCCGCAACAATAGAAATCGTAAAGGAACAACTCTTCTTAGGGAAACTTATACCGCTGAAAATCATTCCGATAAGTTGACTCTATGGTATATCCCGACAGGTCCTTTGTAATGGGAATTTTTAAGAATTGCTTTT
>CAZSHT010000013.1:0-20163 GCA_964606715.1 uncultured Bacteroidales bacterium
CTGTGACTGAGCCGGGGCTCGAACCCGGGACCCTCTGCTTAAAAGGCAGATGCTCTACCTGCTGAGCTACTCAGTCCCATTTTTATTTTTTGGAGTTGCAAATGTAATGGTCTTTTTTTATTCGCCAAAGAAAAAAATATAAAAAACGAAAAAAATATTTCTAAACATTGTAAATAAAGGTATAAGACTCTCAATATAAAAGACGTTCTCAACATAAACTTTTTAAAATTATGTTTGTACCTTTATGGCAAAATTCTTCTTTACATGAAAGTATATTTATCTTTTATAATCTTTTTTTTAAGTCTTAGTAATTTCTGTTTCGCCCAACAAAGCGTTCTTTTTGTAGGTGGTGACAGCTTATTTGCCAATAAGGTTACTTTACTGGATTCCACTCAAGAAATCTCCATTGAACTTCTTGAATCCGGGAAAACAAAAATCTTTAGCACCGATGAAATCTTTTCGATTACAGATAATAAAGGAAAAGAAACTATCCTTTTTAAACCTTTCAAAGAGGACAATTTAGATTTTACGATTGCGAACATGCGTCTTTTCATCAAAGGTGAACAATATTCCGACAAACATAGTGCTTGGTTTGCCGGCATGCTCAGCTTGGGTGTGGGATTTGCCGCACCAATTCTTATGGCCAATAAACTCAACCCATTTTACTCTCCTATTCCCGTTGCCTTAGGAACAGCTTTCATTGGAATGACCTCGCCATCAAAAAAAAGAGCAAGACGACTTTATCCCAAACTAGGCTCCGATCCATATTTCTTGGAAGGCTATACAATGAATGGGAAAGCAAGACGCATCAACAGTTCTATTCGTGGAGGACTTATCGGGTTTATCCTCGGTTGGGTTGTCGCCATTTCTGCTTCTTCTGCAAAATAAACAAACCCACCTTATTTTATCACCATCGCTTTTCATAGAAAACAGCAACATAAAAAAACCACTATTTCACATAAAAATATCCATAGATAACATAAACAATAGCGACCAATATTCGTATATTGAGAAAAAACAAAGTCATGAAATCTCAAATATACATATTGGTCTTGTTCTTAAGTTTTATAAAGCTTGGAAATACTCAGAACAAAATTTTGTTTGTGGGAGGCGATAGTCTCTTAGTAAAAAACATTACTCTCTTTGATTCAACACAAGAAATCTCGTTTCAACTCTACAATTCCGGTCGAACAAAATTTTTCAATAAAGATGAAATTTTCTCTATCATCGACAACAAAACAGGTAAAGAAACAATACTGTTTGAACCCTTTGCAGAAGACAGTTTTAATTTCACCATCAACAATATGCGTCATTTCATACATGGCGAACAATATTCCGACAAACACAGCGAATGGTTTGCCGGAATGCTCGGCTTAGGTATAGGTTTTGCCTCCCCTATTTTAATGGCTAATAAATTCAATCCGTTTTATTCTCCTCTTCCCGTTGCCATTGCTACTGCATTCATAGGGTCAACAGCTCCCTCTCGAAACAAAATAAAACGAATGTATCCTAAATTAGCCAATGATCCTTATTTTTTGGAAGGTTACATTCTGAACAGTAAAGCACGACGCATCAACAGTTCTTTGCGCGGTGGAATCATTGGATTTGTTGCCGGTTGGATTACAGCTATCGTCCTATCCAATCAACCAAAACCAATCAAACAATAATCTTTGATTTAACAAGTTTTTTTCGCTTATCCCTTTCAACCTCATAGTCGATAATAGCAATATTTTTTCCTATATTTGCATTAATGTAAAATACCGATTATATGAGAAAATCTATCAGCACTCTTGTCTTCCTTATTGGATTTTCTTTTTTCGGTTTTCCTCAGGTCAACATCCATTCTTTCGTAAATAAAACTGACAGTAGCAATACCCTTCGCATTGTTAATCTCACAAAACTATGGACTTTCTATACGCCATTCATCAACAAGAGTATGCAATTGACTATAACAAACCACAAAACAAATCATTCCATTATTTTACTTCCCAATTCAAAAACAAGTTTTGGGTTGAATGTCATACACAAATGGTTTGGTCTCGGCATAGCTTTCGGACTAAGTCAATCAAAAACAAATATTGAACGCTTCGGTCAAACAAAACAGTTTGATTTCCAACTCAACAGCTATATGCGTTCTATGGTATTGGATTTCAGGATACAGGCCTATAAAGGATTTTATCGTTCTGACGCACCTCCCAACAAAAATGATATTTTCCCACAAGCACCTAATTTCTCTACTTATTCCCTTGGTGGCAGTCTTTTGTTTTTCACAAACAAAAAAAAGTTTTCCTACAAAGCTGCCTATACGCGTTCTGAGATACAACTCAAAAGTGCCGGCAGTTTCAATTACGGATTCTATGTAGATATGGATGGTGCCAATGACCCTGATAATTTTTCCACTCTCAATATAACCCGTTGGCCCAATGAATTTAATCTTCATTCCTACAATTCAGGCGGAATAGGTTTTATTTTCGGATATTCCTATACTTTTGTCATCAAGAAATTTTTCTTTTTTAACCTTTCGGCAAGTCCGAAATTCGGTCTTCGATACCTCAACTATCAACAAAGCAATGGTGACAAAAAAACACGCCTTATTGGTGCAGGTGGTGCTATTTTCCGCTTGTCAATAGGCTACGAAGGGAAGCGTTTATTTTATGGTTTATCAAGTGTATCACAAAGTAATTCTTATTCACAAAAAGGCTACGAAATAGAACCCAAAGCCATCGTCACAAAATTATTTATGGGAATGCGATTTTAGGACTTTTTCGGGATTCTACTCCATCATTGTTGCAGTAATAAAAAAATAGCTATTTTTATCCTCCGACAAATCTTTTTTTTAGATGAAACCATTTTTCGCAACGCTTATTATTCTTTTTTTCTCAATCGTGCTTCCTGCACAACCATACGATTTGAACTATTTCATTGAACAAGCCAAAAAAAACAGTCCATTAATTTTCAAAAAACAAATCGAAAATAAAGTTATAGAAACCGAAACTAAACGCCTTAAAGCATTTTTCACTCAACCCCGAATAGCCTTTGATGCAAATATTTTATTTGCTCCCATCATCAATACCGACAAACACTCTTTCCAATGGATAAGTTCGGGGGCTGAACATTATACAGGTTACGATTTGGCAATAAGTGATGGTGGTCAATATCAAGCTGTTGTAGAAGTTGAACAACCCTTATTTGGTGGAAAGAAGCTCAATATTATCAACCAACATATCGATATTGCCCGCAAAAAAAATATAAGCGACATTGCCATCACCGAAAAAGAATTAAAAAAAATTGTCGGATATCAATATTTGCGGTGTTTGGAATCTCAAAAAACAATTCACTTCATTCGGCAAATATTGAAAACACTACAACACGAAAAAACTATTCTTACAACTTTGGTTGAAAATGCTATTTATAAACCATCGGACATACAACGCCTTAAAATAGAAATGCTTAATTACAAAGCAAAATTATCGATTGCCAAAAACCAATCACAACAAAACTTATACGATTTAAAAATTCTCTGTGGCATTGAAGATACAAATGCTTTCAACTTACAAGACATTTCATTGAAACAATCACACGAAATCATTGTTGATGCAAACTCTGTTTTTTATAATCAATATGAACTCGATAGCCTGAATCTACAAATGCAACAAGCAGTTTCCGAATTGAAATACCAACCACAAATCTCAGCGTTTGCAAATGGCGGATTAAATGCCGTATATCTCCCCGGATTAAACCGTTTGGGAATAGGGCTCGGCCTTAAATTGTCGTGGACTCTGTTTGATGGACATCAACGGAATTTTAATCGCGAAAAAACAACCTTTTTATTGCAAAATATTGCTTTTCGAAAACAATATTTTTTTTCACAACGACAACTGAAGCTCTCCAAACTAAATTCCGAAATAAAAAATATTGACCAACAAATAGCCATCAAACAAGAAACCGAAAAAGCATACAACAACCTGTTGAAAACTTATGATATAGAACTTTCACAAGGAACCATATCCATTATCGATTTTATCAATACTCTTCGTGATATGACTGCCTTAAAACAAAGTATCTTATTGCTCAAAATGCAAAAACAAGCATTGATAAACACCTATAATTATTGGAACGAATAAAACCTCCGTTTTTATGAATAAAATCATACTCTTTGTGGTCTCTCTCGTAATTTTGGCTGCTTGCCAACAAACAGAAACAAATGAAGACACATTGGAATCATCGAAAGCACAAGTAAAAGTTACTTCCATCAGAAAAGGCATCTTGCCCGATTATCTTTCCGTAACAGGCAAGACTGTTTATTATAATAAAAATACCATTGTAGCTCCTATCAACGGCTATGTTACAAAAGTATTGACAGAACAGGGCGACCACATCAAAAAAGGCAATCTTTTGTTTGAAATGCAAACCAAAGAAGCTTTTGCAATGCAAAAGAACGACTCTCTGGCTAAACAATATGGGATAATTAAAATCACAGCTCCCGACAATGGATTTATCACTACCCTTAATGTCGTTAAGCAAGGAGTTTATATCGACCAAGGTTCGGCAATGTGCACTATCATCGGGGCTAACAACCTGAAAATCATAGCCGAAGTGCCTTTCGAATATGGACAATATGCCAAAGTCGGCAAGCATTGTAAAATTGTTTTGCCCGACAATACACATATCGACGCCATTTTCACAAAAGCATTACCCCAAATGAATGAAATTTCTCAAACAATGCAATTGCAAGCCAATATTAACACCAATTTATTCATTCCGGAAAAAATGATTGTAAAAATCCTTATCGACAAAAACACCTCCAAGACAACCACACAAATCTTACCCAAAAGTTGCATTATGACCGATGCCTTAATGTCCAAATTTTGGGTGATGAAGATACTCAACGACAGCACCGCCATTGAAGTTCCCGTAGAAACCGGCACACAAACACACGACAGCACCGAAATCTGTTCACCAATATTCAACGACACCGATTTATTCATCAACGAAGGTGCCTATGGACTGGAAGACACTGTTTCTATTAAAATCTTAACCGATTAAACAGAACAATGAAGAATTATTATAAAATACTTACAAAACCCATTCTTTTAGCAGGTATTCTAATCTTTATTGCCGGTGTGTTTTCATTTACACAAATGCAAAACAATCTGTTTCCTGCCGTTCAATTTCCACGAATATCCATCATCATCGATGCCGGTCAACTCCCTATCGACCGAACAATGATAACCGTTACACAGCCCATCGAAAGTGCCGTAAAAAAAGTAAACGGCGTGAGATTGGTGAAAAGTAGCACCGGTCGTGGAAACGCCACCATCGAAGTGTATTTCGAATGGGGACTCGACATCTATGCCCTCAAACCCCAACTGGAAAGCCGCATCAATGAAATCAAAAACTTCCTGCCACCCGATGTTACTATCTCGGCAGAAGTGATGAACCAATCGCTGTTTCCCGTTTACGGTTATACGCTTGAAAATCCAAACAAATCGGATGTAGATTTAAAAGATATTGCCAATGTCATTGTGCGTCCTGCATTTTCGCAAGTCAACGGCATTTCCAATGTCATCGTTCGTGGTGGCAGAAACAAAGAATATGTCATTGCTCCTATCCCTGAAAAAATGACAGCCCTCGGCATTGTTCCGCAAGATATTATCACCGCCTTCGACCACAACAATTTTGTTTCTTCGGCCGGACTTCTTGCCGACCATTATCGAATGTATCTCACCTTACTCGACACTCGCGTGCAAGATATTGAAGAATTGAACAACACCATCGTCAAAACTATCAACGGACGAATTATTCGTGTAAAAGACATTGCAACCATTAAACTGGAAAAACAACAAGAATTTGTAAAAATAAATGCCAACGGCAACAATGCCGTTATCATCGACTTGGTGAAACAACCCGGTATCAATCTTACCGATTTTGCCAACAACATAGAAAACAAAGCACAAGAAATCAGAAAATTACTGCCCAAAGGCTATACTCTGACACCTTATTACAATCAAAGTGCCTTTGTCAATGAAAGTATCGACGGCACAATGAAAACCATTTACGAAGGCTTGTTGCTTGCTTTTATCGTCATCATCTTTTTCCTTCGTTCGTGGCGTTCCAGTTTGGTAGTATTGCTCACTATTCCCGTTACCGTAGCATTTTCGTTTCTCGTATTGCGATTGGTTGGTATCACCATCAACATTATGTCTTTGGGGGCTATTGCCGCTTCGGTCGGTCTCATTATTGACGATGCCATTGTCATCATTGAACAGATTTATAAAAACCACGAAGATTATCCCGAAAAAAACAAATATCAAATTGTGCAGATGTCTATCCGCTTCTTACTTCCTGCAATGATAGCCTCTTCATTATCGACTATCGTGATTCACTTTCCTTTCCGTTTGATGAGTGGACTTGCAGGCAGTTTCTTTCGCGTCTTATCCGACACGATGCAAATCACTATGATTGTTTCATTTTTGGTAACTTGGCTGTTGTTGCCTGTTTTTCACCTCATTGTCGGATACAAACATTCGCTGAAACCTCATAAAGAAGCTCCTTCTGTCGATACTATCTCGTGGCTCACTTGGTTTTTCAACAAACCTGTATTTTCAATAAGTTTTGTCTTTTTGATGTTATTTTTCGGTTATTTTGCTACCACCCGATTACAAACAGGATTTTTGCCCGAACTCGATGAAGGCTCCATTGTCCTCGACTACTATTCGCCTCCGGGAACAACCATCGAAGAAACCGACCGTTTATGTCGTCAGATGGAAAAAATCATTTTGGCAAATCCCAATGTTGAAAGTTATTCCAGACGCACCGGCATACGAATGTCATTCCGTGCTCACCCTTCCAATGAAGGCGATTATTCCATCCAACTAAAACACAATAGAAAAAAATCAACCGACGAAGTCATCAACGATTTGCGACACGATATTTCGGCAAAAGTACCGGTACTTAATATTGAGTTCGGACAACGAATAGCCGATTTATTGGGCGACCTCATCGGAAAAGCTCAACCGATAGAAGTGAAAATATTTGGTGATGATTATAAAATACTGCAACAATTGGCAAATCAATGCCATCGAATAATGGATACCATTCCCGGCATTGTCGATATTGACGATGGTCTTGTTCCCGAAGGACCGGCATTTATTTTCAAACCAAAACTCAACAAACTGGCTCTCTACAATATAGACCTCTCCAATTTCAACAAACAACTAAAAGCCATTATCGAAGGGATTCCCATTGGTCGCAGTGCCAATATTCCAAACCCAAATCCCGACCAAGCGGCAATGACTTCAGGTTTACAAATCGGTGATATTCAAGAAGGACAACAGATGCGGCGTATCGTTATGCGGTTTATCGATTTCAAAAACAACGACCTTGAAGTTTTGAAAAAACACCCCATTTTTCTACCCGACGGCACAACGCGTCCGTTTTCTTTTTTCTGTGATGTCATTCCGCAAACCGGCGATGTCATTGAAAGTCGTGAAAATTTGAAACCTGTCATTTCACTTACTGCCCGACTGGAAAACAAAGATTTGGGAACAGCTATCAACGATTTAAAAACAGCTTTCGCAAAAACTATAAATCTTCCACCGGCTTATCAGATAGAATATGGTGGTGCTTATGCCGAACAACAACGCTCGTTCAATGAATTAATGCTGATTTTGGCAATGGCAACATTGTTTGTTTTTACCGTCTTGATGTTTTTGTTCAAACATTGGCGTATCGCTCTACTGATATTATTGATTTCAGTATTAGGAATTGCCGGTAGTCTTATTATGCTCTACTTGTTTGATATTCCGCTAAATGTCAGCTCTTACACAGGATTGATAATGATTGTCGGCATCATTGCCGAAAATGCCATTTTTACGGTTTATCAATATTTCAAAAATTTGGAAACCTACGATACGGATTTTGCTATTAAACACGCCGTAGCATTACGCATTCGTCCAAAACTTATGACCGCCCTCAGTGCCATATTAGCTCTGATACCATTGGCCATCGGCATTGGTGTAGGAGCTCAAATGCAACAAGCTTTAGCTATTGCCGTCATTGGCGGATTCATAGCAGGACTTCCATTGTTACTAATCGTATTGCCCACATTTTTAAGGACTATCACACCCAAAACAACTAATATAACCTCTTCTGTATCTCAAAACAATAATTTATTAATCTAAAAAAATCAATTATGAGCTTGTTAAATTTTTCTCTTCTAGGTTTTTTCTTTTTCGTATTTGGTTGCACTCCCGCAATCGACCCGAATCTCACCACACCGCTGTCTATTGACAACGGAAAAGAAATTCATTTTAATTTTGAAAAATATTCTGTCAATCAAACACCTGACGACTGGTCGGTAGCCCTGACCGGCAAAGGCAAAATGTGCGACTGGAAAATCCTTACTGACAACGACAACAAAGTTTTGGCACAAGTGTCAAGCGAAACATTCGGCTATCGTTTTAATCTCATCACCAACAATACCATTTCTGCCAAAGATGTGGACATAACTGTTCGTTTCAAAGCAATAAAAGGCAATGAAGACCAAGGTGGCGGTCCTGTATGGCGTTATCAAGATGCCAATAATTATTATGTAGCTCGGGCCAATCCGTTAGAAAATAATTTCCGCCTCTACAAAGTCATTGACGGCGACAGAAAAATGCTTAAAACTTCATCATTCAAAATGGAAGCAAACCAATGGTATAAACTTCGTATCATAATGAAAGACAACAAAATACAATGTTACTTCAACGACAAATTGGCGATGACAGCCATTGACGATTCGTTTGCCTCTGCAGGTAAGATAGGTTTGTGGTCAAAATCAGATGCCTACACCTATTTTGACGATTTAAATCTTATTGTCAAATAGTTTTTATTTTTGCCGACTGCTTTTCATTAAACCACAATCAAAGGACAATCTATGAAGTATCTGTTTTTGTTTTTGTCAATAAGTATTTTTTCTTTGCAATCTCTATTTCCGCAACATTCCGAACCTAGTAAAATAGAACCTCTCCGAATAAATACACCGTTTCATTTTGATGGCATATTAGATGATGCCATATGGCAAAAAACATCTCGTATCAGCAATTTCACCCAACGCGATTTAGACTACGGAAAACCTGTTACCGAACGCACCGAAGTGGCTGTGCTTTACGACAAACACAATTTATACATTGGGATTTGGTGCTATCAAAAAACAAAGGTTATTGCCAAAAATATGAATCCCGATTTTAACTACAGGTCAGATGATAATTTTCAGATTATGATTAGTCCGTTCAATGACAATCGCAACGGATATCTCTTTGTCATCAATCCCAATGGTGCTCGTGCCGATATTTTAATTTTCGGAGGTGAAGACGGCAACGAAGATTGGAATGGCGTGTGGGATACCAAAACAAGTATTACCAATGAAGGTTGGTTTGCCGAAGTCATTATCCCGTTTAACACCTTACAATTCAAGTCGGACAGCATTTTGAATTGGGCTATTAATTTTGAACGCGATATTGTGTCGAAAAACGAACAAGCTTTGTGGCAAGGATGGTCTCGCGACAATTCCATTTATGCCGTTGTAAATGCCGGCCGTCTTACCAATATTCGCAACATTGCCTATGCCAAACATTTTGAATTTAAACCATATACCCTTGCCGGATGGAGCTACAACAAAGACAATGGGTCTCATTATCCCGTAAAATTAGGTGGCGATTTGAATGTCAATCTCACACCAACACTAAAACTAAATCTCACCAGCTTTACCGATTTTGCACAAGTAGAAGCCGACCGTATTCCCGTAAACTTATCTCGTTTTAGTATTTATTATCCCGAAAAACGACAATTTTTCTTGGAAGGTTCAGGACTATATGAATATTATCTCGGCGATAGAAACAATGCTTTTTATTCCCGGAATATAGGCATAAAAAACGGGGAACAAATCCCCATTCTCGGCGGTGTTCGATTATTTGGAAAAGTCGGAAAAAACAATATTGGCTTTTTGAATATCCAAGAAGCCAAATTCGACAGTATTCCTACAACTAATAACACCGTATTTCGCTACAAACACGATTTGGGCAAACAATCTTATGTTGGCGGAATTCTTACCAATGTTGCCGACCAATATCACAGCAATCAAGTTATCGGAGTTGATGCCGCTTATATCAGTTCAACATTTTTGCACAACAAGAATATCACCGTAGGTGCCAAAGTAACAACCAGCACCGAAGATTTCAAGATTCAACCCAACGCCCTTACCTATCGTCTGTATGTCGATTATCCCAATGACCTCATCGACAATTTTATGGCTATCGGAAGTATGCAAAAGAATTTCAATCCTGAATTGGGATATATTCGTCGCACCGATTACGATTCATATACTTGGTTCTTCCGTCTCACACCTCGCATTTTCAACAAATACGGCATCAAGCGAATGTTGTTCAAACCGTGGGGTTTTACCGTTTATCGCACCCATTCAACCGGCGAATTGGAAAGTTTTTCGAATGAAACGCGTCCGTTAGCGTTTGTTTTCAAAACAGGCGACCGCACCGGAATGAATTTTATTCAGAACTACGACCGACTGAATGAACCATTTCAACTTACCGACAGCATTGTCATTCCCGAAGGGAAATATATGATGTATAAATATGAGATTGGTCTTCGCACCTATCAAGGTCGCCGGATATGGCTTGGGCTCAGCTACCAACAAGGTGGTTTTTACACCGGTCATATTCAAACCTTTGAAGGCTCTTTGGGTTTAAACATTAACAAACACATAAACATCAACGGAAACTACTCGTGGAACGATGTTCAATTGCCACAAGGACAGGTCATTACACACGAAATAGCATCGTATATAAACTATGCCGTTACCACAAAATTAAATTTTTCTTTTTTTGGTCAATATAACAGCTTAGACGAAATAATGATTTATAACCTACGGTTGCATTGGATTCCGAAAATAGGTTCCGATTTGTATTTTGTTTATAACTTGGGATACGAAGAACCGATTAAACAAATAGACTATCTAAAACCGCAAACAACAGGGGCTGTCGTTAAATTTATTTACCGAATTACTTTTTAAACGAAATCAACTATGATAAATCCAAAACAACAAATTTCTATTTTTTGTGAAAACACACAAACCAAACACAGTTATCCGTTTGGGACAACTTTACAAGATGTGGTTGATGATTTAATGCCCAATACGGAATTTCCTATTTTAGGGGCAATGGTCAACAATAAACTCAAAGAATTGGATTATCTTCTTTATAAGCCTAAAAATATTCGATTTATCGATTACACACACCAAGACGGTCGCCGTATGTATCTCCGTTCGTTATCAATGGTGTTATTCAAAGCGGTTCACGATGTGTTTCCAAAAGCAAAACTGTCGATACAACACTCCATCTCCAATGGTCTTTATTGCGAATTGGAAGGTATCGAAAAAAATGATTCTCATACCATCAACAAAATTCGTAAACGAATGCAGGAAATCATTGATTTGAACCTGCCTTTCGAACGCAACGAAATACCGACACAAGAAGCTCTTAAAGAATTTGAAAAATTCAACCTAACCGACAAATGCCTTTTGATGCAGACCCGTCAACAATATTACAGTTCGGTATATCGACTCGACGATGTCATTAATTATTTTTACGGCTACCTCGTCCCGTCGACAAGCCACCTGCACGCTTTTGATTTGCAAAAGTATTACGAAGGAATGTTATTGATTCTTCCTAAAAAAACAAATCCTCACGAACTCGAAGAAGTTACGCCTCAAAACAAATTATTTGAAATTTTTAAAGAATTTAAAGATTGGGTTGATATTATCGAAGTTCCCAATGTAGGTAAACTCAACTTAGCTGTTCAAAACAAGACTATAAGCAATATCATCAAAATATCTGAGGCATTACAAGAAAAAAAACTTGCTTACATTGCCGATATGATTCACCAACGCGGCAATGTGAAAGTGGTTTTTATTTCAGGTCCCTCGTCATCAGGAAAAACAACTTTTGCCAAACGCCTGTCGGTGCAACTCAGCGTTATCGGATTTAAACCCATTGTTCTTTCTATGGACAATTATTTTGTCGATAGAGAAAAAACACCTCGCGACGAAAATGGTGATTACGATTTTGAAAGTCCTTATGCTTTGGATATTCAATTTTTTAATGAAAATCTGTTGAGCCTTTTTGAGGGAAAAGAAATTGATTTGCCAAAATTTTCATTTAGCGAAGGAAAGCGTTATTTCGACGGCACAAAATTGAAAATGCAAAAAAACAGCATTTTGGTTATCGAAGGTATCCACGGACTTAACCCACTCATTTCCAAACTCATCGACAAGGAATTGAAATTCAAAATTTATGTGTCGGCACTCACACCACTCAATTTTGATTCTAACAATCGTATTCCATCTTCCGACAATCGACTGATTCGCCGAATGGTAAGAGACCACTCTTATCGTGGTTATTCGGCATTGGAAACTCTTCAACGCTGGCCAAGTGTTCGTCGCGGAGAAAAGAAACATATTTTCCCTTATCAAAATGAAGCTGATGTAATGTTCAATACTGCGTTGTTGTTTGAACTGGGCATTCTAAAACGATGGGCAGAACCATTGTTGCAAGAAGTGCCTCCCATTGTTCCCGAATATTCGGAAGCTCGCAGACTCTTGAAATTTTTCACCTACATTCTCCCCATCAACGAAAAAGAAATTCCTCCCACCTCCATTTTACGCGAATTTCTTGACGGCAGTAGTTTCAAATATTAAGTTGTTTTTTCTCTCTTATTTTACCATTTTTTTGGTAAAATCATTTTTCTATGTAAATAATAATAATACTTTTGTATCTCAAATTGTGGGGGTGCCTTAACATTACGGGCTGAGATTACACCCTTTGAACCTGATGCAGATAATGCTGCCGTAGGGACAAAAAGATGTTTTCTTCACTTCCACGATGTAGTTTTATTGTTTAACCAACTAAATCTATGTTGTATGAAGTCTTTTGTTTTATTTTTTTGGGGACTTTTGGTCTCGTTTTCATCATTTAGTCAATTTACAATTTCGGGAACCATTTTCGATAATAATGGAAATCCTTTACCCGGAGCAAGTATCACTGTTGACAGCACTTATCTCGGTGTCATCAGCAATGCCAATGGGCAATATAAGTTAAAACTGAAAAAAGGCAAGTATTCTCTTTCTGTGTCTTTTATAGGTTACAAAACAGAACACAAAACCATTGTTTTGCAAAACGACCTGACACTTAACTTTTCGTTGCAACAAGACGCATTTTTAGCCGATGAGGTTATCATTTCGGCACAACAACTGCAACATAACACTCCCATTGCACACAACACCATCAATAAAAAAGATCTTGAAAAAAAGAATACGGGAAAAGATTTACCCATAATGCTATCATCACTCCCATCAATTGTAACAACCTCCGATGCCGGTATGGGAGTTGGTTATACCGGTATGCGTATTCGCGGTATCGGGATTCGCGGTATCAATGTAACTATCAATGGTATTCCTCTCAATGATCCTGAATCTCAGGGTGTTTGGTGGGTTGATGTTCCCGATTTGGCAGCTGCCTCAAACAACATTCAAATACAACGCGGTGTCGGAAGCTCCACCAACGGCTCAGGAGCTTTTGGTGCTACCATTAACATACAAACGATGACACCACAAAATAAAGCATACGCTGAAATTCACTCCGATGCCGGTTCTTATAATACTTTTCACAACAATGTAAAATTCGGCACAGGACTTATCGATGACCATTTCTCGTTTGACGGTAATTTCTCCAAAATTACTTCCGACGGATTTATTGATCGTGCTTTTTCCAATATGAAGTCGATGGATCTATCCGGCACTTATTACGGAAAAAACAGCTTATTGAAATTTGTCGTTTTAAATGGTCAAGAAAAAACCTATCAAGCATGGTTTGGCGTTCCAAAAGATTCTTTGGAAAATTCAAGAACTTTCAATCCTTATACCTACGACAATGAAACCGACAATTATCGACAAAGTCATTACCAACTGCATTACACAAAAAAAATTACCAAAAATCTATACCTCACCTCTTCTGCTTTCTACATCTATGGTGAAGGATATTACGAAAATTACAAACAAAACAAAAAACTATCAAAATACCTGATGCCCAATATCATTGTTGGCAACGACACCATTGAAAAAAGTGACCTAATCACTCGAAAATGGCTTAGCAATGACTATTACGGCAGTAATTTATCGTTACATTATCAAAAGAAAGCCCTCAATATCATTGGCGGTGGCGGATATTATTATTATGACGGACGCCATTTCGGAAAAATCATTTGGGCTCAATATGCCGGTAATACTCCCATTCGTCACGAATGGTATCGTGGAACAGGACTAAAAAAAGATGCTAATACTTTTGTAAAAGCCAGCTATTTGTTCAACAATTTCAACTTCTACATTGATTTACAAGAACGATTTATCGATTACACCATCAACGGTATTCACGATGATTTATCCACTCTCGACAATACTCCTCACAGATACTCATTTCTCAACCCCAAAGCCGGCATCAATTATTCTGTCAACGAATCAAACAATATCTCTGTTTATTACGGCATTTCACATCGTGAACCTACACGCAGTATGTTTGTTGATGCCGACGCAGGACACACTCCTCTTCCCGAACAACTTAACGACCTTGAAATAGGCTACCACTTCAATAACCCAAAACTGAAAGCCTCTTTCAATCTCTACAATATGCATTATCACAACCAACTCATTATGACCGGTGAAATCAACAATGTGGGAACACCCATTTATACCAATGTTGCCACTAGTTACCGTCAAGGTATTGAATTGGAAATCGCTTATCGACCTTTCAAAATGCTAACTTGGCAAAGTAATGTCACTTTTAGCCGAAATAAAATAGAAAATTTCTCTGAATATGTCGACAATTGGGATTATTGGTATGATCCCGAACACGAACCTTATCAATATACCAATACTTTGGGAACAACAGACATCTCCTTTTCGCCCTCCATCATTGCTTTTTCTCAACTCACCTTTACTCCAACAAAAGGGCTTTCTCTGAGTATTGACGGAAAATATGTATCTCGCCAATATATCGATAATACTTCTTCTGTGGAACGCAGCTTGGATCCGTATTTTGTCAGCAATCTGAACCTTAGCTACTCATTTTCAACAAAATGGATTCAAAACATTACCATTCACGCAACAGCGTATAATATTTTCAATGAAGATTATGAAACTAATGCTTGGGTTTATCGATATAAATCGGGAGACGGTTCTTTTGATGGTTCGTATGGCGACATCTATTCTACTCCCGATAAAGCCGGAAACGGTTTCTACAACATGATTGGATATTTCCCACAAGCCCCGTTACATTTTATGGGAGGAATCTCATTGAAATTTTAATTTCTCAACCACATCAAGGTTATGTTAAGTTAGGAAACATAATAAATTTATTATGTTTCCTAACTTTTTTATTGACAATAAGTTTTTGCTATTGTTTTCAATATTTGTTTATTCTCCTCAACACTATCACTTCGCAACAAACTCAGTTTAAACTCTTTAAAATGGCTAAGACCTTTAAAATATCGCACATAATGACGACGCATCAATTTAGGAGCTACGCGTTCTGAATAATATGATGCAGTAGCTTCCAGATGTCGAATGGCAACCTCTACTTTCTCGTCTATGGAAGGTGGAGACAACAATTCTCCTGTTGCCAGATAATGTTTTATTTGTGCAAACAACCAAGGATTTCCAATAGCTCCGCGACCAACCATAATGCCTCCTAAACTTCCTTTTTCGAAACATTGTTTGGCTTTTTCCGGACTATCAATATCGCCATTACCGACAATAGGTATCGTTATATCGTTTCTATTCGACAAATTGGTAATTATTTCACAATTGGCCTCTCCCGAATAAATTTGAGATCGCGTTCGACCATGTATCGTTACAAACTGAACACCTAATTGCTGCAATCCTTCCACAACTTCCTCAACAACAATAGATTGAGCATCCCACCCCAAACGCATTTTTACCGATACCGGCAACGATACAGCATCTACAACTTGCTTCACTAAATCCAACAATTTGGGAACATCTTGCAATAACCCTGCACCTGCACCCCTTCGCACAACTTTTTTCACAGGACAACCGGCATTGATATCAATAAAATCAGGGTGAAATGTTTCAACAATTTTAGCTGCCTCCACCATTGTGGTGGTATCATGTCCATAGATCTGAATACCGACAGGGCGTTCCCTGTCATCGAAATGCATTTTCTCAAAATTGCGTTTCACATTACGGACAAGTGCATCCGATGAAACAAACTCAGATACTAGAACATCAACACCATACGATTTACAAAGATTCCGGAAAGGATAATCCGTAACATCCTCCATAGGAGCCAGGAATATCGGCTTTTTAAGATTCCCAAATCCTACTTGCATTTCCCTAAGATACAAATACGCTTGTATCCTTAGCTGTTTACAACTGCTCCATGTGCAGGAGCCTGACTGTATGCCGGACAAGTTCCATGAGAAGCACTACAAGAAGATAGGGCTAAAGCCGCAAAGAAAAGGATCACTAATGCAATTGCAAATTTCTTCATTTTCATATATTTTTGTAAAGAAAATAGTTCAACAAAGATATTATCTTTTTTTATATAGAGAAATAAAACACACAAGAAATTATTTAACAAGCTGTTTTTTTCTTGTTAATAACCAAATCATTAACAACAAGTTCAGGATTGTATTTATTGCGACACATCTTTCAATGACAGTTGAATGCGTTTTCGTTCTTTATCCACGCTCAGCACTTTCACTTTCAAAGTCTGGTTAATTGACACGACCTCCATCGGATTGCTAACAAATCCATCTGCCAAATTAGATATATGTATCAATCCGTTTTCTTTGATTCCAATATCGACAAATGCACCAAACTGTGTAATATTGGTAACAATACCCGGCAACACCATACCTTCTTGCAAATCATCAATCGTACGCACCGATGCTTCAAACTCAAACATTTTCACAAACATTCGTTTTTTGTGAATTGGCAATTCCAATTCCGACAGAATATGTTCTAATGTCGGAATCCCAAATAAATCGGAAACATACATATTGGCATCTATTGTTTTCAGCAAATCCTTATTATTCATCAATTCACTCACAGCAACACTCTTGTCTTTTGCCATTTGCCATACAATATCGTATGTCTCCGGATGAATTGCCGTATTGTCCAACACACAATCGCCACCTTCTATACGCAAAAAACCGGCACTTTGCTCAAAAGCCCGTTTCCCCAATTTATTAACTTCCAACAACTGCTTTCTGTTGTTAAAAACACGGTGTTTACTTCGATATGCAATGATATTTTTCGCCAACACCTCACCAATACCTGAGATATAACGCAACAAATGCCAACTTGCCGTATTTAAGTTCACTCCCACCCTGTTAACAACCATTTCAACCACATTATCAAGTGCTTCTTTCAAGCGTTTTTGATTGACATCATATTGATATTGCCCCACACCTATCGACTTCGGATCTATTTTCACCAACTCCCCTAACGGATCCATCAAACGACGCCCAATCGATACAGCTCCTCGCACCGTCACATCATAATCCGGAAATTCTTCACGAGCAACTGCCGATGCCGAATAAATACTGGCACCACTTTCATTGACCATAAACACCTTTACTTCGTGCGGAAAATGAATTTTCTTTATAAACAACTCCGTTTCCCGACCGGCCGTTCCATTGCCAATAGCCACAGCCTCAATCTTATACATATCAACCAATGAAGTGATTTTTCGCATTGCCGTTTTCACCTCTTTTTGAGGTGGGTGCGGATAAATGGTTTCGTTGTGTAACAAATCACCCGTCTCACTCAAACACACGACTTTACATCCTGTCCGAAACCCCGGATCGATAGCCAAAACCCGTTTCTGTCCCAACGGTGGCATCAATAACATCTGTTCTAAATTTTTTGCAAATACCTCAATAGCAACCGTTTCCGCTTTCTCCAAAAAAATAGCCAATACTTCCTTTTCTAATGATGGTTGTAACAATCGCTTATAAGCATCGTCAACAGCTTGTTGCAAATATTTTGTTTTCTTGTGTTTAACATAAATTTGCTGTATCAACGACAAAGCTCTTTCTTTTTCCGGTTCAATCTTATAGCGTAAAAATTTCTCGCGATGACCACGCATTACCGCCAACAAGCGATGCGACGGAATTTTCTTTATCAATTGTCGATACTCAAAATAATCGCGGTATTTGTCGGCACCATCGTTCAATTTGCTTTTCACCACTTTCACAATCAAAAAACCACTATTGATAAATAATTGTCGCAATTGTTTTCGCAACGAAGCATTTTCGTTAATCTGCTCTGCCACAATATCACACGCTCCCGACAAGACTTCTTCTGTTGAATCGAACCATTCTTCATTGAAATATTGCAACACCTCCGTTTCCTCAATATCATCACCGGCTAAAAGTTTCTTTGCCAATGGCTCCAAACCTCTTTCTTTGGCAAGTGTTGCCCGTGTTTTTTGCTTAGGTTTATAGGGCAGATAAATATCTTCCAATTCATTACTGTCATAGGTTTCCGATATCGTTTTTCGCAATGCTTCGGTAAGCACACCTTGTTGTTCTATCACCGATAAAATATGCTCTTTGCGTTTTTTCAATTCGGCATAATAGCGACTTCGCTCTTGTATTTTAAAAATAACAACCTCATCGAGATTACCGGTTTGTTCTTTCCTATACCGACTGATAAACGGCACTGTTTTCCCCTCTGCCAACAAATCTATTGTCCGGCGTACTTGCGATTCTCTTATCGACAATTCGTTGGCAATACGCCCGTAAAATAGTTCCATTTTCTAATAAATTCTTTTTTTATTCGTAATGTAATGCAATAATAGGATCCAACTTTGCCGCTTTCATTGCCGGCACCAATGCCGCCAAAATACTAACAACAAAACACAGAAAAACACCAAAGGAAATCCATAACCACGGAACAAAGAATCCGGTGCCTGTAAATATTGCCACCAAATTACCGATAAGAATCCCCAAGATAATACCAATGGCTCCTCCCAATTGACCTATAAATACAGATTCCAACAAAAATTGCATTTTTATCACTTTCGGTGTCGCCCCCATTGCTTTACGGATACCTATTTCTTTGGTGCGTTCCGTTACCGACACCAATATGATATTCATCAATCCGATAGCTGCTCCCAACAATGTGATAAATCCGATGATGGTTGCCGCATAACGCACATAACGCAAATTTTCAAATAGCATATTTGCCAAATTATCACTTCTTGAAATCTCAAAATTATTAACTTCCGATGCTTTTAGCTTTTTCACTCTTCGCATTGTTGCCGTTGCTTCTCCAACAGCTAAGTCAATATCAGTATGTGGCACAACCATTGTCTTATAGCTTGTAGACGATGAATAGAAATAATTACGGGCAGCCAACAACGGTATCACACATTGATCATCGGTCTTATCGGCCATACTGCTTCCTTTGGTTGCAAACACTCCCACAACTCGAAATTTTTCATTTCCTATCACCAATTGCTTTCCCACAGGATTGATTTTCGGAAAAGCATTAGCAGCAATATTAGCACCTATAACCACCACATTGGCACCTAATTCTATTTCTTGATCCGAAAAATAACGCCCTTGTGCAATTGTATTTTTTGAAACTTTCAAATAACCATTATCTACACCCGTAACCGTAACATTTGGATTCGATTTATAACTCTTCGACTTGATGCGAGCACGCCCTGTTGCATACATCGACACTGAAATATCGGCCGGCAATTTATACTGTTTCTTAAATGCCAATGCTTCACGATAGGTTATTTTCTCAAAATAACGCGACCGACCACCTTTTCCTACATGCACTCTCAATTGGCGATTGGTAATCTCAAACGAATTAGCTCCCATCGATGCAAATTGTTGATTCAATGAATTTTTTATCGCATCAATTGCCGTCAGAATACCAACCAAAGCCATTATCCCAAAGGCTATTATCAAAATAGTCAAAACCGTTCGCACGCGATTGGTTTTGATAGACACCCATGCTATCTTTATATTATCTTGAAGGATTGCTACATTCATCGAAGTCAAAGATACAAAGAA
>CAZSHT010000014.1:0-19252 GCA_964606715.1 uncultured Bacteroidales bacterium
ATCATTCTTCGGTCCTTCTATAAATTCTACATCATCAAACATCCAATAATAATGGCTTAAGCCACTAATATGCCAACGCACCCATACTTTGGATTGATTGGCTGCAACTTTCGAAATATTAATTTCCACCAAAGTATATGACGAATCTGCCGAAGATTGCTCATTGATTAAAGCATACGGACTGGCCACTTCATATTGTGTCCAATTCGTACTGTCATTACTAACTTCTACATATAAATCGGCTCCTGAGTAAGTACAACATAAGCGAAAGCGTTCTTGGAAGCGTAATATGACATTAGTTATTGAATCAAAACTCATTGCCGGTGCTTGGATATACGAGTCGTGTGTTACATAATCTGTCTTTATTTTTCCTGATGAACTATCGGTATTATACGCATCGGCAGGGAATTTTAAGAATCCGTCACTTCCTGTTGTTGAAGCAAGGGCAGCAGCAGGAGTATCCCAAGGTTTTCCGGTATAAGCTCCAATAGGACCTACGGTATCCCAATAAAACACATATCCGTTTCCGGTATTATCATGTGTAAACCAGCCTGTAGGAATACTGTCTTTCATATCGAAAGTATACAATTTGTCGCCATAGGCTCTGGAAAGATGTTGGCGAATTTCATCGCCTTTAAAAAAGTGCACATCCGATTGCGATGTTAATTTCATCGGCACTTCGGGAAGGGTAAATGTAGTTGGCATTTTCACTTGAGAAAATCCTAGGAATCCCAAGAAAGAAGCCATCAAAAACAAAGTAATTTTTTTCATGTGGCATTAAAATTTTAGTTAATATACCTACAAAAATAGGTAATATTAAATAAGCATACAAATGAAACTTCGTTTTTTTTTAACAACATCAACAAAAATGCTATAAATATTCCGTCCAGTTACGGCGCAAATTATATTTCATGTCTTTGAGCATCGATGCTTTTACATTAATTTGAAAGTTGTAACTTTGGTATCGTCCAAACGGGATAATATTTAGAGCCATCTGCCAACAATGCAGGTCGCGAACCATACGGAACGACGGATAAGTAAATTTCTTATTGGTCAGATCATAGCCTATGGTAAAGTTTGCTTTCCAGTTTTTCGTAAAATCCACATTGCCCGACACTCGCATCGTTTGCAACACTTTACTTTCCAATTGCGGTTTTGTGTAACTCAAATTATACGACACGCTCACATTCCACGGAATCGAAAATGGCGAATAACCGTTATTCACATTTTCGTGCGTTTTCTTCTTTGTTTTTTTCCCAAACGAACGGTTATTCAACGAAAACCCCAATGCCATACGACTTGCCGTCAATCGTCCAAGCTGTCCTTTGCTCCATAAAAGATCATCATAAACTACGCCATTACTATCCATTGCATAGGGATTTACAATAGCCGATAGCGACAAATTGATAAATCGCCCCAACATCGTTCGTGCCGAGATATTGGCATTCGACCAATTCATAGAATCGGCAGCCATATTGTAATAAGTATTGATATTAAAAGCTTGTAATAACGGTACCTTTTTGTAAGTTGTAGAGGTATCTACGCCATCACGCAACTTCATCTCCACATTGTTGTTCAATCCTAAACGAATACTTCCGTATTTTCCTGTCGGAGGCACTCCGTAAATAGCATTTCGCCCGAAAATAGAATAATAGGTATCGGACGAATCATTTTCTATTGTCCGGTAATATCCGTATTTGTCTTGGCTGTAATCCGGCCGGTAAACAAACCCCACCGAAGGTGTCATCATATGACGAATAGCTTTTATTTTGGGGGATTCTCCCTTGAATTGAAACAAACCGTATAATTTTGTTGTCAACGGCACCGACACCGAATAATCACCGGCACGCACAAAACCATTCAGCGTATCTACGGCTAAATGCGGTAATACCATTTCGGAACCGTCATAAGAAGTGTCCATCCAAGCCTCACGATAGGATTTAAAATACCAGCGTTCGGTATAGGTCATGCGAGGATTCAAGTTGAAATATTTCAACAACCGCAAACTTGTTGAGATGGGAATTACATTCTTTATTCCATTTTGATAATTTCCCAAATCAGATAATTTATAAAAATCCTTTTGCTTAAGTTTAATGGTATTTCGCATATTGCCGGTATAGGTCAATCCGATTTTTTCATACCACCGTGTTTTTCCTGCCGGATGCTTTCGTTTCAACGGATAAATGCGACGCATATTCAATGCCATTTCCGGCACACTCAAATTCATCGTTGAGTCTTTATTGTTTTGCGAATGTCGAATATTTACCGACATATTAAACGGCGAACGCGGAAATCGCAACGAATAGGCAATGTTAGATTGTACCGTATTTTGCAAGCGTTGATTAAATGAAACGCCATTATAACGAGAATAATTGCTTGACCCTAGATTTACTTTTGCCCTAAAACTGCTGTTGGGATGTGCTTTATTGTCTTGATTATAATTCCATTTTACCCAATATGAATTTGCCTCTTGATAATTATCCAATCCTTTTTCGGAAATAATAATTTTGGCATAATCCAAATTTATATTTCCACTATATCGATACCGCCGGCGATATCGACTAACAACATGAGCTCCCCAAGAACCAAACGAATACACATCACCCAAAAGTTTTAAATCGACATAATCATTTATGGCAAAATAATAGCCTCCTTTACGCAAGAAAAATCCGCGATTGTTTTCTTGTCCGTAATCAGGAATTATTACACCGGAGGCATGTTTTTTTTGATTCGGAAAAAATGCAAACGGCAAAAAAATTGGTGTCGGAATATCTTCGATCACCAGATAAGCAGGACCGGTTACAATTTTATCGTTCGGAATTACTTTTGCTTTTGTCAACTTGAAATAATAATGAGGATGTTCCAACGAACAAGTCGTAAATTTTCCACCCGTCAAACACACCGAATTGTCGGCTTGTTGTTTTGTGCGTTCACTGATAAGATATCCCTCAGAAACTTTTGTACGCGTATTGGTAATAATACCTTTTTTAGTTTTAAAATTATACCGAATAGCATCGGCATCAAACGCTTCTTTGCCCTCCACAAAATGTGGTTTTCCGGTTATTTTTCCTGTAGAATCGGTCAGTCCTTTAGCCGAAATCTCTTTTTTGTCCAAATCAACCACAATATAATCAGCTGTCAATGTAATATCTTCATAATGCACCTCCCCTTTTTTTATGAGGTATAACTTATTATCTTCCAAATTAATATAAGTAGAATCGTCTGCTTTATAAGTTACTTTATCATCAACAGCCGATTTTATTTTTCGTTTTTTCACTTTTGGCTTCGGCTTCACTGTATCGGAAGCTACGGCAGAAGTATCTTGAGGCAATACCGTATCATTTGACACCCACAGTTCAACAGATGGCATAGCATTTGCGAAAGCTGCCGATAATATCATTAGACAAAACAAGAAATATGGTTGAGATTTTCTTATCAATTATTTAATTAAATGTTTATTTTTGCAACGATTCAAAATCACTGTTGATTTCAATGCTCAAAACTATAAAAAAAATACAAGTCCTAAACAACGCACCTTCAAGATTGTGGATTCTCGTTTGCAATCTTTTTGTTTTCGGATTATTATTTTCACCGCATTCACTTTGGGCACAAGACAAGCAAGACCATATGCACGGCATCAATACGATTGTAATAGACCCCGGGCATGGCGGAAAAGATCCGGGGGCATTTTCTAAATATGCCAAAGAAAAAGATGTAGTTTTGCAAATCGGTTTGAAACTCCGCAAATACATACAAGACAGTTTGCCCGATGTAAAAGTGATTATGACTCGCGACAAAGACTTTTTTGTAGAACTCGAACGACGAGCACAAATTGCCAACAATGCCAAAGCCGATTTATTTATTTCTATACACGCCAACTCCAACCCAAAACCAACACCTTATGGGACAGAGACTTATGCTATGGGATTACATAAATCAAAACAAAATTTGGCTGTTGCCCAAAAAGAAAACAGCGTTATCCTGCAAGAAGTTAATTACCAAAAACGATATAACGGATTCAACCCCAACTCTCCTGAGGCCTATATTATTTTCACCATGTTTCAAAATGTCTATCTCGACCGTAGTTTAAAACTGGCCAATTTGGTAGAAAAGAATTTTGCCTCTATTGCTCACCGCTCCGACAGAGGAGTGAAGCAAGCCGGATTTTGGGTGCTTTGGCGAACAGCTATGCCCAGTATTCTCATTGAAACCGGTTTTGTAAGCAATCCTGCCGAAGGAAAATATTTAGCCTCCGAAAAAGGGCAGGATCAATTAGCATATGCCATTTTCAAAGCCTTTCAAAGCTACAAAGACGATTTTGAATCACAACTCCCGCAAGATACTGAAAAAGAAACGCCGTCTGCTGTCAACAAAGACCTTGTGTATAAAGTGCAAATAGCTTCTTCAAAACAAAAAATAGATCCCCTGAAAAATACTGAATTTAAAAACCTTTCAGATGTTGATTTTTTCGAATCGAATGGATGGTATAAATATACGACCGGAAGATTTTATCAATTCGATGAAGCCAATACCGCTTTTCAAGAAATAAAAAAACAATACAAAGATGCTTTTCTCGTTGCTTTTTATAAAGGGAAAAAAATCAGCGTAAAAAAAGCTCATAAACTAGAAAAAAAACTCCGTGAAAAAAACTAATTACATCATCATCGGCATTATTTTTCTGTCGGCCATAGGCACCCTTATTTGGGGTATCAATTACCTTAAAGGTATTAATTTTTTTCACAAAGACAACTTCTACTATGTCGTATACCCGAATGTGTCGGGACTAAAAGTCTCAAACCCCGTTACCATCAACGGCTATCATGTAGGAATTGTCAAAAATGTTAAACTGAGACCCGACTACAAAGGTGTTGTCGTTACCCTGTCTATCAAACCTGACTTTCCTATTCCCGATTCTTCTACGGCCAATATTACAAGTATCGACATTATGGGAACCAAAGCTGTTCAGATTATTTTATCGGATAAGTCTACTTATGCCAAAAGTGGCGACACTCTCATCGGGCAAACCGAAAAAGACTTGAAAGACCAAGTCAATGCTGAACTGATTCCGTTGAAGAAAAAAACGGAAGATTTATTGGCCTCTTTCGACTCGGCACTCGCCATTGTTCAAAATGTATTCAACGAAAAAACACGAAAAAATCTAAGCATTTCTTTTGAAAGTTTAAAACATACTGTTGTCTCTTTGGAACGCACAATGATAACCGTTGACACCCTTGTGTCAACAGAGAAATCACACATCAAACGCATCGTCGAAAATATTAATTCGATTGCCGAAAACCTTCAAAACAACAATGGTAAAATTGATACTATACTAGCTAATTTCTCCAATATTTCAGACACTTTAGCTAAAATCAACTTTGTAAAAACTATTGATGAAACCAATAAGGCAATACAAGAAGCTGACTTATTTTTCAAAAAAATCAACGATGGCGAAGGCACACTCGGACAATTGGCAAAAAACGACACGCTCTATCAACGCCTCGACAAAGCTTCTGTTGACTTAGATTTTCTCCTAAAAGACATCAAAGAGAACCCCAAACGCTACCTCCACTTCTCTGTATTTGATTTGGGACGCACAACCGTCATCAAGCAAGCAAAATAATTTACATCTGCTATCTAACATATAGATTAAGCCATATGTTATTGAATAGATTCCACCATTAATATCATCTATTTTCTTATTTTTGGTAGATTTTTAGGTTTAAATCTACTTCTACCGATGGAGCAACTTATTTTTATTGTCGTTACTGTTTTATCATTCGGACTATTGGCATATAGTTTTTCCCGGGTATTACGCATCATTAAATTACTAAAAAAACCGTACCCAATCCCGCCCATTAGTGAACGCATCAAACGACTATTAAAAAACGGTTTTCTGCAAGAACGCATTTTGCGATTTCGTTTTGCAGGCATCTTGCACGCTCTTGTCTTTTGGGGATTTTTAATGATTTTGTTCGGGTCTTTTGAGATGCTCCTCGACGGATTACTTGGCACCGACAAAATATTATCGGTATTAGGCTCTTTGTATTCATTCATTATGGCCTCCGGCGATATTTCCGCATTTATTATCTTCATTACGATTATCATTTTTATTGCTCGCCGAATAGCCCATTTGGTAAAACGCTTCGAAGGCACCGAAATGACTCACAAATCACACCTTGATGCCAATTTTGCCCTAACGCTCATTCTCATCCTTATGACTTCTCTTCTACTATTAAACATTTCTTATGTAGGCATGGGCGGTAAAGACGGCATTTATCCTATTAGCAAAATATTATATCATTATCTGTTTACAAACACATCAGTAGAAACTCTATCTCATATCTATAAAGCCTCATGGTGGATACATATTCTCACCATATTTTTATTTATGAATTATCTTCCTTATTCAAAGCATTTCCATGTATTCCTATCATTGCCCAATGTGTTTCTCAGCCGAATGACACCGTTAATGAAAATGTATAACATGGAAGCTGTTACCAAAGAAGTAAAACTGATGCTCAGTGGTAACGCCTTTGACCAACCGGCAGAAGAGGTTCCCATTGAACGCTTTGGAATGAAAGATGTTGAAGACGGCTCATGGAAAAATTATCTCGATTCACTCACTTGTACACAATGTGGTCGTTGCACCTCCGTTTGTCCTGCCAATCTTACGGGCAAACTTTTATCTCCACGAAAAGTCGTCATGAACTACCGACAACGCATGACCGAAAAAATGAACGGTCTTCTAAAAGAAGGTAAAACCTATGACGATAACAAATCACTTCTGTCTAATTATCTTTCAAAAGAAGAATTATGGGCTTGTACGACATGCCATGCCTGTGCACAAGAATGTCCATTAAATATAGACCACCCGGCTATTATATTAGAACTACGCCGATATTTGGTAATGGAAGAATCTTCGGCTCCAACACCTATCAACACAATGTTCAGTAATACCGAAAACAACGGTGCACCTTGGCAATATCCGCCTCACGAACGGCTAAAATGGGCAGAAGATTTATATATCAACGAATAAACAAAGGATTTCAATTATGGCACAACGAAAAATAGAAATTCCTGTTATGGCAGATTTATCTGCTCAGAAAAAACAACCCGACTATCTTTTTTGGGTTGGCTCTGCCGGTAGCTACGACGACCGTGCTAAAAAAATATCTCAAGCTTTCGTCAAGATATTGGAATATACCAAAACAAACTATGCTGTGTTGGGCAATGAAGAAACAGACTCCGGCGATTCGGCACGCCGTGCAGGAAACGAATTTTTATTTCAAATGCAAGCCATGCAAGTTATTGAAACTTTAAATGCTTACAATATCAAAAAAATCGTTACCTGTGACCCTCACGATTATAATGTTATAAAGAATGAATATCCGGAACTTGGAGGCACCTATGAAGTATATCACCATACTGAATTTATAGAACAACTTATAAAAGATGGGAAAATAACACTCTCCAAATCCACTTTCCACAATCAAAAACTCACCTATCATGACCCTTGCTATCTTGGACGAGGCAATAATATTTATGACGCTCCACGATTTATCATCAATAAGCTGTCTATCAATTTTGAAGAAATGGATAGAAATAAAAGCCGTTCGCTTTGCTGTGGTGGTGGCGGTGCTCAAATGTTCAAAGAAGCAGAACCCGGCAACAAAGAAATATACGAACTCCGCACCGAAGATGCTTTAAAAACATCGTCAGACATTATCGTTACAGCATGTCCGCTTTGCATGCTTATGTTTAATGACGGATTAAAATTAAAGGGGAAAGAACAAGAAATAGAAGTTTTAGATATTGCCGAACTGGTTACAAAAAATTTAAACCTTTAGTTTTTATGGGGTTATATTTTTTTTTCAAAAAAAGTAAAAATATTGTGCTAAAAAGTTTTTCTATTCCATTTTTTTTAAAGACTTTTGTTAGCACCAATTGCATTATTATTCAATAATGACAAGGGTCAATCAAAGCAACTGAAAAACAGATGAATAACACTACAGAAGTAACAATATGGGAAAAATGTCTGCAGATTATTAAGGATAATTTGTCGCAAACAAGTTTCAAAACTTGGTTTTCTCCTATTAAACCTGTACAGTTTCAAGATAACAAAATCACCCTTCAATTGCCCAGTTTTTTCTTCTATGAATACATTGAAGAAAATTATGCTCCTTTATTGAAAAAGATTCTACACAAGGTTACAGGAGAAAATATCAAAATAGAATACAAAGTATTAACCGATTCCGGAAACGATACATTCACAACGCTTCCAGACACAAACTTAGGAAATAAAATAGCAAACGCACCGACGACACCACCTATTTCTAAATATTCGGAAACTGTCATTCAAAATCCGTTTGTTATCCCCGGAATTCAGAAAATTAAAATAGACCCACAACTAAATTCCGATTATTCTTTCGAAAATTTCATCGAAGGGAAGCATAACAGATTGGCTCGTTCTGCCAGTTATTCTGTTTCTGAAAATCCAGGCAAAACCTCTTTCAATCCATTATTCATATATGGTGGTACCGGTCTAGGGAAAACCCATTTGGCACAAGCCATCGGCATTGAAATAAAACAAAAACAACCTGAATTGATTGTGCTATATGTGACAGCTAATAAATTCATGACACAATACACCGAATCGATTCGAACCAATAAGAAAAATGATTTCTTGCATTTTTACCAAATGATAGAAGTGCTTATCATTGACGATATTCATGACTGGATTGGAAAAGAAGGAACACAAAAAGAATTTTTCAACATATTCAACCAACTGCACCAACAAAAGAAACAAATCATTCTTACTTCCGACAAAGCTCCCTCCGATTTAAGTGGTATGGAAGAACGATTAATTTCTCGATTTAAATGGGGCTTATCGGTAGAATTGGAAACTCCTGATTTTGATACTCGCGTCAAAATACTAAAACACAAAAATTATTTGAGTGGTGTAACAATGAGTGATGAAGTTGTAAACTATATTGCCTCTCACTTCACTCAACATGTTCGTGAATTGGAAGGTGCTCTCAACGCCTTACACGCGCATTCTATATTGAACAAAAATGAAATCACCTTAGACTTGGCAAAACAAATTGTTGATACTTTGGTGAAAAACACCCGAAAAGAAATCTCAATCGATTATATCCAAAAAGTCGTTTGCGATTATTTCAATATTCCTCTTAATATGATTGGTTCCAAAACACGAAAACGCGAAATCGTTCAAGTGCGTCAGATTGCCATGTATTTTGCCAAACAACTTACCAAAGCTTCGTTGTCGTCTATTGGAACAAAAATAGGGAACAAAGACCATGCAACTGTTCTTCACGCTTGCAAAACCGTCAACAACTTAATCGACACCGACAAACGATTTAAAATAGACATTGAAGAAATAGGAAAGAAACTGAAAAACTAAATGAGTTTAATTATTTTAATATTAACAGGGGCATTGTTTTCACAAAACAAGCCCCTTTTTTTTAACCCCATCTAATGTTATTACTCCTCCTCAGCATATTATCTTCCACCTCTATCTTTCTTGTTTTCAAGTTGATGACCAAGAATAACATTCCCATTCTTCCGTCAATCGTCATCAACTATCTGACGGCTTCTATCTTAGCATTATTCACACATGATTTTTCCGTTGATATTCGAACCGTATTTTCAACGGCATTTATAATTACAACCATCGTTATCGGCATTTTATTTATCGCCATGTTTTTTGTCATTGCCAAGAGTTCCGATTTGACCGGCATTTCCAAAACGACAACAATCTCAAAGATGAGTGTCATTCTGCCTATCAGCTTCTCCATCATTGCCTATCATGAACAATTGTCTTTATCCAAATATATTGGCATATTGCTAGCTCTTATTGCCGTTTTTCTCACCATCTACAAAAAACAAGATACCGTTTCTTCGCCTGCCAAAAACAGTATTTGGATTCTCATTATTCTTTTTATGGGAATGGGTGGCGTTGATATTTCCATCAAATTTGCACAAGATAGTTTTGTCAACGATGAAATCAGTTCACTATTCACCGGCCTTTTGTTTTTTACTGCCTTTATTGTTGGAATACTCTTAATTATTCCACAAAAAACAATCCGGCACCAGCTTTTTTCTTCGTCAAAAGTATGGTTATACGGCTCTATACTCGGCATTGTCAATTTTGGCACTGTGTATTTCCTCATCGCCACCCTCAACAGCCATATTTTTCCAAGTTCTGTTATTTTCGGAATTAACAACACTTCTATTGTCTTGCTTTCGTTTCTTTTGGGATTATTATTTTTCAAAGAACCGTTATCAAAAATCAACATATTGGGAATCATCACTTCCATTATTGCCATCGGCATATTAACCATCACTTAGAATGAACAACGCCATTTTATACAAAACGATAGAAAAAACCGCCGAAGGTCTTTATAAAGAAAAAGGCAGTAAATTTCTATCGTTTGTCGTTCCTTGTGCCAATGAAACGGAAGCGAAACAAATATTGGAACACTATCGAAGTCAATACCACGATGCCCGTCATCATTGCTATGCTTATCGTCTGGGCATCACCGATATTTTGGAACGCTCCAACGATGACGGCGAACCCTCGGGAACAGCAGGAAAACCTATTTTGGGACAACTTCATTCATTCGAGGTAACCAATATCATCGCAATTGTTATTCGTTATTTCGGTGGCACCAAACTTGGCGTAGGCGGACTTATTACGGCCTACAAAACAGCCACACAAGATGCTCTAAGCAAAGCCGTTATAAAACAAAAAGAATTGAAACGCCATTATTTGATTCATTTTAACTATCCCCAAATGGGTTCCTTAATGGCATTTTTGAATAAACATTCTATTTCTTATTCCGACATTGATATGCAAGCTTCTTGCAAACTCAAAATAGAAATATCATTCGGTGAAGAACATTATATCGACAAATTAAAAAATTCATTACAAATAAAAAATATAAACGAACTAACGCCCCAATAAAACAAACCTTCTTTATGAAAACAAATTTTTATCAAAACAGCTTAGTCTCCATCCTCGATTATACCAAAGAGGACTATATGACTATTTTGGAAAAAGCTGCCGAATTTGAGAAAACACCTATCCAAAACATTCTTAACGGAACGGTAATTTCCACTTTATTTTTTGAGCCTTCAACACGCACACGACTGAGTTTTGAAAGTGCAGTTAACAAATTAGGCGGTCGTATTATCGGGTTTACCGATGCCGCCTCATCAAGTGTCAAAAAAGGTGAATCACTAAAAGACACCATACAAACCGTTGCCAACTATTCCGACCTTATCGTAATGCGACATCCATTGGAAGGCAGTGCCCGCTATGCCTCGGAAGTCTCAAAAGTTCCCATTGTCAATGCCGGCGATGGTGCCAACCAACATCCCACACAAACACTTCTTGACTTGTATTCCATCTTACAAACACAAGGCACATTAGAAAATCTTACCATCTCTTTGGTAGGTGATTTGAAATACGGACGCACCATTCATTCGCTTATTATGGCATTGTCACATTTTTCACCTACTTTTCATTTGGTAGCTCCCGAAACATTGAAACTTCCCAATGAATACAAAAAATTTCTCGAAGAACGCAATATCTCATATACCGAATATGATGATATGGAAGCGACTATTCCGTCAGCAGATATTCTCTATATCACCCGCATTCAAAAAGAACGCTTCTCAGATATCATCGAATACGAAAAAGTAAAGAACTCCTATGTTTTACAACGGGAAATGCTACGCCGTTCAAAAGATAATTTACGCGTCTTACACCCACTACCAAGAGTCAATGAAATAAGCACCGATGTTGATAATGACCCCAAAGCATATTATTTCCAACAAGCCTTAAATGGTGTTTATGTCCGGCAAGCAATTATCAGTTTAATCTTAGGACTCGCATAACCCAATAAAAATCAACCCATTATGAAAGAACATAAAGAATTAAAAGTTAATGCCCTAAAAAACGGCACCGTCATAGACCATATTCCATCCAACAAATTATTTAAAGTTATCGCTATTCTGAACTTAGACACCGTTACTACACCCATTACTTTCGGCACCAATTTGGAAAGCAAAAAATTTGGTTCGAAAGCCATCATCAAAGTTACCGACAAGTTTTTTGAAGATGATGAAACCAACCGCATCTCGCTCATTGCTCCGGAAGCTCGCCTCAACATTATCCGCAATTACGAAGTCGTAGAAAAACGCAATGTTCATATCCCCGAAAAAGTTACGGGTATTGTAAAATGTGTCAACCCTAAATGTATCACCAACCACGAAGACATCACCACTTCCTTTAATGTCGTTTCGCAAAAACCGGTTTCGCTAAAATGTGATTATTGCGAAAAAATCACCGATGAAGAAAATATGGAAATAATCTAATTTATTTTTTTATTTTTATTAAATCTTTAATCATTCAAACCTATGAGTGAGTCTGTAAAAAAACGCATCGAAGAACTTGTAAGGCAAATACGACAACATAACCACAACTACTATGTGCTGTCGCAACCTACTATTTCCGATTTTGAATACGACAGACTTCTTAAAGAATTGGAACAACTTGAACAAGCGTTTCCTCAATATGCCCAATCAGACTCCCCCACAAAAACCGTTGGCAGTGATTTAAATTCAGAAGAAGGATTACAATTTTCACATCAATTTCCAATGTATTCATTAGGAAACACCTATTCCGTTGAAGAATTAAACGATTTTGACCAACGCATAAAAAAAGGTTTGGATACCGACAATATTGCCTACACTTGTGAACTGAAATTCGATGGTGCATCAATCAACTTGCTCTACAAAAACGGTATTTTAGTGCGGGCTCTTACCCGTGGCGACGGAAAAAAAGGCGATGTCATTACCAATAATGCCAAAACTATCATCGGCATTCCACATCAACTAACAGGCTTGGACTATCCTCCTGAGTTTGAAATTCGCGGTGAAGTATTGATGGAACACCATACTTTTGAACGCCTCAACACCGAACGCCTCAACAACAACGAACAACCTTTTGCCAATCCTCGCAATGCTGCCGCCGGTAGCCTGAAACTCCTCGACAGCAATGAAGTTGCCCGCCGTCAGTTGATTTGCTTTGTTTATTATTTTGCTATGCAACGCTACCCCGTTGATTCTCATTATGATTTAATGCAAAAAGCAAAAAATTGGGGGTTGCCGGTTTCGAACTATATGTTTAGAGCCCAAAATATTGACGAAGTAAAAAACTTCATTGCACAATGGGACGAAAAACGAAAGACACTCCCTTATGACATCGATGGCATTGTCGTTAAAGTTGATAATCTTAGACAGCAAGAAGAACTCGGCTTCACTGCCAAATTTCCACGCTGGGCTGTTGCCTACAAATACAAAGCCGAACAAGCTCTCACACGATTACAAAAAGTAACTTATCAGGTAGGACGCACCGGAGCCATCACGCCTGTTGCCAATTTGGAACCTGTCTTACTTTCGGGAACTACCGTAAAACGCGCCACCTTGCACAACGAAGACCAAATAAAGCGTTTGGACCTCCACGAAGGTGATATGGTATATGTTGAAAAAGGCGGTGAGATTATACCTAAAATTACAGCTATTGATATTTCGCAACGCCCTCCCAACGCCAAGCCCATAACATTTATCACTCATTGTCCGGAATGTGCTACTCCACTTATAAAAAAAGAAGAAGAAGCCAAACATTATTGCCCCAACGAAACAGGCTGTAAACCTCAAATCATTGGGAAAATATTGCATTTCGTTTCACGCAAAGCAATGGCAATAGACGGTCTCGGCGATGAAATTGTAGAAATGCTCTACGAAAACAATTTAGTGAAAAACTATGCCGACCTTTATCGCTTGACTTATGACGACCTCTTAAAACTCAATCGTTTTGCCGAAAAATCCGCTCAAAACATTATTGAAAGTATCAAAAAATCTTATCAAGTTCCGTTTGAACGATTGTTGTTTGCGTTAGGTATTCGTTTTGTCGGTGAAACCGTTGCTAAAGTATTGGCTCGCCACTTTAAATCAATAGACCACCTGCAATCCGCATCATTCGAAGAACTTATAGCCGTTCACGAAATAGGCGACACCATCGCACAGAGTATCATCGACTATTTTTCTTCTCCTCAAAACACAGCACTCCTCCATCAGCTAAAACAATATCCATTGCAATTTGAGATACAAGAAGATGATACTTTTGAAAACTATTTGAAAGGGAAAAAAATTATCATCTCCGGCGTTTTCGAAAATTACTCTCGCGAAGAACTCAAAAAGATGATAGAACAATATGGCGGAAAAAATGTATCATCGCTATCGACAAAAACCGATTTTCTTTTGGCCGGTAAAAATATGGGACCTGCCAAATTGGAAAAAGCAAAAAAAATGAATGTTCCTATTATTTCGGAAGATGATTTTATAAAGATGATAGGACTTGAATAAAATATGTTATTTTTGAAGTCTTATGTTTAAAACCTTTCGCGAAAATATTGGCTATTATATCCTTAATAAAAAAGCTCAAAAAGTTCACAGAGAAGCTCAATTTATTAATATCGATAATGCTAAACGCATTGGTATCATTGCCAATCTTGATTCTATCGAAAAATACAAAACCGTTTTTTCGTTTATCGACTGGCTACACGAACAAAAAAAATTGGTTTACATTGTATCATTCATTGATAACGAAGGCTATAAAAGTTTTTTCCCTCGCACCTCCACACACCTGTTTTTTTCCAAGAAAAATATTACTTGGTTTGGAAAACCTAAAAATTTGGATTACAAAAACTTCATCGACCAACCCTTTGACATTCTGATAGATACAAGCCTGAAACAAATTCTACCGTTTCATTATTTGGTAGCCCTGTCGAAAGCCCGTTTCAAAATCGGTCGCCATTCGGCAATGCACAAATATTACGATTTTACCATTGACTTGAAAGACGAAAATGAAGATATCCATTTCTTCATCGAACAAATAAAACATTACTTGCAATTAATCAACAAACCACAATAGTTGAACTATGACATCGACAAAACGATTTCAAGGATTGGGTGTAGCCCTAATAACTCCATTCAAAGAAGATAACACTATCGATTATCAAGCCCTTGAAAATTTGCTTAACCATTTAAAAGACATTGATTTCTTAATTGTTTTCGGAACAACCGGTGAAAATCCAACCCTATCTCTACCCGAAAAGCAAGCTGTCTTACAATTTATCAAAACACATTCAAAACTTCCCATCGTGTTAGGTATTGGCGGTAATAATACCACTCATATTCTGGACCAATTCAACGCATTCGATTTTAAAGATATCGACGCTATTTTATCGGTAACTCCTTATTACAACAAGCCTAACCAAGCCGGTCTCTTGGCTCATTACACACAACTTGCCGACAATGCTCCAAAACCAATTATTCTTTATAATGTGCCATCTCGCACAGCCGTTAATTTATCTGCCGAAACAACTCTTAAACTGGCAGAACACCCCAATATTATCGGTATCAAAGAAGCCTCCGGTGATTTTCAACAAATAATGACTATTTTGCAACAACGCCCCAATAACTTCTCTGTTCTCTCCGGTGATGATGCTCTTACTCTCCCCTTGCTTTCCATCGGTATCGACGGATTAATTTCCGTCATAGGCAATGCCTTCCCTACCGAAACCAAAGCAATGGTATGGAACGGTTTGAAAAATCAATTTTCTCAAGCAAAAACACAACATTATAAACTTCTTCCGTTCATCGAAGCTATCTTTGCCGACGGAAATCCTAGTGGAATAAAATATTTGTTGTCGGCTATGCATCTCATTGAACCATATCTGAGACTTCCGCTTGTCGACATCAACGACAAGACAAAAAAAAGACTGGATAATCTTTTGGGAAAATGGGAAAAATAGAATGGCCTCCAGGGAATATGCTCTATCCCTTGCCGGCAGTGATGGTTTCGTGTGGCACATCACCCAATAATTATAACATTATCACCATTTCGTGGACAGGCACTATCAATACCAATCCGCCAATGGTATCTGTTTCCATACGAAAAGAACGACATTCTTACCATCTCATCAAAGAAAGTAAAGAGTTCGTCATCAATCTCACAACAGAGAAATTGGCAAAAGCAACCGACTGGTGCGGTGTTCGCTCCGGAAAAGATTTCGATAAATTCAAAGAAATGCATTTAACGCCTGTCAAAGCATCAAAATTAAAAACCGCCCCCCTTATTGCCGAATCACCTGTTAATATAGAATGTAAAGTCGCTGAAATTATCCCTCTCGGTAGTCACGATTTGTTTTTGGCAGAAATTGTTGCGGTCAATATCGATAAAAAATACCTTGACAAAAACACCGGCGTGTTCGACCTCCGACAAACAAATCCGTTGGTTTATCTTCACGGCAATTATTATAATTTAGGAGAACGATTGGGACGCTTTGGCTTTTCGGTTCAAAAGAAAAGAACGAAACGCCCCGACAAAAACAGCATTTAGTTTTTTCTAAAACTGTTGTTAAAACATACTGTAAAACATAAAAAAGCAAATCTTCGCTTTGCCAATCCAAATATTATTATTTGATTTGAGCAAAAATTACGATTCTTATGGAAAATACGAAAACAAACACATTGATAGGCGGTGAATTTCTCGTTAAAGAAATTGACCATAATGCCATTTTCACACCCGAAGATTTTAATGAAGAACAAAAGATGATGAAAGATATGTGTGATGATTTCATAAAAGCTGAAATCACTCCTATCCTTCCTAATCTGGATAAGCAAGAAGATGGTTTGATGCGCACAAAAATCAATAAAGCCGGTGAATACGGGCTTTTAGGTGCCGGCATTCCCGAACAATACGGCGGTATGGGTGTCGATTTTATATCCACGATGCTGTTGGCCGATTCTCTCGGCTCCGGTCATTCTTTTGCCGTTGCCTATTCTGCTCATACAGGTATCGGCTCACTTCCTTTACTTTATTATGGTAATGAAGAACAAAAACAAAGATATTTGCCCAAATTGGCAACCGGCGAATTTGCTGCTGCCTACTGTCTCACCGAACCCGATGCAGGCAGTGATGCCAATGCGGGACGCACCAAAGCCGTTCTTTCGGAAGATGGGAAACATTATATTCTGAACGGTCAAAAAATGTGGATTACCAATGGTGGTTTTGCCGATTTATTAACGGTATTTGCCAAAATTGATAATGACCGCATTTTAAGTGCTTTTTTAATTGAAAGTTCGTGGGAAGGCATTTCGTTTAATCCCGAAGAAAATAAAATGGGAATCAAAGGTTCTTCTACCCGACAAATCTTTTTCAACGATGTGAAAGTCCCTGTTGAAAATCTTTTAGGTCGTCGTGGCGAAGGTTTCCGCATTGCCTTAAATATCCTTCATGTAGGACGCGTAAAATTAGGTGCCAGTGTTTTGGGTGCCGGTCGTGCAGCTATCGGCTATGCCGTAAACTATGCCAATGAACGAAAACAATTTGGTCGTTATATCAGTTCGTTTGGTGCTATCAAAGAAAAATTGGCAGAACAAGCCATTAAGGAATTTGTTACTCAATCAGCTGTATATCGTGCCAGTGGCGACATCAATCTTGTAGCCGAAGAAAATATGTCTAACGGAATGGAAAAAGGTCCTGCCGAAATTGATGCTATTTCAAAATACGCTATCGAAGCTGCCATTTTAAAAGTTTTTGGTTCGGAAGCACTCGACTATATTGTAGATGAAGCCGTACAGATATACGGAGGAATGGGATTTTCGGCAGAAGCACCGGTCGACAGAAGCTATCGTGATTCTCGTATCAATCGAATATTTGAAGGAACAAATGAGATAAACCGAATGGTTATCATCGACACACTTTTGAAATTTATCAAACGCGGTGATTATGATTTGTTTGGTATAGGAAATGAATTATACGATACCATCGACAACCTTCCTATTGCTTCCGGTGAAGGTTATTATAACCATTATTCTGCACATATAAAGAATCTGAAAAACTTAACTATCTTAATTTTCACCGCTGCTCAAAACAAATTAAAAAAACAACTTGGAACCGAACAGGAAATTATGATGAGCCTGTCGGATATGATACAAAATGTCTATATGGCAGAATCGACTTTATTGCGTGTGCAAAAAATAGAAGAACATAAACAAACAGAGATGCTTCCTTATTATAAAGACATCTTAGATGTTTTTATTTATGAAGCTACCAAGACCATTGTCAACAGAGCTATTGATTCAATATCTTCTTTTGCCGATGATGATTATGACAAACTCATATCCGCCACATGGAAGCTCGGTCATTTGCAACGCGTAAACATTAAAGATGCTCGTCGTCGTATTGCCGATAAACTAATTGATGAAAACAAATATTGTTTTTAAATAATCTTATAAAAACAATATTTCCATAAAAAGCATTATCTGTAATAGATAATGCTTTTTATTCATATGATTTTATTACTTTTGTTTTTTCACATTTCAAACAACCTATGAAACAACGGTTTTTATTGATACTCGGAAGCCTTATTATTCTCTTTACTTCGTCTTGCACAAGTTATAAAAAGATGATTTATTTTAACTCTTCAGCTTCCTATGACACAACTGTTTTCAATATAAAAAAACAAGATATCACCTTAAAAAAAGGCGATTTACTATACCTTATGGTTCAAAGTCCAAATGAAAAGATAAATTCCTTATTTGTTCCCATAAATCAATCTAACTATAGTTATAGTCGTAGCAGCTTATATCTTAAAGGATACAGTATCAATAACAATGGGGAACTTAATCTTCCATTAGTCGGACATGTTAAAGTAGAAGGCTTAACCGTTGATTCGGCAGAACAAGTAGTTACTAAAGCTATTTCTCAATATTTTAATGATATGACTGTTAATGTTAAATTTTTAAGCTATAAAATTACTTTATTAGGTGAAGTAAAACACCCTGGTGCATTTTATACTTACGATAGAAACCTTAGTTTTTTGGAAGCACTTGGACAAGGAGGAGATTTAACCGATTTTGGCGACAGAAAAAGAATCAAACTCATTCACCAAAGTGATACAGGAATTTCATCAATCACTATTGACTTAACAAATGATGATGTTTTCACACAAGAGAAATATTATGTTCAACCCAATGACATCATTTATGTTCCTCCCGTCAGAAATAAAAATTTCAGATTAAATGCACCTCTTATCTCAATCATATTCAGCTCAATATCAACTCTTATTCTTGTTCTTAATTTTGTTAAATAATGACC
>CAZSHT010000015.1:0-4294 GCA_964606715.1 uncultured Bacteroidales bacterium
ATTCTATTTTTTTAAAAATTAAAAACGATATTTTAAAAATATATAAAATAAAAGAAACAATGTCTAAGGTTAAGGAAGATGTCTATATGCTCGATGTGTATAATAATGAAAAACTTGAAAAAAACAAGGATTCTCTAAAAAACGGATATTATAAAATTGCTAACAATCAATTAATGATAAAATCGATGAATATAAGCGAAATAGCAAATGCTCTAGGCTCAATCGTAGATGAAGAAGTAAGCACTACTAAGAATTATAATGATAAGTTTTCATTTGTTATAAAAAAGGATAATAATATCAATAACATAAAAAATCAATTAGAAGATTTTGGTTTAACAATTTGTAAAAAGGACTTCTTTGTCAAACATTATAAATATTCTCAAAAAGATTAACGATTTGACTTTGATTGTAAATAATTAAAATCGCTATTGTCTGTTACTATTTTTCCCAAAACCGATAAAGAAACAGTAAGGCATTACCTCAAAATTTTTTTCTTACTTTTGCCGGCATGAAAAATAAGTTTCCTCGCACATTTTGGGTAGCCAATACTATTGAGTTGTTCGAACGCTTTGCATGGTATGGCTTTTTTATGTTGTTTGCCAATTATCTCACCAAGTCTTCCGATTTGGGAGGATTGGAATTTACGCAAGCACAAAAAGGTTGGATAATGGGAATCGGTACCGGTATTTTGTATTTCTTGCCGGTGATTACAGGTTCCATAGCCGACAAATACGGCTATAAGAAAGTCTTGATATTGGCATTTTCCGTTTATGTGTCGGCATTTTTGTTGTTGCCGATGTTTCACAGTTTTACGGGGGTTTTTTTGATGTATCTCTATTTGGCATTGGGAGCTGCCTTATTCAAACCCATTATCTCGGCGACCATAGCCAAAACGACAACCGACGAAACAGCTTCCATAGGGTTTGGCATTTTTTATATGATGGTCAATTTGGGAGCTTTCTTAGGTCCGATGCTGACACTTTTGTTCAAAGGAGCATCTTATGATGTCGTATTTCATTTGTCGGCGGGAATCATTGCCATTAACTTCATATTGCTATTGTTTTACAAAGAACCCGACCGGACAAAAAATGATGAATCTTTCAGCCAATCCGTCAAAACCGTATTTCACAATATCGGCGTGGTGGTTGCCGATGTGAAGTTTGTCTTGTTTCTGGTGATAGTGGCAGGATTTTGGACAATGTATAACCAATTGTTTTTCACTTTGCCCGTATTTATCAGCCAGTGGGTAGATACCACAGTGATGTATCGTTTTTTTCAATCAACGATTCCGTTTGTAGCGCGTAATTATGCCGAACACGGCCGGATGGATCCCGAATTTATCACCAATTTTGATGCTATGTTTATCATTCTCTTTCAGGTGTTTATCTCATCACTGGTGATGCGGTGGAAACCGTTGAATACAATGATAGCGGGGTTTGTGGTGAGTTCCGTAGGAATGGCTTTGACATTGATGACACAAGATGTAACTTTTATCTTGGTGGCTTTGTTTGTGTTTGCCGTAGGCGAAATGACGGCTTCACCGAAGATTACGGAATATATTGGTCGTATCGCTTCAGGCGACAAAAAAGCATTGTATATGGGCTATTCGTTTATCCCCGTATTTTTGGGAAATGTGTTTGCCGGTATCATTTCAGGAAATGTATATCAGATAATGGCCGACAAGCATAGTATCTTACTCAAAGAATTGGCCAAGAGAGGAATTGCTGTCGATGAAAACTTGTCGCATCACGAATTGTTCAACAAGGCCGCCGCGACAATGCACATGTCACCGCATCAGCTTACCGATTATTTGTGGACTTCGTATCATCCGTCGTTTATTTGGATTGTTATTTTTGGTATAGGGATAGTAGCGGCTGTGGCACTTTGGTTTTATAATAGGTTGGTCGTAAAACAATAAACTATTTTTTCTTAAAAATAATTTTTCCAACCAAAAAAAGTAATATCTTTGCAGTTCGTTTTAGAGGAAAAAAAATAAACACAAATGAATTACCTGACAATAGAAGAGAAAAAAGAAATTTTCAAGAAATACGGAAAGGCAGAAACAAATACCGGTTCGTATGAATCACAAGTGGCTTTGTTTACAACTCGTATTAAACATTTGACCGCCCATTTGAAAGAACACAAGAAAGATTACAGCACCGAACGCGCACTACTTAAAATGGTAGGAAAAAGACGCCGTTTGTTAGACAAACTAAAAGCAATCGATATCGAACGCTATCGTAGTCTGATTGCCGATTTAGGTCTGCGACGCTAATCAAGTTAATTATTACAAGATAAAAGGCAAGGTGAATACTTGCCTTTTATTTTATTATTCCAATTTATACAAAACAAATTATGCAAGTATTTAACAAAACAGCAATTTTGTCCGACGGACAAGAAATTACTATCGAAACAGGCAAATTGGCCAAACAGGCAGACGGTTCTGTCGTATTAAGAATGGGTAACACAATGTTGTTGGCAACAGTCGTTTCTGCAAAAACGGCTCGTGCCGATGTCGATTTTTTACCATTATCGTGTGATTATCGCGAAAAATTTGCGGCTCTTGGTCGTTTCCCCGGTGGGTTTATCAAACGCGAAACGCGTCCTTCGGAACATGAAATTTTAGTGTCTCGTCTTATCGACAGAGCATTACGACCATTGTTTCCCGATGATTATCATGCCGAAACTTTTGTCAATGTCGATTTAATTTCGGGCGATAAAGAGGTGCCACCCGATGCTTTTGCTTGTTTTGCCGCTTCGGCAGCAATTATGGTTTCCGATATTCCGTTCAACGGTCCGGTGTCGGAAGTGAGAGTCGCTCGCATTAATGGCGAATACAAAGTGAATCCGTTGCAGTCGGAATTGGAAAATGCCGATATTGATTTGATGGTAGGAGCAACGATGAGTGACATTTCGATGGTCGAAGGTGAAATGAAAGAGGTGTCGGAAGACGAAATGGTAGAAGCCTTGAAAATAGCCCACGAAGCTATAAAAATACAATGTCAGGCACAAAAAGATTTGGAAACAGTCGCCGGAAAAACCGAAAAACGAAGTTACGACCACGAAGAGAACGATGAAGAATTGAAAGCTCGTGTCTTCAAAGAAACTTATGATAAGACTTATGCTGTAGCAGCTAAAACTATCAACGATAAACACGAACGCTCAGCAGCGTTTGAGCAAGTATTGACAGATTTTATAGAACAACTGAAAACTGAAAATCCGGAAGGTGAAATCAATGAATCTTTGATAGCACGCTATTACCATGATGTGCACAAGAAAGCCGCTCGTGATTTGGTCTTAAAAGAAAACATTCGGTTAGACGGTCGAAAATTAGATGAGATTCGTCCTATTTGGAGCGAAGTAGATGTATTGCCTTCGGCTCATGGTTCGGCTGTTTTTACACGAGGCGAAACACAATCATTGTCAACGGTAACACTGGGAACGCAACTCAATGCACAATCGATAGACGGTGCGTTTTATCAAGGAACAGATAATTTTATTTTGCATTATAATTTCTTACCGTTTTCTACCGGTGATGCCAGACCTTACCGTGGAGCAGGGCGTCGTGAGATAGGACATGGAAACTTGGCGCGTCGTGCCCTACAACATGTCATTCCCGAAGATGGAAATATCAATCCATACACTATTCGTATTGTTTCCGACATATTGGAATCGAACGGTTCTTCTTCGATGGCAACAGTTTGTGCAGGGACATTGGCCTTGATGGATGCCGGCGTGAAAATTACAAAACCTGTTTCGGGTATTGCCATGGGATTGATTACCGACAAGGAAACAGGAAAATATGCTATCCTTTCCGATATCTTGGGTGATGAAGACCATCTGGGAGATATGGACTTTAAAGTAACAGGAACAAAAGACGGCATCACGGCCACACAAATGGATATCAAAATAGACGGTCTGTCGTATGAGATATTGGGAAAAGCATTGGCACAAGCCAAAGAAGGTCGTTTGCATATCTTGGGTGAAATGATGAAAACTATCAGCGAACCGCGAGAACATTACAAAGAACATGCACCTAAATTGATGCGTATTGATGTGCCGAAAGATATGATAGGAGCCATCATTGGTCCGGGCGGTAAAAATATACAAGCATTACAAGAAAAAACCGATACGATTATCAGTATCGACACTTTAGAAGATAAGGGCGTTGTTGAAATTTCAGGTTTCGATCAAGAGAATATGGATAAAGCGTATGCTAAAATTCAAGAAATTATAGCGGTGCCGGAAGTTGGTGAAGTATATATGGGGAAAGTCAAAACCGTGCAGTCTTATG
>CAZSHT010000015.1:4394-18835 GCA_964606715.1 uncultured Bacteroidales bacterium
AAATTATTGCATATCGACAATAATGGTCGCTTGAAATTATCTCGCAAAGTGTTGATTGAAAAGAATCAAGAAAAATAGTTCTGAAAGAAAATAAATAATCTGAGAGAAAAAGAGTATCTGCCACACGCAGATACTCTTTTTTTTATCTTTGCCGTTATAATAAATCCAATGAAAACGACATTTCAAAAATCGCAGGTCATCACTTTGTCGTTGGGGCATTTCTTTCACGATGTATATACTTCGTTTTTAGCCCCTCTATTACCGTTGTTGATAGAAAAATTAGGCATCTCATTGTCGCTTGTCGGATTGCTTGATATTGTTCGGAAAGTGCCATCTTTATTCAATCCGTTGATAGGTGTGGTGGCCGACAGAATTTGTGTGAAATACCTTATTATTCTAATGCCCGGTGTTTCGTGTATAGCTATGAGTTTGTTGGGATTGGCACCCTCATATACTGTTTTGCTTATTTTGTTGTTTGTTTCAGGTATCAGTGCATCGTTGTTTCATGTGCCGGCACCGGTGGCTATAAAACGCGTGTCGGGCGACAGCACAGGGCGAGGCATGAGCTATTATATGTTTGGCGGTGAATTGGCGCGTTCGTTGGGACCGCTGTTGGTAATGACGGCAGTAGGATGGTGGGGATTGGAAGGTATTTATAAATTGATGCCTTTGGGTATTGCCGCATCGGTATTGTTGTATGTGAAATTGCGAAATGTGTCGGATATTGTGAGTGCCAAAGAAAAACCTACGCACCAAAAGATAGAGCGACGGGAGATAAAAATGTTAGTTCCTATTTTTACGGTTGCCGGACTTTATATTTTGTTTCGTGCCGGAGTGCGAGCAGCATTAACTTTATATCTGCCTATTTTTTTAACACAAAATGGTGAATCGTTGTGGTTGGCAGGTATCTCATTGTCAATTTTTCAATTGGCGGGAGCAGGAGGCACTTTCTGGGCAGGTTCATTGTCCGATAGAATAGGAAAACGAAAAACTTTGTTGATAGCGGCAATATTAACACCGGTGATGATGGGTGCTTTTTTATTGTCACAATCGTGGTTGGCAATCGTTATCCTCATTATAGAAGGAATGTTAATTTTTGCGCAAGGACCGGTATTGTTGGCGTTGTTTCAAGACCAGAAGACTTCCCGTCCGGCATTTGTCAATAGTATTTATATGACAATCAATTTTGGTGTCAATTCGTTGTTGGTGTTGTTGGTAGGTATTTCGGGTGATGCTGTTGGACTGACAACAACATTTATGATAGCCGGCATCCTTTCTGTTTTAGCTATTCCCGTTGTGTTCTTTTTGCCAAACGAAAAACAGACGACAACAGACTAACGATCAGTCTGTTGTCGTAAAATAAAAAGTCTTAGTTGATTTTCTTATTGTCGTTATTACCCATTATCACATTGAAGATAAACAATAAGACAGCCGAAGAGATAAAAATGGCAAATAACGATTTGAAAAGTTTTCCGGTAATATTATGTAATTCGATGATATCCCAAATGGCAAGCAACGATACAATCGTAACCAAGACAACCAAGATAATCAGGAAATAGCCTAAAATTTTTTGAGTGTTCATAGGGGTTGTTTTTTATGGGTTTAAAAATCAAATTGAAATCCAAAATCCAATTGATAGGCTTCCGGACCTCTGTCTTTTTTGAAGACCGGTAGTAGACTATAAGTGGCAAAGATAGAAAAATTACGGTGTCCGAGGCGTATCATAGCGCCGTAATTTATTGGCGTAAGATAGGTGAATCCTTTGTTTTTCAGTTTGTCGCCTTCGCCGCTTTTTTGTTTAGAATGAGATGCCATTAGGAGTGTTCCGTAACCACCAAAGAGAAGGTAATAGTCTTTGTTCGTTCTGATTTGAAATAATATCGGCATGATAAGCGAAGCGGTTGTTAATTTCGATTTTTTATATGACTGTGTTTGGTCGAGGAAATATCCTAAAGTGTCTGTTTTTGTGAGGGTTAGGTTTGATTTGATAAATTGGTAGTTCTTAAACGAAAACCCTAAACCTGTAACGAGACCAAAGTTATTATTGATGATAGGCAATGAAAATTGGGCAAAATTAAGATTGAAAGACCACGATTTTCCGTAATTTAAATCTAAATTCGGATCATTGCTGTAATTAAAATCACCGCTTGGTGATACCAATGTGTTTACACTTAATCCAAAGCCTGCCCAATGTGGTGGCAAATAACCATGACCATGTGATGATGAATCCGAGTCGCAAGTTTCGGTGTTGTCGTGTTCTGTGATGATTTTTACGATAGTATGTTTGTTGAGCCTGACACGAGTGGTGTCATATTGTATTTCTGTTGAGTCGTATGGTATGGTATCAACTTCTTGTGCCGAGGCAAATGAGGCAAATAATAATAAAATTCCGAGGGTGAAGATTTTTGTTTTCATAGTGTTAGATTTTTTTGTTTAGAGATAAAAAACGGGTATTTATTTTTAAGCTTTTTATGGTGTTTTTTGTTTTGTCGTATTCTATTTGAATCTTTTTCTTTTTTGACTTGTTGATTTTGTCTATGATTAATTCTTTGAGTGTCTTGGTGTTGTCTTTTTCCTTTTGGAGTTTAGTCGATGAGGGTTTTGGTATTTCCGTTGGAATGCTGATGGGTTTATGTTGCAATTCGATAGAAGCAATGTCGGGAAGCTCAATAGCTTCGATACTTCGTGGATTAATCTTATGACAGCAGGTTTTGGGGTTTTCGCGTAATGCAACGGTCTTTTTTTTCTTTATCGCGATTGTTGTAGCAGGGATTATGGTGTTTTCCGTTTTGATACCGGCGGGTGTTGTTTTTCGTGTTATTTTTTTAGATGGTGTGGCAATAGAAGTTTTTAGTTGTGATAATGAAGAACCGGAAAATGATTTTAAATTTTGGTTACTGAAAAAATAACTTCCTATTCCCAAGAAAAGAATAAGAATTGCGGCGGCGGCAATATCTTGTGGCAACCAAAAAATCTTTTTTGTTTGTAACAACGACTCTTTTTTTGTGAACTGAGCAGATGACGGAGTCAGATAAGTGTGTTGCAACAAAGTAAGTGCTGATTTTAATTTTTCGTCGTGAAGAAGTTTTTTCTCAAAAAGTTTTTTTTCTGTTGCCGGTAAATCATTTTCTAAATAGGCTACACACAGGAGGTCATCGGCTTCTTTTTCGGAACGGAACAAATCGATATTATCAAAATTGGCTGTTTCGGAAGATTTTTCCAAAACAAGTGACGAAGCATTTATAAAATCTTGCAATTCGTTCTTTTTTTCAGGGTGTCTTTCCACAAAAGAAAGCACCATTTCTCTGTCGGCATTCGACAATTGATTTTCAGCAAAATCAACAAAATAGACAATATAGTTTGTTTCGTTTATCATTTCGGTTGATAGTCTAATGCTTCTAAATATTGTTTCAAAAATAAGCGACCGCGATAGATATAGACTTTCACCTGCGATTGGCTCAGGTGTGTGATATCTTCTATTTCTTTGTAGGAATAACCTTCGAGGTCACGAAGAGTGATAACGGCTTTTTGTTGTGGCGGAAGTTGATTGACAGCTTCTTGAAGAATCTCTTGCAACTCAAAATGGTCGTGGTCATGAGAAAATGATTCTTGATTTGATAAAAATGCTTGTTCCGATTGGTATTTCAGTCGTGTCTTTTGTCGACGGCTGTTGTCTATCACCAAATTGAAAGCTGTTTTGAACAAATAGGCTTTGGCTTTTTCAAAATCGACATCTTTATGATGTATCCAAAGAATGGAAAAAGTATCTTGGGTAAAATCTTCTGCCAATGCTCTGTCCGAAAGATTTTTCAAAATGAAACGAAAAATATTGTCGGAGAAGCGATTAACAATAATGTTGTATTGGCGAAGAGTCATCTTTTGGATTTGATTTGCTCTAAAAACGACGAGTGGACGAATAAGTTACAAACAATATACCCAAATTTTAATTTTCGGCTCTTTGGCGTTGTGTTTCATAGAGGATAATGCCGGTGGCTACCGATACATTAAGTGAGTCTACGCCATCTGCTTGGGGTATGACAATAGTTTGTGTGGTGAGATTCAGCACTTCTTCGGAGATGCCTTTCCCTTCGGCACCCATTACGATGGCAAGTGGTGTGGTGAGGTCTGCCAACGGTAGTGGCACACGACCTTTTTCGGTGGCTGCTACGATTTCCAATCCGCTGTTGCGAAGAAAATTAACAATGTATTTCAGACTCTTGTAACGGGCTATTTTAATTTTAAAAAGAGTGCCGGCAGAGGTTTTTACGGCATCGGCATCGATAGAGACACTGCCTCTTTCCGGCAAAATGATAGCATCGACTTGCATTGCGGCTGCCGACCGCACAATAGCACCGAAATTACGCATATCGGTAACGCCATCTAAAATGAGAAAAAGTGGCGTTTTACCGGTTTCATACAACAAGGGTAACAGGTCTTCTATCAAATAAAACTCAATGGGAGAGATGATGCCAACAATACCTTGGTGGTTTTTGCGAGTGATGGCATTGAGCTTTTGAATAGGCACTTTTTGGATAGGGATATGGCGTTTGTTGGCTTGCGACACAATGGCTCTGAGGCTGTTGTTGTGGGAAGTGCGATTGATGAGGATTTTTGAAAATTCTTGACCTTCATTCAATGCTTCTTCAATGGAATGGATTCCCCAAATGTATTTGTTTTCGTGGCTCATAGTAGCGTTAATGTGTTTTCTGTGCAAGGAATAATGTCGCAATGCCACAGCTCAATTTTTTTTCAATATAATTGTCAAATCCGTTTTCCGATAAAATTTGTTTAATGTCGAGAGTTTCCGAAAATTCTTTAATAGATTTAGGAAGATACGAATAGGCGGCATCGTCTTTCGAAAACAAACGACCGACAACCGGAATATACAGGCGAGCGTATAACCAATAAAATTGTTTGACAGGAAATGTCTTTGGGACGGTCAGCTCTAAAATGGCAAGTGTGCCACCGGTATTCAATATGCGGTTAATTTCGGCAATGCCTTTGTTGATGTCTTCAAAATTGCGAACACCAAATGCAACGGTCGCCAAATCAAATTGATTTTCTTTGAAAGGCATATTTTCGGCATCACCGTGGATAAATTGCACATTGGTGAGGTGGTCGCGTTGTATCTTTTTTTCAGCAATCAATAGCATTTCTTTGGCAATGTCGATGCCGACAATATGTTGAGGGTTAAGTTTTTGCAGGTCATAAACGAAAGGTCCTGTGCCGGTGGCGACATCAAGGATTTCGTTGGCAGGGTGCGACAGGTAACCACGAAGGATTTTTACGGTTCGTTTTCGCCACAATTTGTCAATATACAACGAAAGAATGTGGTTCAGAAAATCATATTTGAAAGCAATATGATTGAACATCTTGGTGATTTGTTGCTTTTTACTTTCGTCGCTTTTGTAAGGATAGGGAATCATTGGTTGGTGGTTTTGGTCGCTTCGTTGAAACATTTTCTGCAAAGCGGTTCATATTCATTGGTTTCGCCAAGTTCTACCAATTGGTTACTTATAATTTTTCGGTGTGAATATTGAGCCAATTCACCACATCGCACACAAATGGCGTGAACTTTTGTAACATATTCGGCAATGGCCATCAGCTTAGGCATTGGACCGAAAGGCTGTCCGGTGTAGTCCATATCCAAACCGGCTACGATAACACGAATGCCGTTGTCGGCTAAGGTGTTGCAGACTTCTATCAATGAATCATCAAAAAATTGGGCTTCATCAATACCGATAACATTGACATCGCCGGTGAGCAATAAAATATTGTTGGCATTTTCGACTACCGTAGAACGAATGGCATTGGCATTGTGCGAAACCACTTCTTCTTCCGAATAACGAACATCAATAGAGGGTTTGAAAATTTCTACTTTCAATTTTGCAATTTGAGCACGCCGTAAACGACGAATCAACTCTTCTGTTTTTCCCGAAAACATAGAGCCGCAAACCACTTCTATCCAACCGCGTTGTTGTTCCTTGGTATGTTTGACTTCTAAAAACATAGACTTGCAAACTTACAAAAAGTTTTTACTTATCCTTCTAAAATTCATACCCCAATCGCCATTCAACATATTCGGCTTTAAAGAAATGTGTTTTTAGCGAGATACTTGCCAGCAGGTGTTTTGAAAAATGATGGTTGAGACCTACGCGGTGAAAATACCGACCGTCGATATTAAGTTTGTCAAACAGATAATATCCCATTTCAATACTGATGGAAGTTTTACCCCAAAACGGTTCGTAGCCGAGGTGAAATCCTGTTTTATGTGCATCGGCCGGAGAAAATGTCATTTCGGGAAAGAAACGCAGATACGATTTTACGGAACCGTCGTAGAAATAATCAATGCCACCATTGAAAGCGGTGATTTTGTTGAGACGAAAAAGAGCAGTTGCTTCTAAATCGCCGACAAAAAAATGAGCGGTTTGTTCTTTGGTAGTGGCTTTACTGCCGATGGCGGTAAAGAGGCGATATTGCCATTTTTGAAATGGCAATATCGTTGATTTTTCGAGAGGAATAGTGGTTTTTTGTTGCCATCGATAACGGCTTATCAGGCCGATAGAAGCAACATTGAGTCCGGTATTGGGTTCCTTGAAATTGCCGTTGGAATAGTGAGTGATATTTATTTTCGGAAATATTTCCCAGTGGTTGGAGAGGGTGAGACGATATAAAAATGCCAGTTGAAAATATACATTCAAATGCGAACTGATACAGGTGTTGTAATTATTGACAACCGGAACGAATGTTTTGGTAAGATAGCTGATACCCGCATTGATGCTGTATGACAAACCGTGTGTGCCGACAGGCATTTCTACTTTTCCATAAAGAGCCAACACATTACCCAAAATGTCGGGATTACCCAAATTGGCATAATATAGCCCACCACCGAGATAGGGCAGATGCCTGAGATGATGCCATTCGTTAGAACCGTCAACACGGTGCAAATATTCGATGTTGAAATTTGGAATGTGGCTTTTGATGAGGTAGTTGATGTAATAATGGTGCGGAATGATAAAACCGTAGTTTCCTTCAATGCTGACGGCTTGTGCGTAATAGACGGAATCGCTTTGTGTATAGTTTTTTTCCGATGCAGAAAGTTGCAGAAAAACAACGAGGAAGAATAAAAAATATAAAGCTTTTCGCAACATTGTTAAAAAGTATTAAATCCGAATGAAAACGGAAAAATCGGTTAATTTTGTAGGCAAAATAAGAAAAATGTGGACATTATTCCGTAAAGAAATAAATTTTTTCTTTAACTCTTTGATAGGTTACATTGTTTTGGCGGTTTTTTTGCTTGGCACAGGACTGTTTTTATGGGTGTTTCCCGGGCAGTTCAATGTGATGGATATGCAACAAGCTAACCTTGATGCGTTGTTTATTTTGGCACCGTGGATTTTTTTGTTTTTGGTGCCGGCTATCACAATGAAGACCTTTGCCGAAGAAAAACGCACCGGCACTATTGAGCTGTTGCTGACGCGTCCCATTAGCGATATGACAGTGGTGATGGCCAAATTTTTGGCATCGGTAACCATTGTTTTGATGGCTTTGTTGCCCACATTGATTTATTTTTCTACGGTTTATTATTTGGCAGAGCCGACCGGAAATGTTGATGTTGCAGGCACATTTGGCTCATTCATCGGGTTGTTTTTGTTGGCATCGGTTTATTCGGCAATTGGTGTTTTTGCATCGGCAATGACCGATAATCAAATAGTGGCGTTTATTCTGGCGGCGTTACTGTCGTTTTTCTTTTATATGGGCTTTGATGCCTTGGGAGGATTGAAAATGATGAGCGAAATAGGAAATATCATCGTATCATTCGGAATAAGTGAACATTATGCGTCGATGAGCAGAGGGGTTATCGATTCACGCGATGTTATTTATTTTTTATCGGCGATAGCCTTGTTTTTATTTTTGTCGAGGGTGAAAATACAAAGCCGTAAATGGGCATAATGAAAGAATTGTTATGGAGAAAAATACATTAAAACGGCAAAATCTGATAGAACTAATCATTTTATTGATGATAATAGTGGTTGCCAATGTGATGGGAACTTATTGGTTTACGCGTTGGGATATGACAGATGAGCATCGCTATACCTTGAATGAAACGACCAAAGATATTTTATCGAATCTTGATGATGTGGTGTTTGTGAAAATTTATCTTGATGGAGAGATGCCGGCCGGTTTTCAACGCCTGAGAAAAGCGTTGCACGATATGTTAGATGAATTTCGTATCTATGGTGGCGATAATGTGCAATATAAATTTGTCAATTTAAATTCGTATGATGAAAAACGACGGAAAGATATTTACAATCAGCTCTATAAGCAAGGTCTTGATCCGATAACGGTATATGAAAAATCGTCGGCCGGAGTAAAAAGCGAAAAAATATTGTTTCCGGGAGCTATTATGTCGTTTAAAAATAAAGATTTTCCTATTAATTTCTTGGAACAAGCTCTCAACAAAACACCCGATGAAAATTTAAATGCTTCGGTGCAAGATTTAGAATATAAGCTGATAAATGCATTGTATAAATTACGCTTGGAAAAGAAAAAGTCAATAGCGGTTATACAAGGACATCGTGAGTTGGAAGTCGATTATTTACGCGATATATTGGAGTCGTTGTCAAATGATTATAAAATTACTTTGTTGACTATAAATCATCAATTGAAAGCATTAAAGGACTATGAGGCTATTATCATTCCGGCACCGCGTTCAAAAATAGATAAATTCGATAAATTCATTATAGACCAATATATAATGAAGGGAGGAAAAGTGTTGTGGTTGGTCGATGGAACCAATGCCGATTTGGACAGTTTGGCCGATAAAAATATGTTTTTGGCAATGGATATGGTGGGGCATATCAATTTGTCGCGTATGTTATTTCAATACGGTGTGCGTATCAATCCTGATTTGATACAAGATTTGCAATGTTCGGCCATTCCTATTAATACTTCAATAGCTGGCACCGACCCGAAATTTGATTTATTTCCGTGGGTGTATGAACCCTTGATGATTCCATCGAATAAATCGGTTATTACCAAAAATATTAATTTGGTTCAAGGAAATTTTACAAGCAGTATCGATACGGTTGGTGATGACGGGTTGGTGAAGAAAACAATCTTACTGACGACTTCGAAATATACACGATTGTTGAATGTGCCGGTGCAAGTAAGTATTTCTGCTGCTCTGAATAAACGCCCCGATGCCAATATGTTTTTATTGTCGTATGTGCCTACGGCAGTTCTTTTGGAAGGTTCGTTCAAATCATTATATGCCCATCGTATTCCACCGGAGATAGAGCAGAACAAAGAAATTGCTTTTCAGGAAAAATCGGTGCGTCCTACAAAAATGATTGTAGTAGCTGACGGTGATGTGATTAAAAATCAAATTCATCATGTGAAAGGTCAAGTGGTCCCGTATCCGTTGGGATATGATAAATATACGGGACAATCTTATGGAAATAAGGATTTTATCTTGAATGCCGTCAACTATTTGATGGACGATGTAGGACTTTTGTCGGTGCGTGCCAAGGATATAAAATTACGATTGTTGGACAAAACGATTGTGGCAAAAAATCGTTCTTTGATTCAATGGATAAATTTATTATCACCGATTATTTTGTTATTGTTGTTGGGGATTTTTTATATGTTCATTACCCGGAAAAAGTATAAAGTGAGAAATTAAAGATTTTATCAGATGAAAAAAAACAGAATATATATTTTTTTATTGTTGTTGCTAACCGGCGTTTTGACATTATTTATCCTGAAAAATAAAACGACAACACTCAAAAAAGAATTACGAGATTTTGCTATTGAAGATACCGCTTCCATTACAAAAATTTTTATGGTCGATAAGGAGAAAAACAAAATTTTGTTGGAACGACAACCGGACAATTCGTGGACAGTAAACGAAAAATTCAAAGCACGGCAAGATTTGGTTAATTTACTCTTAGAGACATTCTTCGGTATGGAAGTGAAATATCCGGTGCCACATTCGTCATTTAATACGGAAATAAAACGCTTGTCGAATCAATCGACAAAAGTTGAAGTGTATGCCGGAGAGCGTTTGCTGAAAACTTATTATGTGGGTGGTCCTACTCAATCGCACACGGGAACTTTTATGTTGCTCAAAGGGTCTTCTGTCCCAATGGTCGTAGAACTTCCCGGATTTTTAGGCTATCTGACACCGCGTTTTCGAACGATGGAATTGGCATGGCGGACCAATAGTATTTTTAATTATGCTTATCCGCAAATAAAATCGGTGCAAGTGGAATATCCGGAAACACCGGAAAAATCGTTTAAAATAGAAAATGAGAATAATCATTACAAGCTTATTCGTCTGCAAGACCGACAGGAGATAACAAATTTTGATACTTTGGCGATTAAGGAATTTATTGCCCGATTTAAAAATATCAACTATGATCATATTATGACTTCGCTTCCAAAAACTTTGATCGATTCAATGAATCATGCAAAACCGTTGATGGTTTATACCGTAGTCGATGTAAAAGGTAGAATAAGAACTATTCGAAATTATAAAAAATTACAAGATAAGGATACTCCCAAAGCATCGTTGCCCAATATGCCGAAATATGATTTGGATAATATGTATGGTTATATTCCGCAAGATTCTATTTGGGTAATGGTGCAATACTATGTGTTTGACCCGTTGACAAAGACTATTTCGGATTTTATACCACAAGAAAAAATTGCCGACAAGAAATAATTTTGCGGTAAATCGAAGATGCTTTGATTTGTTGATAGAATGTTGAAAAAATAACAGTATTTCGTTATAAAAGACATAGTGTCTCGCTTAATTTTGTAAGCCAACAAATAAAAATAGAATCAATGGAATTTATTGTATCAAGTGGTCAATTGAATCAGCAATTACAAATAGCCAGTAAGGTTTTGAAAGCAAAGCCTACATTGCCGATTTTAGAATATTTTTTATTTACAATAAAAGATAATCATCTGAAAATTACGGCTACCGATTTGGAGACTTCTTTTCGAACGGAGTTGGATGTAGATAATGCCAACGAAGAAGGAGCTTTTGCCATAGAGTCGAAACATTTGGTTGATTTTTTGAAAGGTTTGCCCGAACAACCGTTATTTTTCAAAACCATATCTAATGAAGAAGGAACAGGACTGTCTGTTCAGGTTCGCAACAGCAAAGGAGAATATATGCTGATGGGCGAACAAGCCGATGATTATCCTAAAATTCCAAACATAGAAGATGTTGATGCTCAGGTGTTTAAATTGAAAGCCGAAGTGTTGGCAAAAGGTATCCAGAGTACTTTGTTTGCTACGGCAAATGATGAATACAGGCCGGCAATGAACGGTATTTTCTTTGAGATACTTGAAGACCAATTGAATATGGTTGCGTCGGATGCTCATAAGTTGGTGAAATATTCCTATCTGAATATTGATAATAAACTAATGTCATCATTTATTTTACCGAAGAAAACAGCGTCATTATTGCGTAGTATCATTCCAATGACCGACGATGAGGTGGAAGTGCACTTCAATGAAAAGAATATTTTCTTTCATTTCGATACCATTGAGGTAGTAGCACAATTGGTAGAAGGAAAATTCCCTAATTATTCGGCTGTAATACCAGATGAAAACAATAAAAAAATGACAGCCGTTAGAACCGATTTTGCCGATGTGCTGAAACGCGTCTCTATTTTTACAAATTCCAGTACCAATCAAATAAAATTAACAATTGCAAATTCAAAAATGATAATTGAAGGACAAGACATCGATTATTCGATAGCCGGAAAAGAAACAATGAATGTGCAATACGAAGGTGATCCGATAGAGATAGGATTTAAATCGACATTTTTACTCGAAATCATTAACAACCTCACAACACAAGAGATTTTAATGGAACTTTCTGAACCATCACGAGCGTGTGTCGTATATCCGGTGGATAATGACAATGAAAATGAAACGATTTTGATGCTTCTTATGCCGATGATGGTTAACTGATGAGTAACAAAATTGATTTATAAAAAAGGCTCCTGAAATGATTGGAGCCTTTTTTATTGGATTTTATTTGAAATTTATCGAATGACAGTTCCTATTTTCTCTCCTTTTAAAATACGAAGCAAATTTTCATCATCTTCCGAATTATATACAAGAATCGGCAATTGATTTTCGCGACACAGGGTAAACGCAGTCATATCCATTATTTCCAGTTGCTTTTCGATGACTTCATCAAAAGATAGGGTGTCGTATCTTGTGGCGTTTGAATGTTTTTCAGGGTCGGCAGAATATACACCGTCAACGCGTGTACCTTTGAGTAAAATATCGGCTTCTATTTGAATACCTCTTAATGCAGCAGCACTATCGGTCGTGAAAAACGGATTTCCCGTGCCACCGGCAAAAATGGTAACTCTTCCTGCTTCCAAATCAGCAACAACTTGATGTTTGATGAATGGTTTGTTGATGAACCCAACCTCAAAAGCAGTGTACAATTCTGCCGAAATATTGGCTTGTTGCAATGCCGATTGAAGTCCTAGTCCATTGATAACGGTAGCAAGCATACCCATATAATCGCCTTGTACTCGATCAACGCCTTGCTGTGTTCCCGAAACGCCTCTGAATAAGTTGCCACCGCCAAGTACGATACCGACTTGAGTTCCTAATGAGAGAGCATCTTGTATTTGTTTTACATAAACTTGCAAGCGGTTGGCCGAGATGCCATTAGAGCCTTTTTCTGCCAATGACTCACCACTGAGTTTGAGCAAAATGCGTTTGTAGGTCATTTATATAATGTTTAGTTCTTCCAGTGATTCTTTGATGCGTTGGAAGAGTAATTCGGCATCTTGGTCGAGACCGGCAGAGAAACGAACGAGACCTTCGGAAAGTCCCATTTTTTGTTGGATGTCTTCAGGAACTTCGGAGGAGGTGCTTTTCCCGGAGTTGCTGAATAATGTTTTGAAATACCCTAAACTGACAGCTAGATGACCAACGCCTTTTTCTTGCATCTTAGCCATAAATTTACTAGCTGTTTTAGCGTCTTTTACATCAATAGCAATCATGCCACCAAAACCGTAATCTGTGTTCATGGTGCGTTTCATTGTTTCATGTCCGGGGTGTTCGGAGAGTCCGGGATAATTTACATGAAATCCGACTTCTTTGAGCCTTTTTGCCAAGTGCGAAGCATTTTCACTATGTTTTTGCATTCGGATATGCAGAGTGAAAAGATTTTTGTAAATATTGGCACTTCTAAGAGGATCTAAAACCGGACCGAGTAACATTGCGGTGCCATCGTTTAAATCGATAAGGCCGTTTATAAAATCGTTGGAAGCACAGATTGCACCTGCGGTAGCATCATTTTTTCCATTGATGAATTTTGTCATACTGTAAACAACAATATCGGCACCTAACTTGGCAGGTGAGAATATCATTGGCGTGAAAGTGTTATCAACAACTAATTTAAGATTGTTGTTGTGGGCAATATCGCTTAATGCAGGGATATCGGATATTTGCAACAACGGATTTGTCATTGTTTCGGTATAAATCAACTTTGTATTTGGTTTGATAGCTGCTTTTACGGCATCTAAATCGGTGATGTCGACAAATGAAACTTCGATATTGTAGCGTTTCAACCAGTTTTTCATAAAGGCAAAAGTGCCACCGTAGGTTGTCATACTTGATATGATATGGTCTCCGGTAGAACAAAGTTGAAGAAGTGTTACGGTTATTGCAGCCATACCAGAGCCGGTAACCCAACCGGCTTCAGTGCCTTCCATGGCAGCAAGAGCTTTCGAAAGATTAAGATTTGTCGGGTTCCAATGGCGACTGTATAAAAAAGCTTCCAATTCGCCGTGAAAGCAATCGGTCATAGCTTCACCCGAATCAAAATAGTAGGTGGCTGAATCGGAGATTGAAGGATTGACACCGGAATGTGTGTCTTCAATTTGAGCATTGTATAAATTGGTTGCAGGATCAAAATGTTTCATGATAATTTATTTTAATATCCTCCAAAAGTAAAAAAAAATACAATAGGATAGTCTCTCCCTTATAAACTTTCGATATGTTTTATATAATAAGTTTGAAAATAAGACAATCTATTTTTTGAACAAGCGACTTAAAAAAGAAGATTTGTGCTTTTTCTCATTATCATCGGAATAATAACCTTGTCCGTAATTGCCATATCCGTATCCATATCCGTAGTTATATCCATAGCTGTAACTGTATCGATAAGCTGATTTATATCCATAATGGGCATTTACTTTTAAGTCATTGACGACTATGGAGATAGATGTTAGTTTTTTATTATCAGCCAGTTGATTTATAAATGGTATTACATCTTTTGGAGAATAATTATGTCGAATAACAAATAAGTTGGCGTCTGTATATTTATTTAGAAGGAGAGCATCTGTAACCAAAGCTAAAGGAGGCGTATCAAAAATAATATAATCATAATGTTGATG
>CAZSHT010000016.1:0-18835 GCA_964606715.1 uncultured Bacteroidales bacterium
AACCTATGAATTCAACATGACCACCATCATCAACACCCATGATTTAAGTTCTATGGTCGAAATCGGTGATCATATTCTTTTCATTCACAAAGGTGAAAATCGTTGGCACGGCAACAAAAACGAATTGTTGTCATCGGGTTGCGAATCGTTGGAAGAATTTATCACTTCATCCAGTATTATTCGAAAATTGGAAAGACTCAAATAAAAAACTAATTCATCACAAAAAAGCCGAAAGTGTCAATTCGTTTTCTGACACTTTCGGCTTTTAAATTTTCTCGTAAAAAACCTAAAAACTTATATAGCCTCTGTTTCGTTTACTTTTGCCAATAAATCAGCATACTGAATAATCAAATAATTTTTGCCGTCCAGCTCTATCTCGGTGCCCGAATATTTTTTATACACTACAGTATCTCCCACATTGATTTCGGGGTTTTCGATATTGGCCATGGCAACCACTTTTGCCATCATAGGTTTTTCTTTACTCACGGTATCGGGAATAATGATTCCCCCTTCTGTTTTTTGTTCTTTTTCGTCTTCTATTTCCAACAATACATTTTGATTGACCGGTAACATTTCTTTCATTTTTTCATCCTCCTAATTTTTATATTTTTTTTGATTTAACCATTAATACCTAATAATTTGTCGATTTTCGGTTTATCGAATCCCACAATCCACTGTCCGTTGATATTGGTTTGCGGAACACCTTGTTGTCCTGTTTGTTTTACCAAATTTTGAGCGACAGCAGGATCTTTTGATACATCGACATCACGAAACGGAATATTGGATTCTCGCAAATATTGTTTCAATTTGTTGCACCACGAACACGACGGTGTAGAATAAACCGTTACTTGTTTCCGTGGTTTTTCCGAACCATCGAATCCCGTTGATGTTGTCAGATTTTCGAATACCGATTTATAAAACGAAGGGGCATTACACCCTTTAAATACTTTTTGGAATGTTCCATTGTTGAATTGCAACAACGAAGGCACCGAAGTAATATTATAAACAGGGTGAATATCACGCACTTGCGACACATCGACAAAAAAAAGACTCTCTTTTACGGAATCCATTGAATCGGAAATATTTTTCACGGCACATTCACTCAAATCAGAGCCTTTCTTATACAACAAAAGATAAACCTCATCTTTTGTCTTCAATTCTGTCTCCAAATCCTGATATGAATTTAAATATTTCAAATTCTCCATAGTTTAAAAATCTTTTTCGTGCTCGCCATTTTTCAAAAATTATTCCAACCATAAAACAAAAGTCAAATAATACGAAACTATTTGACTTTTGCATTTTTTCACGGAAAAATTGTCAGTCCGAACCTGTCAGTGTTTCGGCTTTTTATTTTTTGGCTTCACCATCTTCACGCCTTTGGGATGAATTGGTCCCGAATGTTTTACAAAACCGGTTACTTCCAACCGCGTTGTCGGATGGTCGGGATCATTGGTAATCACCGTAATTGTCTTATGCTGATGATTGGTTTTTCCGCGGGAATTAAAAATAGCTTTTATCGATGATGATTTTCCTTTTGGAATAATCTTCGACTCCACCAAACTGGCAGTACATCCGCAACTGGTTTTCATTTTCCGAATGATTAAGTCGCTTTTTCCTGTATTCTTAAATTTAAACTCGTGAGTAATTTTATCGCCTTGCGTAATGGTATCAAAATTAAATTTTGTCGATTCAAATTGAATATGCGGTGCTTTTTTTCGTTCTTTTTCTGTCAGTTTCGAAAAATCTTCGTGAATGGTAGCACTTGTTATTAAGCGATTGTTGGTAATGCGTTTTCCGTTGATAGTCAGATACATTCTATCGATAAGGAATCCCCAATCGTTTTTCTTTGCGGCATCATAAGTAATTACAATATGTCCTTTTTGATGTGGCAATAATGTTTCGGAGGGCATAAATTTTATTGTCAAATGTGCCGGAATGCGTTCTATTCCCAGCTTCACCGTATCGGCCGAATTGTTTACTATTGCCAACGAGTCTGTTTTCACTTCCGTATTTTTAATGTTTGAAAATGCCAAATGATTGGTTTTCATTCGTATCTGATGGAAGCGTTGCGGAAAATCATCAGCAACGGTGCGAGGTTTCGGATTTATCTGACCATACAATTTCAACACCACTGTCGGATTCACGGCATTACTTGTTACTGTAACTGTTTTATGAAAAGCTCCCGAACGACCATGCGGATTAAAGATAGCCACTAACTTCCCTGTTCCTCCCGGAGGTATCGGATCTTTTGACCATTTCGACACGGTGCAACCACACGAAGTTCGCACATTGGACAAGCGGAGTGTATCGCCACCTGTATTCATATAAGTAAAAGTATAAGACACCTTTCCTTTTCCGGCATCTATCTTACCAAAATCGTGAGCGGTTTCATTGAATGAAATCTTTGGTTTTTTGGTTTGTCCTGTCATTACAGACATAAACACAACACCAAAAAACATCATAAATAACGCTATTTTTTTCATTGGTTTAGAATTTTTATTTTTTTAATAACAAATATAGTTACTTAAACTTTTCAATATTTTTTTCGTTGCCGGTATTAACGAAATTTAACATTCCGTTTTCACTCTCAAATCCATCCTTTTATCTTGTAATAAAAAATAGCGACATATTCCCGAAACACTCGCACCTCATAATTCAGATGCACCCAAAATTGATATCGCAAGCCAATATGTTCGCCAATATTCGGCACAAACGACTTCCCTCCATAGTCATCATCAAATTCCAGAGCCGTATCGTTTGGTTTCCCAAAAGCCGGAATGCCTCTAATATGCCGAAATCCTACTTTTCGAAATGATTCTACGGCACGATAAATATGTTCCGGCGAAGTAATGACAGTAATATTTGAAGCGGTATCGATTAATGTTGCCAACTCCAATGCCTGCGAACGCGTGTTTAAACCGTTTATGGCAAAATGAATACGCTTTGCTTCCACTTTGTGCAACACCATCTCTTTTTTTATCTTCGACACATCGGAACACGAGTCTAGCGTATCGCCCGGCAAAGCAATATACACCTCTGCTTGCGGATATTGTTTTGCCACGCCGGCACAATAATAAATACGCATCAGATTATCTGCTCCCGGCATCCCGCTACCTCCCATCAGCACCAAATATTTAGGCGGCACTAATGAATCATTTTGTTCCGAAGTTCCCAAATCATAAAGCATCCAAAACGGTAATGAGGTATTGGCTGTAACCAACAAAACAGAAAAGATAAGTCCTAAAACAATAAAAATTTGTTTCCCTGTCCGAATGATTTTTTCTCTATTGATGAGAATTTTTCGCATATGTGCTACTTATTATTCCTCGTCGTCGAATAATGATTTTTGTTCTACTTTGACCACCTCGTCACCGTTATCATCATCTTTATTTGTTGCCTCTTGTTCGGCAATCGGTTCTTCATACAACTCCAACCATTTGAGACTTTTCACCTTATCGGTTGTCAATCGTTTTCCGCGTGCCGTATAACCTTTTACAGCTATATATTCTGTTGCATCAATAGTTTCTATGGCTATTTCTTTATTCTTTTTCAAAATTTCAACTATCAACTGCGGTTGTTTAAAATCGTTAAGTTCCAGAAGATACGACTTTGGATGTTCCGTTATAAACATCAACAATTTTTTGGTTTCTTTTACCTGAAAACGCTTCAGATATGGTGCATTTTTCTCGCCATCGACAAATACGGCTGTGTATATTTTTTGCGAATCGTATTTTTCTATCTTTATCAAATCATCTTCAAAATGTGTTGACAAGTCATACGAATAAGTTGCATATTGCCCCGATTTATAAAATGCTATTATTTGCTCGTCATCTTTAAATTCACCTAAAAATTCGCCTCGTTCATCTTCATTCAAACGCATTACGGTGGCATCGAACCATATTTTTTTCCCGCCCAAAGTTGTTGTTCCTTTTTCTGCCAACACGATTTTATGAACCGGATTTTTGGAAACAATATTCCCTTGTGCTGTTCTGCTTTTCACTGCCAACTCGGAAAAGTCATACGAAAATTTCAATTTCTTCAATCGTGGCATCGGTTTCAAGTATATCTTTATCACCTCGGCTTCGCCATTTGGATTGACGGTAAACCACAGTATTTTAGAACCTTCGGCACCTTTTGTCAAGTCGTATTCTTTATCACGAATGATGCTTGTTACCGAAAATCGTTTTGCATAATTGACTCCATATTTCCCGTCGCGATATACAACATTGTAGATTCGTCTGTCGTCATTTTTGCGAAACACATCAATATGTAATATGTCTTTTCCGAAAAATGCCTTATCAGACACTTTTGTTACCATATATTTTCCGTTTTTCAGGAAAACAATTACATCATCAATATCCGAACATTCACTCACAAATTCTTCTTTCTTTAAGCTTGTGCCAAAGAAACCTTCTTTGCGATTGACATATAATTTCTGATTGGCCACCACCACTTTTGTTGCTTCGATACTTTCGAAATTACGCATTTCCGTGCGGCGTTCTTTTCCTTTTCCGTATTTTTTCTTGATATGTTCGTAATACCGAATGGTATAGTCGACCAAATGTGCCAAATGATTTTTCACTTCTTCCAGTTCTACCTCAATATCTTCGATAGCTTTTTGAGCTTTATCCAAGTCGTAACGCGAAGTCTTCTTTATCTTTATCTCTGTCAAGCGTTCCAAATCGTCTTTTACCACAGGGCGTTTAAACATCGACTTATAAGGCTCCAAGCCTGCATCGATTTGATTCAACACTTCGTCCCAAGTTTTACTTTCTTCAAAGCGTTTATAAATTCGTTTTTCGATAAACAAGCGTTCCAAATTGGCAAAATGCCAAGCATCTTCCAATTCTCCGCGTCGAATCTCCAATTCTTGTCGTAGCAATTCTTTGGTTTGATCTACTGATTTTTTAAGGATCTCCGAAACTCCTATAAACATCGGCTTATCATCAAAAATAACTGATGAATTGGGATACAAAGTTACTTCGCAATCGGTAAATGCATAAAGAGCATCTATCATTTGGTCGGGAGAAACGCCAGATGCCAAATGAATAACGATTTCTACATTCTCGGAAGTGTTATCATCTATTTTCTTAATCTTTATCTTTCCTTTATCATTGGCTTTGATAATGGAGTCGATCAATGTTGTCGTTGTTTTCCCAAACGGCAAGTCTTTAACAACCAAAGTCTTAGAGTCTATCTTTTGAATTTTTGCCCGCACTTTCACCTGACCACCTCTCAAACCATCATTATATTTCGAAAAATCGGCCATTCCGCCTGTATAAAAATCAGGTAACAATTCAAACGGTTTGTCTTTGAGATAAGCAACGGCACAATCTAACAACTCATTAAAATTATGTGGTAATATCTTTGAGGCTAACCCTACGGCAATACCTTCGACTCCTTGTGCCAACAACAACGGAAATTTCACAGGTAAAACGACAGGTTCTTTTTTTCGCCCGTCATATGAGTTTTGCCATTCTGTAATTTTAGGGCTAAACACCACTTCTTTGGCAAAAGGCGACAAACGAACTTCAATATATCGCGGTGCTGCCGCTGTATCACCGGTAGATACATTTCCCCAGTTTCCTTGCAAGTCAAATAACAATTCTTTTTGTCCCAATTGCACCAATGCATCGCCAATAGAAGCATCGCCGTGTGGATGGTATTGCATTGTTTGCCCTATCACATTGGCTACTTTTGTATAACGCCCGTCATCGATACGAGACATTGCGTGCAAAATACGCCGTTGCACAGGCTTCAAGCCATCTAACAAATGGGGAATAGCCCGTTCCAAAATGACATACGAAGCATAATCCAAGAACCAATCTTTAAACATATCCGACAAGCGAATTATCTTCTGTGCATTATCGGCAGAGGCTTTATTTTCTTTATTTCTATCTATGTTTTCTGATTCCTTATTTTCCATACTACGAGTCTTCTTCTATTTTCAAATTCTCAACTATAAAGTGCTGGCGTTCTTCGGTATTTTTCCCCATATAATATTTCAATAAATCTTCCACCTTATCTTCTTTATTTAAAGACACCGGATCCAATCGTATTTTCTTTCCTATAAAATGTTTAAACTCATCGGGCGAAATCTCCCCTAACCCTTTAAAACGCACTATCTCTGCCGATGCTCCCAGCTTTTTCACGGCTTTGTCGCGTTCTTTTTCATCGTAACAATAAGCTGTTTCTTTTTTATTTCGCACACGGAATAATGGCGTTTGTAATATGTATAGGTGTCCGTTCTTCACCAGTTCAGGAAAAAACTGCAAAAAGAATGTCAACAACAATAACCGAATATGCATTCCGTCGTGGTCGGCATCAGTTGCGATAATCACTTTGTTGTAACGCAAATTTTCTAATCCTTCCTCGATATTCAAAGCCGCTTGCAACAAGTTAAACTCTTCATTTTCGTAAACCATCTTTTTTGTAGAACCGTAGGAATTTAAAGGCTTTCCTTTCAAGCTAAAAACGGCTTGAGTAGAGACATCTCGCGACTTCGTAATGGAACCACTCGCCGAATCACCTTCGGTAATAAAAATAGACGATTCGAAACGCCGTTCGTGATTCGAATTAAAAGTAATACGACAATCTCGCAATTTCTTATTGTGCAAGCTTACTTTCTTGGCTGTTTCTTTGGCTTTTTTCTGTATCTGCGAGATAGCTTTTCGTTCTTTCTCTGCCGATTGTATTTTTTTCAACAGAATTTCAGCTGTTTCCGGATGTTTATGCAAATAATTATCCAAATCCCGTTTTAAAAAATCAATGACAAAGTTGCGAACCGAAGGACCATCGGGACCCATATTCTTTGATCCCAATTTTGTTTTTGTCTGCGACTCAAACACAGGCTCTTCGATACGAATACTAATGGCTGCCACAATAGAAGCCTTTATGTCGGATACATGGAAATCTTTTTTATAAAATTCCCGAATGGTTTTCACCAATCCTTCATTAAATGCCAAAAGATGCGTGCCACCCTGTAAGGTATGTTGCCCATTGACATAGGCATAATAATCTTCGCCATAACGATTGGTGTGCGTAAATGCGACCTCCACATCGTCCGTTTTTAAATGAATGATAGGATACATCGGCTCTGAACTCATATTATCTTCCAACAAATCGAACAAGCCATTACGGGAATATAACACTGTCCCATTAAAATTTATTTTCAGTCCGGCATTGATATAAACATAATTACGCAAGCGTTTCTCCACATAATCTGCCACAAATGAATAATCTTCAAAAATGGTTTCATCGGGCGTAAATCGCACAATTGTTCCATTGGATATGTCCACTTTTTCTTCTTTCTCCGACACAAACTCTCCCTTCGAATACTCTACTGTTTTCATCTTTCCTTCTCGCACAGACTGTATAATAAATTGCTCCGACAAAGCATTTACCGCTTTTATTCCCACACCGTTCAGCCCTACCGATTTTTTAAATACTTTTGAATCGTATTTGGCTCCCGTATTCATTTTCGACGACACCTCCCGTAATTTTCCCAACGGAATACCTCGACCGTAATCCCGCACAACAACTGTTGTATTTTCCTCTATGGTAACATCTATCTGTTTCCCAAAACCCATCAAAAATTCATCGATAGAATTGTCTATTGCCTCTTTCAACAAGATATAAATACCATCATCGGGCGAAGCTCCATTTCCCAAACGACCGATATACATCCCCGGTCGACGACGAATATGCTCTTTCCAATCCAGTGTTTGAATATTATCCTCTGTATATTTTTCCATAAAAAACCTCTAAACCATATAGCATTCACAAAAACATTGCAAAATTACACAATACTAAGCTTCATATTACCCTCCATCATTGCAATTTGCTAACAAGTAAACAAAAAAGATGTTAATAAAACACCCTGACAAGATTCTCTCAAAGTTATTTTTGATGTAAAATCAATTTTCAAATCCGATATTCCATTTTTTTAAATTATTTTGCAATCGAAAACAAAAAAACTCTTCTATACAATGCAAAAAATCTTCTTTATCACAATCCTATGGATTACGCCCATTATTTTTTTAGGCCAATCGGTAAATTATACTTTTGAACAAGGACAAAAAAAGACAGAGCTCAAACAATATGACGAAGCATTGAGCGATTTTCAATTTGTCGTAAAAAAAGACCCTTACTATTATGAAGCTTATTTTGAAATGGGAAAAATTTATCTAAAAAAGAAAGACACCAAATCGGCATTAAAAGCATTTCACGACGCTATCATTGCCAACTCCAACTATACCGATGCCTACATTGCCCACCTGAACCTTTCCGTTTCGGAAAAAAAATACTCCGAAGCCCTCAATGATTTAAAGAATCTCATTCGACTCAAACCCAATGAAATAAAATACTATGAACAACGAGCCCATATCTATTCTACACTTTCTAAACCTAAAAATGCATTACAAGATTTGAACAAAGCAATCGACCTCGGCACACAAAATACAAAAACTTATTTGGCTCGTGCCGAACTATATAAAACACAGAAAAAAGATGATTTATACCTTAACGATTTAAAGAAAGCATTAACAATAACTCCGTCTGACTATTCCATATTAAACACTTTGGGGAACTATTATTTCACACACGACAATATTAAAGATGCCTCCTCTTATTTACAAAAAGCTGTTAACATCAACCCCAATGCCGACAAACGCTGCCTGCAAGAATTGGCAACTTGTCTTATCAAACAAAAAAAATATAAGGCAGCTCTTCCCTTTTTGACAAAGCTAACGACAAAACACAAAGACCGCTCTTCCGAGACTTGGCTCAACAAAGGTCTTTGCGAGCGAGAAACAGGCAATCTTTCCGCTGCCAAAAGCAGTTTCGGCAAAGCTATCCTATATGACCATAAAAATGTAAGAGCTTATGTTGAACGCGCATTGCTATACGAACAACTAGGAAAAACACAATCCGGCAAAATAGATTTCACCAAAGCTATTGCCATCAATCCTAAAAGTGCCTTACCGTATTTTCATCGTGGTCGCTATTATTTAGAAAAAGGGAAATACCAATCGGCACTGGAAGACCTAAACAAAGCCATTAAAAATCAAAAAAATGCTCCGGCAGAATATTATTATTGGCGAGCCATATGCTATTACAACCTAAAAAAAGACACCAAAGCCTGCCAAGATATGACCAAAGCTTCCGACATGGGCTACAAACAAGCAACAGAAGATAAGGATAAGGTCTGTCGATAAAAAAAATAACTTAATTATTTTGGTTATAAAAAAAAATGTTTTCTTTGCAACCTAATTTTTAACCAAAAATAAATAATTATGTCAGACATTGAATCAAGAGTAAAAGCTATCATCGTTGATAAGCTTGGTATTGATGAAAGTGAAGTAACAAACGAAGCTAATTTTGCAAACGATTTAGGTGCCGATTCATTAGACACCGTTGAATTGATTATGGAATTCGAAAAAGAATTCAATATTGCAATTCCTGATGATCAAGCAGAAAAAATTGGCTCGGTAAGTGATGCTATCAATTACATTAAATCTAATGTAAGCGAATAATCACCGTTCTTTTTACACACACATAACAATTTTATTTTTATGGAATTAAAGAGAGTAGTCGTTACCGGCTTAGGTACTATTAACCCTATTGGAAATTCTATTTCTGAATTTGAAAAGAATTTATTTTCCGGAGTTAGTGGCGCAAGCCTGATTACTCGCTTTGACACCACTAAATTTAAAACTAAGTTTGCCTGTGATGTAAAAAACTATAATCCATTGGATTATTTTGATAACAGAAAAGAAGTCCGAAAACTTGACTTATATGCTCAGTTTGCAATCATTGCAGCTACTGAAGCAGTAAAAGATTCCAATATAAACCTCGACACTATCGATCCCGATAGTGTTGGGGTTATTTGGTCTTCGGGCATTGGCGGACTTCAAACCTTTGATGATGAATTGGGTAATTATTTTACCGGTGACGGAACGCCTCGTTTCAGTCCGTTTTTCATTCCTAAGATGATTGCGGATATTGCCGCCGGTCATATTGCCATGAAATTCAATTTCAGAGGTCCTAATTATGCAACTGTTTCGGCATGTGCTTCTTCATCACATGCTATTTTAGATGCGTTTAATCATATTCGTTTAGGGAAAGCAAAAATAATGGTAAGTGGGGGTGCCGAAGCACCTATTACAAAATCCGGTATTGGCGGATTTAATGCCATGCATGCAATTTCTACCCGAAATGATGATTACAAAACGGCTTCCCGTCCATTTTCTGCCGACAGAGACGGGTTTGTAATGGCCGAAGGAGGAGCAGGTCTTATCTTGGAAGAATATGAACATGCAAAAGCTAGAGGAGCAAAAATATATGCAGAACTTGTCGGTACCGGAGCATCTGCTGATGCTTATCATCTCACAGCACCTCACCCCGAAGGACTCGGAGCTGAAAAAGTAATGCTGTATGCTCTCGATGATGCTCATATCAATCCGGAAGATATTGATTATATCAATACTCACGGCACTTCAACTCCGTTGGGTGACATTTCAGAAACAACCGCTATCAAAAAGGTCTTTGGCGACCATGCTTATAAACTGAACATCAGTTCTACAAAATCAATGACCGGACACCTATTGGGTGCTGCCGGAGCCATCGAAGCAATAGCTTCTACACTGGCCATTGCTCATCAAGCGGTTCCGCCAACTATCAATTTCTCCATCCCTGATGAACGCCTCGACCAAAAATTAAACTTCACTTTTGGCGAAACTCAAGAACGCGAAATCCGCTATGCTCTCAGCAACACATTTGGGTTTGGTGGTCACAATGCTTCTATAATCTTAAAGAAATTTGAAGGATAATACCTCTATCTTTTCCCTTCCAAAGCGTGTCATTCGAAAGAAAATAAAACAAACGCTTTTCATCAAACCTTCCAATATTCAATTATACCAACTTGCTTTCACACATCGTTCGGTATCAATAAAAGCAAGCACCGGCGAGCGATTAAACAATGAGCGACTCGAATTTTTGGGCGACAGAGCCATAGACCTCGTCGTTTCGGAACATCTGTATCACTTGTTTCCTCAGAAAAAAGAAGGTGAGATAGTAGAACATAAAAATCGGTTGGTGCGTCGCAAAAATCTCAACAAAATCGCTTATAACCTAAGATTACAAGATTTTCTTATCTTTTCGGGAACCTATAATTTTGAAAACACCAATATTTTGGGAAATGCCTTTGAAGCCCTGATGGGTGCTATCTTTTTGGACAAAGGCTATAACGGTGTGAAAAAATATTTTGAGATATTGGTGAAAAAAGGATTTTTTGATTTAAAATTTGATGAAACCCGTTTCAACTTCAAAGGTGAACTCTACGAATGGGCTACTCAAAACAAACACCATATACGATTTGAAACAGAACAAAAAAACAATGCCAACACAATGTTTCAATCAACCTTGTTTATAGACAACAAACCCATTGCAACAGCCTCGGCAAAATCGAAAAAAGAAGCCGAACAGATTGTCTCTGATAAAGGTGAGAAAATTCTTTTTAAAGATAGTTGAAGGAACTACAACGGTATTATAAATATTTCTTCAGCAATTTATTTCGCGACGACGACTTTAGTTTTTGAATAGCGCGTTCTTTAATTTGTCGAATGCGTTCTTTTGTCAAACCGATATATTGTGAAATTTCTTCCAATGTTTTTTGCTTCTGATCGAGCAATCCGTAATACATTTTCAATATCTCTGCCTCTCTGGGATTTAGAGTATCCAACACGCGTTCAATTTCTCTCTTCAACGAGTCGTCCATCAATTTTTTATCCGGTTTCGGAATCTTTTTATTTTCGATGACATCATACAAACTATTGCTTTCATCTTCGCTCGATTTCAAAGGTGTATCCATTGACACCACACGGTTTACATTAAGCAATGAGCGTTTTACATCTTCCGGACTTATCGACAGGCTCTCAGCTATTTCTTCTATCTGTGGCTCCCGTTCAAATTTTTGTTCCAACTCATAAAATGCCCGGTTTATTTTATTCATTGACGACTGTTTGTTCAACGGCAACCGCACAATGCGTGAATGCTCTGCCAAAGCCTGCAAAATAGATTGGCGAATCCACCATACGGCATACGAAATGAATTTAAACCCTCGCGAAGCATCGAAACGCTCGGCCGCTTTGATGAGTCCTAAATTTCCCTCACTGATGAGGTCGGACAAATTCATTCCTTGATTTTGGTATTGTTTGGCTACCGAAACCACAAATCGTAAATTGGCTCTCACCAATTTATTAAGTGCATCGTCATCACCTTGTTTAATTTTCTCTGACAATTCAATCTCCTCATCAAGAGTGATTAAATCATACTTACTAATTTCGTGAAGGTATTTATCGATGGCAATAGAATCGCGGTTGGTAACCTGCTTCGTAATTTTTAATTGCCTCATAGAGTAAAATAGATGGGTTCGTTTTTGTTATACGCAGAAACACTCGTTTAGTTGCTTGATTTTTATAATATTTTTGGGCGTTACAATTAACGCCCTTAATCATCAAAAAACACTTTTATACTCTCTTCGCTTTTTCTATCAAAGCATCGCCTTTTGCTTTGGCTTGTTTCACTATGTTATCGGCTTGTTTTTTTGCTTTTTGCTCCACGGTATCGGCTTTCCTGTTGGCTTCCGCTTCGGTTTGTTTTGCTTTTTTGTCGGCTTCTTTCTTCAATTTATCGGCAGTCACCTGTGCCGCTTTTTTCGAAAACGGATTTGTTGCCTTATTTACCAAATCTTTGGCTTGCTTATCGGCTTCGGCACGAATTTGCTTAGCAGCCTGTCTTCCTCCTTGCCGTATCTTTTCGGCAGTGCGGTGAGCTTCTTGTTTTATCCTGTCAGCTTGTTGCTGTGCTTGTTTCAACAACCGGTCGGCTTCGGCTTGTGCTTTCTTTATGGCTTCTTCTTTTGCTTTATCCACCGTTTCGGTTATCTTTTCCTTCACTTGCTCTTTTACACTGCTTGCCATATCTGTTGCCGTATTTCCTAATGTTACGGTTACCTTCGGCTTATCAACTTTTCCACCGATATTTACATTAAACTCTACTGTCTTTGGAGGTTCTACGGTAATACCACCTACACTCATCTTTTTTGCAACCATACCCATTATGGCATCGGCTTGTGAGCCAAATTCTTCTCGTGGCACTTTCCACTTCATCACATAGTCCATTGTGCCATCAACACTTTGTTTTCCTTCGAAACGAATGGCCGCATTCCCTGCTTTCATATCCATCGGTTCAAATGAGATATTACCATCTTCTATCGTAAATTTAGCATTCACCTCATTCATCGCCAGTTTTGAGAATTTATCAACTTTAAAAAATGCATCTATCTTTTTCATTGCATCGGTTCCGTCCAACACAAAATGTGATAAATCAATTGCACCCAATCCGTCCAAAGTATTCAACTGCGGTGTAAAATCCTGATTCAGCAATGATGCCAATTTCAAATGTCCGGAGACCAATCCTGTAGCCCGCTCCAGTGCAGGTGCCATTTCTTGTATGGTATTAAACGCTTGATAAGTTTTCGGAATATCCAAGTCTTGCAATCCGAAATCAAAATTGAATGACGGCTTTGTCATATCGGCAGTGCTATATGTTCCGTCCATTGTCATATGACCGTCAAAAATATCCATTGCCACTTTTTTCATCTTCACTTCCCCGTTTCGAACAATAAAAGCACCTGAGATATTATCGATGTCGTAGGTGTCGTAATGCACTTTCTTGAGTGCCGTATTCAACACAAAATCTATATTTTTCGGCACTTCCACTATTTCCAACGGTTCTTCTTCGGCAGTATCGACAACAGCCGTTGTTTCTGTTGTTTCCTCATCGGTCATCCATTCGTTGGCATCGAAATAATTGGAAGTAACAGTAAATGTTCCTTTCAACAAAGAATCTTTGAAATAATATTGCAACAGGTTATCAATTTCGCCATTGGCTTGCAAATCGCTTTTTCCCAATTTAGCATCAAAAGCATCAAGGCGAACAGCTTGTGGCGAAAATTTAAACACCATATTTTTGATTTCTGTTTTCGGCAATTCACCATCGGCATAGGTCATTCCCTCCAAACCTATTGTTCCATCAGCATTAAAATCGGTATAGCGTTCTTCGTCTAACGCCGACATATTTCCGTTCATCGACAAATCGGCTGTCAGCACACCCGAAAGTTGCATACTATCCAACGGCACTATCTCCTTGACCGATGCCAAATCGATACGACCTTTCATTGCAGCATCAATATGTGGATCGACCATCACATTGTTGGTTATCAAACGAATTTCAAACGGATTTCCTGCCATCTCCATATAAAATTTCTTCAAATTCACCACCACGCCATTCATTTGTGAAGATTCGTTCTTCACTTTCAAGTCAACAGCAATGTGCTCTATTGACTTGGGCAAATCGGGATATTTCACATATCCGTTATTTACCAACAAAGCCACCTCGTAGGCAGGCATCAACGAATCATTATAATCGCCTTTCACAGAAGCTTTTAACGAAAAATCACCTTTGGCTATCAAATCATTATAATCGTTCATATAAAAAGCCGGCACCAGCGACAATAAATCTTTGAACTTGCTCTTATCAATAGCCACCGACAAATCCATCGAAATAGTCTCATCGGGCATTGCAATTTTTCCTGCAAAAGCCGTATTTATGGCATTCAATCGAAAATTATTGTCTTTGAAAGTATATACCCAATGTTCCATATCGGCATCAATTTCTCCATCAAAACCAATATTAGCTTTGGTCAAATAATTTATTCCATCCATCTTGTAGGTCAATGATTTTATGGTCGTTGTTATCTTCAACACCACCTCGCTCAACGACATATCTCCCTGTAAATCAAAATTCAATCCGGCAATTTTTGCTGACATATTCCCCTCTTGGTCGTCATACAAAATAGCGGCATCTACAATGGCAAAACGCTTCAATGCCAAATGAAAATCGGTAGATGAAGTGTCTTCTATCGTCGTATCTTCTGTCGAAGAATCGGGCATTGCAATATCCCAATTGGCAAAGCCCTCCTTGTTTATCAAGGCATTAACAACAGGTTTTGTTACCTCTATAGACCGCACTTTTATTTGTTCGCCAAAGACACTCATCAAATCCAATTCAAAAGAGAATTTTTGGATATACGCCAGCGTATCGCCCTCAAAAGGTGTTTTCCCAACAACCGATAAATCGTTCAACGAAAAAGTCAGGTTTGGGAAACTGCTGAAAATCGACAAATCGAACTCGCCGAAATTCACCGTGGCATTCACATTATTGTTGATTTGCTCTTTGGTGAGTTCTATCAATTTGCCTTTAAACATAAAAGGAATCGATACCAATGCTATCAGAAGCACTAAAATGAGAATTGCTAAATACTTTACTATTTTTTTCATTTTATTTTGATTTTCGTTTTAAAATTTGTTCTACTTTCTGTTCAATATCGGTTGCCGTGAGTCCGTATTTTTGCATCAGTTCTTGTGGATTACCCGATTCGCCAAAACGGTCGTCAACACCGACAAATGCCATTGGGCAAGGATATTCTTCGGCCAATAATTCTGCCACGGCACTTCCCATTCCGCCATATCGTTGATGCTCTTCGGCCGTAACAACAGCATTTGTTTTCTTTGCCGAATTTACAATTGTTTCTTTATCCAAAGGCTTAATCGTATGTAAATTTATCACTTCTGCCGAAATTCCTTTTTGTCGTAATGTTTCGGTAGCCTTCAACGCCTCCCAAACCATCGTTCCCGTTGCCACCACCGTTACATCGGTGCCTTCTTTGAAAACCTGTGCCTTACCTATCTCAAACGGCAAATCTTCGGGGGTATAATCGGATACCGGCTCTCGCCCGTAACGCACATATACCGGTCCGCTACACTGTTCTATCGCTGTCTCTACGGCTTTCTTTGTTTGCGTTGCATCACACGGCGACAACACGGTCATATTCGGCAATACCCGCATCACCGCAATATCCTCCAAAGCTTGATGCGTAGCACCGTCGGCACCTACGGAAATCCCTCCGTGAGCCCCTCCTATAACGACATGCAAATCATTGTAACACAATGAAATCCGAATCTGATCATTGGTTCTGTGTGCCGCGAATACACCATAGGTCGAAAAGACCGGTATTTTTCCTTCGTGTGCCAATCCGGCAGCCACACCGATAATATTTTGTTCGGCAATACCCATCGACAAAAATCGTTTCGGAAATTTCTCGGCAAACAAATTCATTCCCACAGATGCTGTAATATCAGCCCCCAACGCTACCACCTGCTCATTGCGAAGGGCTGCTGCCAACAGTCCTTCACCAAATCCTATCCGTGTTGCTTTATCTTTTTTTCGTATAAACTCCATGATTAACCTGCTAATTCTTTCAAAAACAATTCTAACTCTTCGGCATTTGGCACTTTACCATGCCAATGATAATCATCTTCTATCGTCTTCACACCTTTCCCCATCAGCGTATTGGCAAGAATCACCACTGGTTTTCCTGCCGGTTTTCGAGCTTCCTCAAAAACGCGTTGTAAATCAGCCACCTCATTACCGTTGCATTCCAAAACACGCCAACCAAAAGCTTCCCATTTCTTGCGTAACGGTTCCAACGGCATCACGGTTTCGGTTTGTCCGTCAATCTGCACTTTATTCCTGTCGACAATGGCTACCAGGTTGTCCAAATGATACGCTGAGGCTGTCATGGCTGCCTCCCAATTCTGTCCTTCTTGTAATTCGCCATCGCCATGCACACTGAAAACACGCCATGTGCAATTATCCATCTTTGCCGCTATTGCCATTCCTACGGCAACAGACAGACCTTGTCCGAGAGAACCCGTTGAGACTTCCACACCCGGCACTTGCACCGACACATGCCCTTGCAAACGACTTCCCATCTTTCGCAATGACAACAACTCTTCTTTCGGGAAAAAACCACGATGTGCCAAGGTCGCATAAACTACCGGTGCCACATGCCCTATGGAAACAACCAACCGATCGCGATTAGCATTTTTCGGATTGGTAGCATCAAGCTTCATCTCATCGAAATATAAAACGGCAAACACATCGGCCAAGCCCAATGACGCTCCCAAATGACCGCTTCCCGCTGAGGAAAGACTTTTGAGAATGTCTTGCCGAATACGATAGGCCGTATCTTTCAATTCATCTGTTGTCATCACAAAACATTTGCTACTTGTTCTTTTATTTTTTCCAAAGCATCTTTCATTTCTACCACCAAGCGTTGCAAATCACTATCGTTGGCTTTCGAACCGAGCGTATTGATTTCGCGTCCCATTTCCTGCGTAATAAACCCCAATTTCTTTCCTTTTTCCTGAACATCGGCTTTAATGGTTTCTTCGAAATAATTAAGATGCGTTTGCAAACGCTGTTTTTCTTCGGAAACATCCAATTTCTCCAAATAAAATATCAATTCTTGCTCAAAACGATTTTCGTCATAAGCTGTTTTCATCTTTTCCAATGCTTCTTTCAAGCGTTCTTCGATACGAGTAATACGGGCCGTTTCGTATTGAGGCACTTGTTTCAACAAATCAGCTATTTGCCGTTTATTTCTCAATAAATCGTCTTCTAGTGCCAGCCCCTCTTTCCGACGAAATTCCACGACTTTATCCAATGCCGTTTCAAAAGTTTCTAAAAACTGCTTAGCATCCGCCTCCGACAATACCGTTTTTTGCGATTGAATGGTATGCGGTAAGGTCAACAATGTCCCTACCATCGTAGAATCTACGGCAACTTTATTTTTTTCGGTAAACGGCAACAATTGCATCAGATAATTTTCCAACACCGAAGTATTAATCGTTACATCCGACACATCGTTGATATATTCTTCGTTGATAAAAACATCTATTTTCCCGCGTTTTAGTTTTTTAATGACCTGCGTTCGCATATGATGTTCATAGTCTCTGTAAATCGCCGGCATTCGCAACGACACATCGGCTGTTTTGCTGTTCAACGCTTTTATCTCTATCGTAATGTGTTTTTGCGGTAATGCGGTCTCCCCTTTCCCAAATCCTGTCATTGAAAAAATCATAATCTTATTTTTTTGTCATTTTAATATCAAAATATTCATCTTGTCGCGGTCGCACTTGCACCACAGACACCTGTTCGTAGTCTATACGATGTATCTCGGCAGATGCCCACACATAATAATTACCATGATTGATATATCCGAAATAGGCCTCATTACTACTCGATGAAGTCGTCAGATGAAACAACGACAAATCATGTGTATGGTTTGTGCTGTCGGTTACCACATCGTTATACGAAGCATACAAATACACATCGGCATTGTAGGCTTCTTTTTCTTGTCCGTTTTCGGCATCTAGATAATACACATCTATGGTCAATTGCCCTGTAATAGCCGATGAATCTTGAGTGATAATAGCTTGTGAAGTTTGAAAATTGTCAGTAGACTCGTCATCTTTTTTAGAACACGCCGAAGACAAAACGACCCCCAAAAACAGGAATAACACAATAGGTCTCATATCATCTGTTATTTTCAGACGAATTTAATGTATTTTTTTTATGTTTGGGCTAAAGCCCGTTATTTTTTGGAATATTATTTGGCGGGGCTGAAGCCCCGCCCTAATGATGTTTGTTTTTTTTTGTAAAACTTACGAATGGAAGTATTTTTTGCCCTAATGAATCTGTGTTTGTTGGAAAAACTACAAATAGAAATGATTTTTTTTCTAATGAAACTATTCGGTTTCTGAAAAAAATACGGACAGAAAACTCATTTATTTCTCCACCCTAAAAACCGCTTCGAGCAATTGTTTGGTATACTCTCTTTGTGGTTCAAAGAATACTTTTTCTGCAGTAT
>CAZSHT010000017.1:0-3060 GCA_964606715.1 uncultured Bacteroidales bacterium
CGGGAAAATATTCCGTTACCGTTACCGACATTTTTGGATTCAAAAGTTCCGACTCCATTATGGTTTATTACCCTGCCCCGCATCAACTCTCAGACACAACAATTTGCTATGGCGATACTATTTTGTGGAATTGCGGATTGGACTCTTCTTATAAATATTCTTGGACTACCGGCGATACACTTTCTCAAATCAACATTTGGCAAGCCGGCAATTATGCTTTTGAAATAACCGATAGTTTAGGTTGTCATTTTATTTCCGATACAGCTTCTGTTAAAATTGACTCTTTCCCCATTACCACTCATTTGGGTAATGACACAATTTTGTGTAAAGGCTCCCCCCTAAAACTACAAACAGGTTTTACAAATGCTACTCACTACAACTGGTCTACAGGTGACACAACGCCATCAATAAACATCTATACCGATGGAACATACACTGTATCGGTTACCGACACTCTCGGCTGTTTTGCCACTGACAGCATCATCATAAATATCCACGGACAAAGTCCCGTAGTCGATTTTTCATGGAAAAATATTTGTCTAAACGATTCTACTCTTTTTACCGACAATTCATACACTCTCGACGGCAGTCACATCATTTCTTGGCAATGGTTATCAAATGACTCTGTTTTTGGCATCACACAAAATCCACTTTATCAATTTCCATCACAAGATACTTTCCATATCTCATTGCTCATCAAGACCGACAGTAATTGCACCAATGAAATATCCAAATCTCTCATCATTCATCCGTTGCCACATGCCGATTTTTCACACTCTCAAGCCTGTCATAAACAAGCAATTACATTTACCAACACAAGCTCTTCTATCGACAGTATTTCCTCTTTTCAATGGATTTTCAACCACCTCGACACAATCATTTCTCCATCTACTTCTTATTTATTTGATACCACAGGCTCATACCCCGTTTCATTTTTTGTTGAAACCGCTTTTGGTTGTTCCGACACTATTATCAAAGATATAGAAATAAAAGAATCACCTTTGCCCCATTTCACCTATACCAACCCTTGTGAGAAAACACCTGTCTATTTTACCGACAAAACAACGATTACTCCTACATTTTCTCTCATCTCTTGGCATTGGAACTTTGGCGACGGTGTAGTGTCTTCTTTAAAATCACCAAATCATCAATACGATACTATCGGAACCGATACGGTCATTCTCACCACTCAAAGTGTCGATGGTTGCAGCGCTTCCGACACGCAAATTGTAACCATACAAGCACGCCCAAAAACCTCATTTACGCCACCTCATCTTTGCACTCAAACGCCTACTCCGTTTATCAATACTTCTACTATTTCAACATCCGACAGCATCACTGATTTTTCTTGGTATATCAATCACACTTTTCAATCTTCCATTACAAATCCTTATTTCTCATTTGCCGATTCCGGTTATTATTCCATTCGTCTGATATCCTCGTCTTCTCACACTTGCCGCGACACACTCGACACTTCTCTTTTTGCTGCTCCCCGCCCAACAGCCTCATTTACCTTCTCACCCTCATATCCAACTCCAAATGAACCTATTACATTCACTACCGACACCTTTCTAAATTATTTTTGGACTTTCAATCATGTAGCAACCGACAACCAAAACTCACCTACTTTTGCATTCTCAGATACCGGCAATTTCACCACACAACTCATCGTTGAAAACACCTACCAATGTTTCGATACGACTTCTGAAAACATCCATGTCGTTCCGTCATATTACGATTTAGTATTATACACTTTCTCCGCTGACAAAAACAATGATTATTTATCATTCAAAACTTCTGTTATCAATGCTTCTCCAAAACCTGTTTTTGGATTTAATTTAATCCTGTCATTACAAGGTGTCGCTCCGTTGAAAGAATTTATTGCCGATACACTTTTGCCAAATGCTGTCAAAACCTATAATCTTTCTGCTCAATATAATATTGCTACCGGTAGGGTTCCCGACTTTGTATGCCTTGAGGCACAACTCATTGGCAATATCGACAATCAACCCGACAACAATAAACAATGTATTGCCCTATCCAATGATTTTGACTTATTTTCGCCCTATCCCAATCCAACCGATTCTAAACTTACACTTCGTTTTGTTTTACCTCAACACGACACTTACCAACTTTCACTATTTGACCGTAACGGAAAACTTTGTTGGCAAACACAAGCTGACGGACAACAAGGATTAAACACTTTTTTCTTAGACATGTCTCCGTTTGAGGCAGGCAGTTACACCCTTATTCTTCGATTTAAAAATCTTTCGAAAAAGCAACAAATCATAAAAAAATAGCCTGTATCTTTGTTGCTCATTTTTATTAAACCTTTTTTATGGAAACAAAACAATTAAACTACAAAATTGCCAATATCAACTTAAAAGATTTCGGACGAAAAGAAATCGAATTAGCCGAAAAAGAAATGCCCGGTTTGATGGCATTACGCAAAAAATACAAAACCGAAAAACCACTTAAAGGAGCTAAAATTACAGGCTCATTACACATGACCATTCAAACTGCTGTGCTTATTGAAACTTTAAAAGAATTGGGTGCCGATGTGCGTTGGGCAAGTTGTAATATTTATTCCACACAAGACCATGCCGCCGCCGCCATTGCAGCTACAGGAACACCCGTTTTTGCTTGGAAAGGTGAAACTTTAGCAGAATATTGGGAAGCCACAAAACAAGCTCTAACTTTTCCCGACGGCTCAGGTCCCGACCTTATTGTAGACGATGGTGGTGATGCAACATTAATGATTCATGAAGGCGTAAAAATTGAAAACAATCCATCATTACTTGATGCTGATACTTCTAAAATGGCAGAAGATGAAGTAGAATTATTGAAACGCTTGAAAATAACCTACGAAGAAGATCCGCAATTTTGGCATAAAGTAGCCAAAAATATAAAAGGTGTTTCGGAAGAAACAACCACAGGAGTCCATCGATTATATCAAATGATGAAAGAAAATAAATTACTCTTTCCCGCTATCAATGTCAATGATTCGGTTACCAAATCAAAATTTGATAATCTCTACGGATGTCGCGAATCGTTGGCCGA
>CAZSHT010000017.1:3160-18227 GCA_964606715.1 uncultured Bacteroidales bacterium
ATCGGACATTTCGACAATGAAATACAAGTCGCCAAACTCAAAGAATATCCGGGCATTAAACAAATAAACATAAAACCGCAAGTCGATCAATTTCTCTTCCCCGATGGACATTCTATCATCTTACTCTCGGAAGGTCGTTTGGTTAATCTAGGCAATGCAACAGGACATCCTTCATTTGTAATGAGTAATTCTTTCACCAACCAAACACTTGCTCAAATTGAGTTATGGAACAACGATTATGCTATTGGTGTATACCGTTTACCCAAACATCTCGATGAAGAAGTAGCCCGATTACACTTGGAAAAATTAGGTGTTCATCTTACAAAACTCACCCCCGAACAAGCCGAATATCTCGACATTCCAATAGACGGTCCTTACAAACCTGACCATTATCGATATTAAAAAAAACAAACAAAATAAACGAAAAAAGCTACCAAACGACCGGTAGCTTTTTTCGTTTACAAAACAGCTTGTTTTTTCAGAAAATCAATAAATCGACTGTGAATAATTTCGGGGGCTAACATATTGTTTTGCTCATCATAACACACCAAACGACTAAAATCTTTTTCCGTTTGCAACAGTGATTGATAAATCATCTTCACGCGTTCTTGAAACGACATATCTTGTTCGTGAATATCTTCTTTCCCTTGCAAATAATCGCGTTCCTCCCCTGTCCGCACACTCGACAGTTGCTGTTTCACAAAAGTCTCCGGCACTTCCAAAAAAATATTGGCATCGGGTTTCGGAATTTTAAACGAATCGTATTCCGTTTTCAAAATCCATTGTTTCAATTCTTTCACCGCTTGTTCATCTTGCAACTTGGCACATTGAAATGCAATATTAGAATACACATAACGATCTGCCAACACATAATAACCATCATCTAACCATTGTTGTATTGTTTCCTTAAAATTGTTGCGGTCTCCGGCATAAAGCAATGCCACCAGATACGGATTCACCTCATCGATATGCCCCAACTCACCGCGTAAAAATCGTGCTATCAAATCACCATATACCGGCGAATCATAAACCGGAAAATGAATAAATTTATATTTCAATTGATGGACCTCAAAATATCGTTTCAACAAATTTACTTGTGTCGATTTTCCTGAACCGTCAAGACCTTCTATTACTATAAATTTCATATTCTTTTTAATTTGCCAAATTCTTATAATACTCTATTAACCTTTGTATCAACACCTTATTATCATAATACTGTTTCACAAACTCATATGCATTGTCGGCTACCAAGTTGTATTTTTCAATATTTTCGACAAGTGCTTTTAACAGCATTATCATTTTTTCGGCTTCGTCGGCTACCAACACCTGCTTCCCATGTGTTGCCTCAATGCCTTCAAGTGCCACAGAAGTCGTAACCACCAAGCGTTTCGCAGCCATCTGTTCAATCAGTTTCACCCGCATACCGCTACCCGAAAACAACGGCGTAATAAACACCGGATAGGTTTTTAGATATGCCATCGCATCGCCAATTTCACCATGATATACCACTCCGTTTATGGTTTCAAAATATTTTTCCAAATCTCGCGGTGCCCGTCGTCCTGCAATATGAAATTTTACTTGCGGATACTCAATATTAAACGGCTTCCATACTTTTTCCAAAAACCATTTTAAGCCTTCTTGATTGGGATACCAATCCAATGCTCCAAGATAAGCAAAATCACTTAAACCCCCATTAACAAAATGATTATCAAGCAAATAAGAAGAAACATCTATTCCAAAAGGAATTACAATTGACGACAAATCATCAGTCGTCAATTGTGATAAAAGCATAGAATCTACGGAAGAAATAGGCACCACAACATCTACTTGCTTCACTATTTTTGTCTCGTAGCGTTTCATCCGTTTTGCCAAAAATTTCAAATATATTTTTTTTAAAAATCGATATTCTATGACTGCATTGCGTTGCCAAATACGATATTCGGCATTGTGTGCCCTCAACACTATTTTTGTTTTCGGTGCTACGGTGCGTATCAATGAAATATACGGTGCTAAATACAAACTTTCTATTTGCACAATATCGAAATCGGTTTCCGTAAGTAATGCTTTCAAACGAGAAGCATATTCTTTTTTGATAAAGCGTTCAATAGGATACGGCAATGACGAAAACAACCAATTTTTCAGCAATCCATATACATTGATAGGCACCTCTACCGGCACATTCTCAATACGATACGGTTGTGCCTGATAATCTTTTTCAGATTTCGGGTGTTTCGACATTGTCATCATCAACAGCACAAACTCTTCAACCTGCTCGGCCAATCCGTCAGCCATCACTTTGATTGCCAACTCCCCTCCGTCTTTTGGCGGAAATGGATTTTTATTTGCCAGTTGAAGAATCTTCATTCGTTGTTCGTTTCTTTTTGAAAATTGACATTATCCACGAAGGCCACCCCAACGAAATAAGTTTGGAATCGTTGGTCGCTTTTATCGTTAAAAATATCCCTATGGGCAATAAAATTGCCGATGCCAACCACATACCTTCCGTTGGATTGATAACACCTTCGTTGGCCAATCGCTCTCCTGTCATCGACATCACATAATAAATTACAAAAAACAATACCGATATTACCATTGGCAAGCCAAAACCACCTTTTCTAATAATCGCTCCCAACGGTGCACCTATGAAAAAGAGAATAAAACACGCTATCGAAAGCGTATATTTTCGATGCCACTCTATCTCGTGTCGCACAATCCAATCTTCGCTGTAATGATGATTTTGCTCGGTAGCTTTAAGATAAGTAACCACATTGCGGGCATTATTCAACGCCAAATTAATAATATATAGTTGTTTTTCTTGTGCCAACGATGCATACAACGAATCGTAATTGACAATATGTGTTGGATGCAACTGCAATTTGAACAACAATGAATCTCTGTTGACAGGATACCGCAAGAGGTAATTGCTTTGATATACAAAATGAGAAAAGTCATATTTCTGTTGTTTCAAATTATTGCTCAATGAATCTATCGCATATCGCAACTGCCTGACATTCAACATCTGATAATTCTTTTTCCACAACGATTCATCACTGCGTTTAAACTTGAAAGCTGACAAATCAAAACAAATTACTTCTTTGTCGAAGAAATCTTTTTGTGCAGGATAGGTTCTATGTCCTTTTTTGCGTAAATCTTCCGGTATTTCCTCGTATTTTTTCCCGTGCATCAATGTCAGCAACAAATATTGCTTATTGGGCGAAAAATGCATTTCTCCCGAATCGGCCACAACTACCCAAGTATTTTTCCGCCGATTGGTATGATTATATATTTTTATATCATAGAGCCGTCCTGTTTCTCTGTCTTTTTTGTTGACGCGAATGCTATAACCCGATAAACCATTATAAAATTCGCCTTCTTTGATATTAAATGCCGGTTTTTTGGCACGCACATCGTGTAACAATGTCAACATTTTGAGATTGGCAACAGGAATCACATAATTGGAGAAAAAGAATGCCGACAATGAAATAAGAATTGATAATACGATGAGCGGTCTCAAAATACGCTGTAATGATATTCCCGATGCTTTCATAGCTGTCAACTCAAAATATTCGCCCAAATTACCCATTGTCATCAATGACGATAATAATATCGACAACGGCAATGCCATCGGAATAAAAGTAATGGAAGCATAGAAAAACAATTGTGCTATAACACTCATTTCCAACCCTTTCCCTGCCAAATCATCGATATATTTCCACAAAAATTGCATCACCACCAAAAATAATACGACAAAAAAAGTGGCAACCAAAGGTCCCAAATATTGCTTTAACAGAAGAATATGTAATTTCTTTAATCGCACTTGCTACAATTTTAGACAAACCTAATAAATTTTCATTTACAAGCGTCAAAAACCAACTTTCGAAATTACAATACCATCAAGAAAAAAACAATCCATTCTTTTTTGTAAATTTGCTTGAAAATACCAACTTATGTTATTGGATAAAATAAAAAACCTCGGAACACAATATTTTGAAGAGGCCGTTGAAATACGACATTATTTGCACCAACACCCCGAACGCTCTTTTCAAGAACACAAAACCACCGAATTTATACTTAATTACATAAAAAAAATAGACAACAATATTGAAATTTTCACCCAATTCTCTAAAACCGGATTGGTTGCCAAAATAAGCGGGAAAAATCCTTCAAAACACAGTGTTGCCATTCGTGCCGACATTGACGCATTACCTATCATTGAAGAAACCGGAACACCTTATCAATCACTCAACAACGGTATTATGCACGCCTGCGGACACGACCTGCACACAACCTCTCTGTTGTTGGCTTGCAAAATTCTATCAACCTTAAAAAATGAAATAGATGGTTCGTTTTGGTGTATCTTTCAACCTGCCGAAGAAAAACTCCCCGGCGGTGCCAAACAAATGATAGACAACGGTTTGCTTGACTTCATCAAGCCCGATAAAATCATTGGACAACATGTGATGCCTAATATCGAAGCCGGAAAAGTCGGTATTCGTAGTGGCAACTATATGGCATCGACCGACGAACTATACATCACCGTAGAAGGACGCGGTGGACATGCCGCTTTGCCTCACGAAATAAACGATACTGTATTGATAAGCTCACATATCATTGTGGCTCTGCAACAAATTGTCAGCCGTTTTATTCCGGCTCATATTCCGTCGGTACTGTCTTTCGGAAAAATCATTGCCAACGGTGCTACCAATATTATTCCCAATAAGGTAAACATAGAAGGTACTTTTCGTACAATGGATGAAATTTGGCGTGCCAAAGCCAAAGAAAAGATAAAAACCATTGCACAAGGTATGGCTCAAAGCATGGGTGCAAAAGCCACCATAAACATTGTGGACGGCTATCCTGTTTTGTATAACAATCCGGATTTGGCAAGCCATTTTAAAACAATAGCACAGCATTTTTTGGGCAACGACAATGTTTTGGATATAGATCTGCGAATGACGGCCGAAGATTTTGCTTATTATTCACACAAAGTGCCTTCGGTATTTTATCGCATTGGTACCGGCAATGCCTCCAAAGGCATCACCTATCCGCTCCATTCTTCCAAATTCGACATTGATGAGTCCGTATTGGAATACAGTTCCGCATTGTTAGCTTATACAGCATTGAATGTGTAAATAGAATAAATATTAGGTAAATGCTCAACCGGTTGTTTTGTTCTTTATAAACGCTATACTGAATTTTCAACACATATTATTTATCAACAGATTACAATTGGTATTTGGAAACGACTCTATTTACAACCGCTAATAAATTATCTTTGCGAATCGGTTTTACCACATAATCGTCTATACCTACTTTCATCACTTCCATTTTTATTTCTTCTGAAACAAAAGCCGTCTGGACGATAATCGGTGTTTTCAGTCCTTGTTCTCTTAGCTTTCGGGTAGCCTCTACACCATCAGTATCCGGCATTTTCAAATCCATTAATATAAAATCATAATCAAACGACAATGCTTTTTCAATAGTTTCTTTTCCGGTAATCGCTCTGTCAATCTTAGAACAATATGGTTTTAGAACAACCTCTAAAAACAAATAATTATGATCTTCATCTTCGGCTATCAATACTTTTAGATTCTTCATTTCAGGTTTTATTTTTTTTATTTTTTCTGTTATTGTTTTTTTTCTTTTTTTGTATGGTAATTTTAATATAAACTCTGCACCTTTTCCATATTCTGATTTTACATCAATATCGATTTCTAAAGACATACATATTCTTTTTACAATACTCAATCCTAATCCTGTTCCACGAATAGCTCTTTTCACAACATCATCTGTCCGATAAAAGGTATCAAATATTTTGGGAATATCTTTCTTATGAATTCCTATTCCTGTATCTTTCACAAAAAACACCAATGTTTTTCCTTCTTTCCGAATACCCAATTCCACACTTCCTTTTTCTGTATATTTTATTGCATTAGCAACCAAATTGCTCAATACTTGTTTAAATTTTTCTGTGTTTGTTTCAATATAAATTGAATCTAAATCCTTTACAGATATGGTTTTTCTAAAATCTATCGACAAACTAGATTTTTCTATTAAAAATAAATTATAAACATCATTCATTATTTTCACAGGATCAACTTTTTCTATCTCAAACGGTTTCTGTTCACTTTCCAATTTCGACAAATAAATAATGTCATCAATAAGACTCATTAACTGTTTTGAACTATTATTAATAATTCTTGCAAATTCTTTACGCTCTTCTGTTGTTCTTGCCTCATTCAATAAATCTGAAAACCCCATAATAGCATTCATAGGTGTACGAATTTCATGATTCATATTTGCCAAGAATGCCGATTTTAAACGATTCGACTCTTCAGCCCTTTGTTTTGCTAAAATTAATTCTTTTTCTATTTCTTTCTGCTTGGAAATATTATCAAAATGAATAATAAAATTTTGTGGCTCATTTTCATTTTTAAATGTCGAACAAATAACTTTAGCCGGAAAAGATTGTCCGTTTTTATGTCGCAATGTTATTTCACCTGTCCAAAATTGTTGCTGTCGTATTTGTGGAAAAACCTGTTCTTTTAAAATATTCCGTGATGAACTTTCAATAAATTCCGGGACATGTTTTCCTAATAATTCTTTATAACTGTTATACCCCAAATACATCGGGACAACTTTATTGCAATATTGAATAACTCCCCATGTCGAAGCTATAATAATGGCTTGTGGTGACGATTGTATTGCCGTATATAATTTGTTTATCTCTTGTTCATGTTGATATGTTTCACTCAAATCCCGGACTACTGCTAAAATTGCTTTTTCTCCCTCAAAAGAAATTAATTTTGCCGAAAACTCCGAAGGTTTTAATTGTCCGGTTTTAGTTCGAACTTTTAGAACATAATTATCCGGAACTTTTTCGCCTTGTAATCGCAACCGTGCATTATTCAATATCTCTTTGCCTATTTCCTGTGTTTCAAATAAAGAAGCTAGATTTATGGTTTGAAAATCCTTTAACGAATAACCATAAAGTTTTGTCATTTGTTCATTTACAAATACAATCTTTCCATTCTGAAAAATATACACTGCATCATTAATATTTTCAACAACCGCCTCATACAAATGTTTATTTTCTGTTATTTTGGCTTCATATGCCAATTGTTTTCGAATATCTCTAAAGACACCTACTCTTCCCAATAATTTATTATTTTGATCGTATAAATTAGAAACTTGTATTTCAATTGGAATTTCTTCACCTTTACTATTGTAAAAAGCAACGCGATGATATTTTTTTTTATTTTCTTTTAATGATTTCTTAAATGATTCAACCAGCAATTTTTGATACTTTGGAACTAATTTTTTTACAAATGACTGACCTATAAAATCTTCTCGAGAATAACCTGTTATTTCATCAAATGCTTTATTCAAATAAGTATAACGCCCTTGTATATCCAATCCAAAAATACAATCGGTAATCGAATTGGTTACAATTTCATATTGTTGTTTTATTTCTTCTAATTGCTTATGAGCAACCACATAATCATGAATATCCAATATCGAAATAATAACTTGTTTGGTATTTGGAATCAACCGGGAATACAACATCGCATGCCTTTTTTCACCTGACTTATGAATAAATACAGTTTCATACTTATCCGGCAAAGAAATGTCTCCTTGCATTCGTCGCTTGTTGTTTTGTTGTAATTTCGCCAATTCTTCCGGTGCCACAAAATGACTCCAAGGTTTACCTATCAATTCCTCTTTTGTATATCCCCAACGGGCTGTTTCTTCGTTGGCATCAACTATTAATTGTTTTTCATCTATAATTAAGGTACTGGCTCCTGTCGTTTCAAACAAATGTCGATAATATCGTTTTTGTTCCTGTGCTGCGGTATAATACTCAACTATTTTTTCGTTATCTTCTTTCAATTTTTCATTGATATGTTTCAATTTTTTTTGTAAATCTTTATTTTTCCTATTAGTTGCTTCATAACGCTTTGTTGCATCTATCAACTTGTTCGTCTTCACAAAATCATCAATATTATGTAAAATGATATTTTGAAGATGAAGAGAAGCTTTATTCAATTGCTCTTTGTTAAGTTCCGGAATTTGATCGATATATTTTTGTATTTGTTGTTTAAATTTTAATTTCTCAATATTTACTTTTTCTGTTTTGAACAACCCTATCTCCAAAACAAAAACAATGTTACCATCATATATTATTGGTACAAATGATTTATAGAAACCTCTATGCTCGGCAATTACAATTTCTTTTTTTTGCTTTGTTTCAAGCAATATTTTTAAATTATTTTCCCTGTCTAATTTTTCCAAATAAGGATATTCTTTATAACATCCATAACAATAGTCCATGCCAATAGTTAACAGCATTTTATCATTTGTAGCATCATATACATTTATTCCGTAATTTGAAAACTCATAAAAGCTGGTGATTAATTTTTCAATTTCACCATTTTCCAACAATTTAAAAACATTTATGTCTTTTTGTTTCATATGTAAAATAAAAAGTATACTTCTTTTTGCTTAAAATAGTTACATCGTATAACGAAAAAATAAAAATAATTTATTTTCTCGTTTTTTCAAATTTCAGTCGTAATTTCCTCACAGTATGATGCCCCCACCCAAACGCTAAAACAGCTGCCAGCAAATTGCCCGAAACCACACCCCAATAAACACCTTGTAGCCCGTTCTTAAAAACAATAGCCAACAAATACGAAAATAATAATTGAAACACCAGCGTACGGAATAAATTTATGAGCAATGCGTTTTCACCTTTTCCTATCCCTTGAAACATTCCGGCAGTCAACATTCCCAATGGCATCAACAAGAGAAACCATTCTAATGATCTCAATGCCAAAACCAAATCTTCTTGAATATGAACAGAGCCTTTGGAATATGAAAATAAATACGCCAACGGATTGGCAAACAAAAAAATCAACCCGACAATAGCCAATTCTATCAACACACCTAATTTCATCCCAAAATGATACGCTGTTTCCAATTTATCGACATTTTTGGCTCCATAGGCAGCTCCCGTTATCGAAATCATACTCGACTGTATTCCCATCACCGGCACCAAGCCAATCATCAAGATACGCCAAGCTCCCGTAAATACCGCCACTCCATCGGAATTAGAAATAAAAACAACGATATAGTTCAACATAAAGATAGCTACCGACATCGACATCTGTGATAATGATACCGGTATGCCTACCCTCAATATTTGCCCCATTAATTGCTTATCGAAACGAAATTTGAAAAAATGAAATACAACAAAACTGACGCGTTTTATAAACAACCAATAAAACAACAGTAATGAAGAAATAAACATCGATACCAAAGTTGCCCACGCTGCTCCGACAATTCCCATTTTAAAAGTAAAAATAAACAACGGATCCAATGCCATATTCAACACCGACCCCAATACCATTGCCCACATTGCTCGTTTCGGATCGCCTTCACCTCGCAACACCCCACTCGATAAACTATTGAAAATCAACAAGAAACTACCACCAACCAAGATTCTTCCGTATGATAATGTCAACTGCAAAACATTGTCGGATACTCCTATCAATTGAAAAATCGGTTCTAAAAACGGAAACACCAAAAAAAGCACAAGCAATAAAACCAACATTCCTACCAACATCGTATGCATCGCTGCCGAATCGGCACCCTCGTGATCTTTTGCTCCTATCTTTCTGGAAATGGCTGCACTTCCACCTACTCCAATTCCAATAGCTAAGGATAGAATAATCATATATATAGGAAAGAACATACCGATGGCTGCCAGATGATCGGCACCCAAACCCGCTACCCAAATTCCGTCTATAACATTATAGAAAGTTTGTATCAGCATTGCCAACATTATAGGAATAGACAATTTTACCATTGCCTTTTTGGGATTCCCAAGCAATGTCTCTACACCTTTTGTCTGCCTGTTCATCAGTCTGCTTTCTTAAAAATATTAATCAACAAATACAAATAAATTACCATCCACAAGGAAGCCAATTCAAAGAATAAAAATAAAACGATTGAAAGCAGTATCAGCAAATATTGCCAAAACGCATTTTTCAGATTATATGATTTTAGTTTCAACGAAAATAATTTCACATTAGAAACCATCAAACTTGATAATAAAATAATATTAAACAGTAAAAACCCAATAACTAAATGATTAGGGAAATCGGAAAACAGACCTTCCTTCGCTTGTAAAAATACAACAGACGAAAAGAAAATTCCAACCGCCGGCACAGGCAAACCGGTAAACGATGACGAAGTAGCGTGCAACACATTAAAGCGTGCCAAGCGGTAGGCCGCCATCAACGGAATTAGAAACGCTATGAATGATAGAAACGACTGTGGCATATTTGCTTCCAACATTTGAAAGGCAATAAATCCGGGAGCAACACCAAAACTTACCACATCAGACAAACTGTCCAATTCTTTTCCTATTTCGGAAGTAGCGTTCAACAGGCGTGCTACAAAACCATCAAAGAAATCAAATACAGCGGCAAAGAAAATAGCGTAAGCAGCCCACTCCAAATGTCCGTTAGAACTAAAATAAATTGAAAAAACACCTGATAAAATATTTAACAGCGTAATGGCATTGGGAATAAATTTTACAATCTTCGACAAAGTATTTTTATTTTTTTTTGACTATCACAAAAGTAAGTTTTTTTTACGCAAGTTGTTCTGTTCTGCCAAAATGAACTGTAAATTAATCGCGGTATTCATTGAATTTATAATTGAACAAATTGGTTTTAATCCCCACATATAATTCGGCATAACCGTTACAAAAAATGTTAGCAACATAATAACGACCTCCTGCTACAAATTGCCACAGGCGTGGTTTTACAAACGAATGTCCCCATTCCACATTTATCAACGACCGATTGACCAAACGCCCTTGCAAAAGCGTATTTCCATATTCAGAGACCATATCATTGTATGAACGGTAAATATCATATCCTCTATTAATAGAGTCATTATCAACACCTTGCAATGACTTCATTAACAAAAAAGACAAAGTATTGCGTTTCCATTGATAACGCATTTGAAATACCAACTCCTCAAAATTAGCTCCAAGAGGATGTGCCAATGGTTGTAAATAAGCTCCATAGGCCTCCATAGATGACCAATGACTGTATGTAAACGGTCGAACAACATTTAGCTCTGCCCGAAAAAATAAATTATTAATTCCAATAAAATCAAAACTTTTGATACCGGCTTGCAAAGCATACTTGTTTCCCATCCAGCCTGCTCCGGCTTTCATTTCTTTCAGTTTAAATTCATCTAACAAAAATTGTCCGTATAAAAATGTTTGCTTAAACAAGCGTATCTTCCCGCCTACACCCATTATCACATTATCGGGCGAACCCAAAGAAAACTCTACCGGCCGGTAAAACACTATCGGATTCAAATAATTGATATCCACACCTCGTCGTCCTATCGAATCTTGTCCTCGCCACACTACCGTTTCAAATAAAGTAAGATTGATACGGTGTGTCAGGTTCCACGACAAATAATGCATTGCCGTATATTTATCTTCCCAGTCGTGTTGTTTTTGAAGTATGTTAAAATCTTTGTCTTTGTAGCCATTTATCAACCATACATATTTCAGTTTCCAAACGGTAACCGTTGATTTCAAATAAGAATACGGATTAACATTATCCGACAAAAATAATGATCGATATCCGTCACCAAAAAATTGTTTTCCTCGCCCTGCCGAAAAAGTAAAAATACGACTTGGCGAATATGCCAAATATCCCTCGGCATCAGAAAATATTTTCAGCGCACCACTATTCTGATACGGGATCGCATAATGTGGAATATATCCCAACGAATCGACCTCGTTGAACAAACAATCATCTAAAAAAAAACTACTGCCATAGACAGACAAATGGGCAACCAACTTATCGGATAAAATATAATTGGCTACAATGCCTCCAAAACCATATATCGGTGCTGTCTTTTGAGGTTGCAACGACACATTGAAAAGACCGGTGAAAAGTGGCTCTAAATAAATTTTTCGCTTTTGCCCCACATAGCCGAAAGGTTTTAGTGTATCTCCATAAAATACTTTTAAATCTTTACTGTCGTAAGGTTTTGCCGAAGAATGAAAATTGCTGTCAAGACACATTTTTTTTTCAATCGACAATGAAACTATATCATTCAACGGCACATAATATTGTGCATTCAGCATATTGCCAAACAAAAGCCACAACACATTGAAAAAAAAGATTCGTTTCATATGTAAGAAAAATACAAAGAAACTAAAAAGAATACAAAAAAAGCACGATTACCGCATTTCCGTAATCGTGCTTTTTATAAAAATCGAATTTGATTGTTTATTTTTTAAATTGTTCAGCAACCGGTGCCCCTTTCAATCCATTGGAATAATCATAGAATCCGGCTCCTGATTTTACACCTAAGTTACCCGATGCAACCATTTTCACCAATAACGGATTGGGAGCATAAGCATCTTTTCCAAGACCGTCATACATCACTTTCATAATGTAAAGACAAACATCCAAGCCAATAAAATCTGCCAATTGCAATGGTCCCATAGGATGTGCCATACCCAACTTCATTACGGTATCGATTTCTTCTACGCCGGCAACACCTTGTTGCAAAGTTGTAATAGCTTCGTTAATCATTGGCATTAAAATACGATTGGCAACAAATCCCGGATAATCATTAACTTCAACAGGAACTTTATCCAATTTTTTCGATAAATCCATAATGATATCCAAAGTTTCTTTCGAAGTTTTAAATCCGCGAATAACTTCAACTAATTTCATCACCGGAACAGGATTCATAAAATGCATTCCTATAACTTTATCGGGACGGTTTGTATGTGCTCCTACTTCTGTAATTGAAATAGAAGAAGTATTGGTTGCCAAAATTACATTTTCCGGCATCAATTTATCCAAATCTTCAAAAATCTTAAACTTAACAGCTGGATTTTCTGTTGCGGCTTCAATCACCAAATCTGCTCCTTTTACTCCATCTTCCATTTTGGTGTAAGAAGTAATATTAGCCAATGCTTTTGCTTTATCATCTTCGGTGATTGCTCCTTTTTTTATTTGTCTGTCAAAGTTTTTACCAATAGTGGCAAATGCTTTATCGAGTTGCTCTTGCACAATATCAATCATAGCCACTTCGTAGCCGTGTTGAGCAAAGACATGGACGATTCCATTTCCCATGGTTCCTGAACCTATTACTGCTATTTTTTTCATGTTTTTTTGTTTTTATTGATTAGTTATTAATTTATATCATTGAAAAAATCGTTTCGACAACAGCATTGGCATCTTCGTAGATGTCCATTATCGTTGCATCAAGCATATAGCATGGTGTTGTAACCACTTTATAATGTTTATCTACCACAACATTTCCATGCAACATTTCAATATGTTTTGCTCCCATAGCTTCTATTGCTTTTGCCGTTTCTTTATCGGTTCCAATGGTTACTTCTATATCTTTCAGCACTTTAGCAACCATCGCCGGAGCAATGCATAAAGCTCCTATCGGTTTCTTTGCCGAGACCGTATCTTTTATTGCTTTTTCCACTTCCGGCAATACCGTACAATCCGGTCCGTCAAAAGCAAATGAGCTTAAGTTTTTTGCTACGCCAAAACCGCCAGGAAACAACAACGCATCATAATCTTTCGGATTATAATTTTTAAGATCGGTAATAGCTCCTCTGGCAATACGAGCTGATTCAATAAGGACATTTCGTGTTTCGGGCATCTCTTCGCCTGTTATATGATTAATGACATGATGTTGCTCTATATCCGGAGCAAACACATCATACGAACCGCCATTTTTCACAATAGCCAACATCGACATTGTGGCTTCATGAATTTCGGCTCCATCATAAACACCATTTCCTGATAATACAATTGCAATCTTTTTCATACGACAAGAAAATTTTCACCTAATTTAATAATTTTCGCAAAATATCAATATATTTTTCAACAGAATTCTCCAACATTAAAAAAACAACAAATAAATATAAGTAGAATAAATTGAAACCATTAATAATGCTTCCAATTTTGTTATTTTTCCTTTTACGAAAATCGGTAATAACAATATCAATGTAAATCCCATCATCCAGTAATAATCAAACGAAAGAAAACGAACATTAACCTGAATCGGTAAAATAAAAGTTGTTATTCCTAAAACTATTGCAATATTGAATATATTACTTCCTATAATATTTCCTATAGCCAACTCAGAATGTTTTCTATAAGAAGCTATAACAGAAGTTGTTATCTCGGGCAAGCTTGTTCCAAAAGCAATAACTGTCAATGACACAATGCGTTCTTCCACCCCTAGGTGCAATGCCAAACTGCTTCCTCCAAGAATAATCAATTGTGCTCCACCTCCCAGAACAACTATTGAAATTATCAATATCAACAAAGCTATCCAAGGTTTATATTGAGGATTTTGAGGCATTTGTTCTGCTTTCTTCGCTTTATTACTTCTTCGTATGGAATTAAAAATATAATAGCCAACGATGAGTAACAGTATTAAGCCTTCTATTCGTTGAATACGACCATTCAGACTAAATAAAACGATAAGTACCGATAAAACAAATAATATTATCCAATCAAAAAACACTGATTTCTTCTTGATAATAACCGGAAAGAATATAGCGACAAGTCCCAATCCTAAAGCTATATTAGCAATATTCGAGCCCACCACATTTCCCAATGCAATATCAGGATGGCCAACAAATGCAGATTGCACACTCACAACCAGTTCAGGAAAAGAAGTCCCCACAGAAACGACTAAACTACCTATCAAAAAAGAAGATACTTTAAATGACTGAGCTAACGATACACTTGATTTAACTAAGAAGTCCCCACCAAAGAGCAAAAACAATATCCCTCCTAAAAGATATAATAAATCAAGCCACATGCTTTTTGTATTAATTTACTGTAAAGATAAACAGATAAAAAAAAAGAGGATGCAAAACATCCTCTTTTCTATATTTTTTTTCAATTCATTTTTTTTATAACAATTTAGCCGTTGTAGGTCCTTTCTTTTTAAAGTTATATCCTAATACTATTTCATGAGAACCTCC
>CAZSHT010000018.1:0-10572 GCA_964606715.1 uncultured Bacteroidales bacterium
AAAAAAAGGAGGTCTAAAACAGACCTCCTTTTTTTAGCTAATAGTTTTGTTGATTATTCAACAATAATTTTTCTGATAACGGTTTCATTATTCGAAACAAGTTTCACAAAATAAATTCCTTTGTTGAATGAGTTCAAATTAACAACAGTCTTTGTAGAAACAACCGTTGTATTATAAACAACTTGACCTTGAATGTTTACAATACTGATTGTTACATTACTTGAAGAAGGTGTTTCCACAACAAATTGTCCGTTGTTAGGATTAGGATAGATGCGTAATGCATGAGCTAAGGTTGTTGAAATACCTGTTACCTTATCTACTACGATAGAATCTTCGGCAGTACAACCATTAGCGGTTACTGTTAAGTAATATTTACCAACACCTGCACGATAAGTTTTGCTTGTAGAAACAGTATTTCCATCAGCATCTTTCCATTCGTATGTTTCATAATCATCACTAGCTGACAACAAGGTGTCGTTTTGTGAAGATGATAATGTAACCGTATCAACATCAGGAACAATATTCATTTCCATGTCATTACTGTTGATGTAATAAGTCATAGTATCATCGGCTTCTTTAGCATAAGGCTCTTCATCATAGGCCATCCAAACTTTTATTGTATACACTTGTTTGTCGGAGAAATCATAAGTTTGGTTGAAAGCAAATGTTGCGGTTTCACCTTGAGCAATATCTGTTGATACAGTCATTGTATCAGCCACAATGCTACCACCATCTACTTGATACCAGAAATAAATTTCACTTCCTGCCGGAATAACCTCCATGGCATCGTCATAATCTTGATTTTTGAAAGTAACTTTTACGGAATCTTCACCATAGTTACAACCTTTCAAAGTATCGCCATCGGCAGGAGGAGCATCAAATACCAAATCAACATATGAACATGCGGTATCATATGCCATTGGTGAACCATATACTTCATCACCGTCTGCATTCTTTCCTGCAAAACTCAAAGATGCTTTCCAATTAGCAGCTAAGCTATTATCTGAGTTGACATCACAAAGAACCAATGAAGGTCCATCACCATCAGGAGAAGTTACCCAACCATTTCCATCATCAAAACGGACACTGTCAATCATTTCGCCATTATTGTCTACCAATTTAGCATCTTCACCGCCATTCGAGAAAGAACCACTAGTAGCTTCATAAGAAGTAATTCCAAAGAAATTATCAACTACCGATTTATTCACTGCCACAACAATAAAATCACCTTGTGCCAAATCTACATTACCAAAAGTATATGCAACCGGTCTATCATCTTTAAATGACCAGTTATTAAGATTTACGCTTCCTGAATCAGCATTATACAATTCAATGTATTCCAAAGAATCTGTTCCGGTTTCCGGTGGATTGTACATAATTTCTGTAAATACAACATTTACCCGGAAATCAACAGAAATAGCATTGTTTACAACATCGGTTACATTGGCAGAATCATTTCCTACGAAAGCAGCATCTTTGAATCCTATTTCCATATTGCTAATATCAGCCCAGTTTGTATGATTGTTTGCTTTACCTGTTAAAGAAATAACGGCAGAATCTACATTGATGATATTAATTGAAACGCTCAATCCTTCGGGAACATTTTTAGTTACGAAATGTGTACCTTCGGTCATAGTACCCGAAGCAGCATAAAAATCTTCATCAATTAATGATACTGAAATAGTATTTTCAATTGCACCATCATTGGTAGCAGCTTCTTTGAAGAGAGAGTCATACCATACTACCGTTGGTGTTTTTGCTACGGCTACACTGTCAAGATACCATCCGTCAACAGGATTTTGCATGGCACTACCTTGTTGGTCAAGAACAAACATCAATCGAACAGTATCGGTTTTATAATCGCTCAAATCAAATTCTTCCGATTTCCACATTGCATTGGTAGTAGGCGTAGTTCCCCAATCGCCATAAGAAGCCGAGCTGAAATATTCATTGGAATAATCGCCTGCTCCACGATATGTTGAATTAGGAAGTACCGTATAGGTAGTTCCATCGTCTGTAGAAATCAACACTTTACTTTGTCCATCACCGCTATTGGTATTGGCTATTTGCCAAAACAACAATCGTGGTTTTTCTACATTGGTCAAATCCAAAGGACATTTTACATATAAGGTGTCTTTATCACTTTTGTTTTCTTTTACATAAACACTTTTTGCTCCTTCATGATAAATAGAAGTTTCTTCTTGCCAATCGGTAGAATTATCATTAGCATTTTTCAATTTCCATGGTGTTGTTTCAAAAGTTTCTATTTGGTCTAATGCTCGAACTTGTGAACAAGGTAAGGTAGTAAAAGCATAAGGGCCTGTCCATACACTTTTATCGTCAGGACCACAAACCATTTGGGCATAGAACCAATATTTTGTATCCGGTTCCAAGTCATTTACAATATAACGATCATCATTTTTAACTCCTATCATTGTTCCTGTTCCATCTTCGGCTTCAAAACCGGCAGGACCATAAACAACATTTGTTGAATCTTCACCTGTTGGAAGTTCCCATTCCAAGCGAGCACCTGTTTCTGTAATATAACGAGCATCTAAATTGGTAGGTTCTAAACATGTATATCCCACTACCAAAACTTCGTCAATATTCCAACCACCGTAATTAGTTGTACCGTCGGTTTTATCAATACCAAATCGAATACGCACATGAGTTGCTGTATCACCTACTGCATCTGTAATATCTATCGTTTGATAAGACCATTCGGTTTCTCTTAAATCGGTTCCGGGATTAATCCAAACAGTTGTCCAAGTAGAACCATCATCGATTGAAACATCAATTAATGCTTCATCTTTTGTACTATCTTGGATATTCATCCAACGATAAAATTTTAATTCTACTTTTTGGAATCCCGAATCTTTCACACTAAAAGCAGGCGAAATAGCATAATCTGGATTAGCAGATCCTCCGCCGAATCCTCCGCCACCTATATTGTTTTCATACAATCCGTCATTACCGGTAATATCAGTACCAATCATAAACTGACCTTCGTGAGCAGTTCCCGGATCATCTGCTTGTCCGGCAGCTGTATCCAATTGAAATTCTTCTGCAAACGACCAGTTGGCTTTACTGGCTGCAGTGTCTTCAAAATTGTCGTAAAGCAGGGTATGTTGAGCCAACCCGCTAAACGAAAATGCTAACAGCATTACGCTGAAAAACAGCATTTTTCTTGTAATTGTTTTCATAAGCTTTTTGTTTTTAGTTTAGTTGTTTGATTAGATAATTTATGATTTAATATAGTTGCTTCAACTTGCAAACAAAGATATATTTTTTTTTCAAATTATTCCAAATGACAAGTGATTTTTATATTATTATTTTCAGCATCATATTGTTGACAAATCTCTGTTGCTTTTGTTTTGGTATCATGAATAATAATTGTAGTCGTTTCATCGGTTGTTCGTCCTGTAGAATCGTGCGAGACACATTCACATGTATATGATTTTTGACAAGATGAAAAAACAATTATTCCAATAAGTCCTAAAAAGACAATCAATATTTGATAGCGTCTCATTTTCATTGTTTTAAACCAAATTGGCAAATCCCATAAACGCCATAGCCAAAATACCGGCCGTAATCAATGCAATGGGAATACCTTTCATTCCTTTAGGAACATTCATCAAATCCAAATGTTCGCGTAATCCGGCAAAAATTATCAACGCTAAGCCAAAACCAATGCTGGTAGCTATGGCAAACACTGTCGATTCCATCAAATTCATTTCTTTTTGAACCACCAAAAGGGCTACCCCAAGAACAGCACAGTTCGTTGTAATCAACGGCAAATAAACGCCCAATGCTTGATATAGCGGCGGGCTGACTTTTTTCAAGATAATTTCAACCATTTGCACCAACGCTGCAATCACTAAGATATAAGTGATGGTTCGCATAAATTCTATTCCAAAATGCACCAAAACATATTTATTGATAAGATAAGTTACGATGGTGGCAATGGTAATAACAAAGATAACGGCTCCCGTCATTCCTACCGATGTCGAGATACGAGTAGAAACGCCCAAAAACGGACAAACGCCCAAGAATTGAGAAAGGATAATATTTTGAACAAAAATGGCCGATATGATAATAACTACATATTCCATAATTTAAGCTTTTTTTAGTTTATTGATAATTGCAATGAGATAGCCTAACACAAGAAAAGCTCCGGGGGCTAATACAAAAATGAGTATTCCATCATGATTCCCTATGAATTTGAATCCGAAGATACTACCGCTTCCGAGCAATTCACGAAACGAACCAAGCAGAAAAAGAGCAAAAGTAAAACCAAGTCCCATTCCCAATCCGTCAATGACAGAAGCCCAAACACTTTGTTTCGAAGCAAATGCTTCGGCACGACCAAGAACAATACAGTTTACCACAATGAGCGGAATAAACAGTCCTAATTGTTCATGAAGAGCCGGTAAGTACCCGTGCATCAACAAATCAACAATCGTTACAAACGATGCTATGATAACAATAAATGAGGGTATCCTTACCTTATCGGGAATGATGTTTTTCACCAATGAAACGACGAGATTGGACATTACCAACACAAAGGCGGTAGAAAGCCCCATCCCTATTCCGTTGATTGCAGAGGTGGTTGTTCCCAATGTCGGACACATTCCCAACAATAGGACAAATACAGGATTTTCTTTTATAAATCCTTTGGTAAAATTTTGCCATTGACTCATTTTATGATTCCTCCTTCTTTTAATGTTTTATAAGCTCTGTCCACAGCATCGCAGAATGCACGGGAACTAATAGTTGCTGCCGTGATAGCATCGACATCGCCACCGTCTTTTTTCACTTGCAAATGAAATGATGCCGGATTTTTATCTTTAAATTGAGATTTGAATTTTGGTGTTGACATTTTAGCTCCTAAACCGGGCGTTTCTTGATGGCTCAATACGGCTACATTAAAAATAGTGCCGTCGGATGTAAACCCAACCATCAACTCCACTAATCCACTAAATCCTTTCATGGTGTATGTTTTCACGGCATACCCAACAGTTTTACCATCTTTTTTTGCCGGATAGACTTCAAGAGAATCCGTATTGTCAAAAGTTTTTACTTTAAACATATCCGAATTAGGATTATTTTCAAATGCCGGAACAACTTCTGAAATAGCATTGAGTTTTTTGGTCAAAGCAGCTTGTGCAATAGGTGCTTTGGTAATTTCATAAACATATGCCAAAATTGTTGATGCCACAAACGATACGGCTGTCAAAACAATAAGCATATTGATGAATGATGATTTTAGTTTAGCCATTTTTCTTTACCTCCCCAAAGCGTTTAGGTTTAAAATATAAATTAATCAAAGGAACAAAAGCATTCATAATCAAAATGGCAAATGACATTCCTTCGGGATAAGCTCCAAAAACACGAATAAGAATCGTTATTATTCCAATGCCGATACCAAATATGATTTGCCCCAAATGATTCATCGGAGAAGTTACCATATCGGTTGCCATAAATACAGCTCCCAGCAACATACCTCCTGTTAATAAATGAAATAACGGATTGACAAAATGCTCGGGATTTATCAAATAAAGAATGCCCGTAAAAACAAAAACCGTTGCTAAAATAGAAACGGGAATATGCCAGGTGATTACTTTTTTCCACAACATATAAAGACCTCCCAATAAAATGGCAACAGCTGATATTTCTCCAAGTGAGCCTCCCATTGCTCCTAAAAACATATCCCAATACGATGGTAGATTATGCATCAATTGTGATACAGATTCATTGTTTTTCAATCCTTCTTTTAAAAATCCAAGTGGTGTGGCTCCTGTTTGTGCATCAATGTAATGTGTCAAATTTACAATTGGTTTTGGCCAAGTTGTCATTTGCACCGGAAATGAAATCAACAAGAAGACCCGCCCTACCAAAGCAGGGTTAAACGGATTATTGCCCAACCCTCCAAATGACATCTTTCCGATACCAATGGCTACTAACGAACCTAATATTATAAGACCTATCGGCAAGTTTGCTGGCACATTGAAAGCCAACAACATACCGGTAATCACAGCCGAACAATCCGTTAAGGTAGGTGTCTTTTTGAGTAGATATTTTTGAATAATCCATTCGAAAAACAGTGATGATACAATAGCTGTTACAGTTACGATTAATGCACCTATTCCATAATACATCAATGAAACAGCCAACATTGGCAACATGGCTATCACCACCGTCCGCATCACTTTGCGGATAGAATTGTCGCTATGGACATGTGGCGAATACGAAACAATTAATTTTCCCATATATTATTTTCTTGATCTGATAATGTTAGTAACTTCTTTCTTTCCCAAACGGATATAGTCTAACAACGGACGATGTGCCGGACAAATAAAACTACACGAACCACATTCTATACAATCCAGAGTGCGTTCCTGCTCCGCTTTATCGAACATTGATTTTTCCACAACTGTCATCAACAAGTATGGTTCTAAACCCATCGGGCATACGGTGATACATTTTGAACACCGGATACAATCATTAACTTCTTGTCGTTTAGCCTCTTCTTCTTTGAAGAACAATAAACCCGAAGTGCCTTTTATCACAGGAGCATCTAATGTCGACAATGCTTTCCCTGTCATCGGACCACCGGCTATTATCTTGCCTGTTCCTTCCGGCATTCCACCAACTTGTTCGGCTAAATCACTAAGCAAAGTTCCGGTGCGAACAATATAATTTTTTGGTGTTGCCAAATTTTTACCACTAATTGTAATCGTGCGTTCTATAAGTGGTTTATTTTTTTGAACAGCATTGTAAACAGCAATAGTAGTACCTACATTTTGCACAACGGCACCAACAGCTATCGGCAATCCTCCCGAAGGAACTTCTCTTCCCGTAATTGCTTTGATGAGTTGTTTTTCACCTCCTTGCGGATATTTAACTTTCAACGGTTGTACCGATATTCCCGTATATTCCGCAGTCAATTTGGTGAGGTATTCAATAGCATCCGGTTTGTTTGCTTCTATTCCGATAACAGCTTTTGAAACTTTAAGAGCTTTCATCAAGATTTGTGTGCCAATCATCAATTGATGTCCCATTTCGAGCATCGAACGATGGTCGATAGTAAGATACGGTTCACATTCCACACCGTTGATAATAAGAATTTCAGCTTTCATTCCCGGAGGAGGCATCAATTTTACATGAGTAGGAAATGTTGCTCCGCCAAGACCGACCACTCCTGCAGCTTTAATTTTTTCAACTATTTCTTCCGCCGACGCTGTAATTTCTTTCACCAAAGTATCGGAAGTGTCTATACCTTCTACCCATTCATCGTCTTCTACTTTATTGATGATAAGAGCCGGTCGTTTGTATCCCGATGTATCATAAGCATCTTCAATCTTTGCTATCTTTCCGGTAACGGGAGCATGAAGATTGGCCGAGATAAACCCATTGGCTTCGGCGATGAGTTGCCCCGTTCGAATACGATCACCCTTATTTACCAAAAGTTTTGGTGGAGCTCCTAAATGTTGTGTAATCGGAATCCTCACTTTCTTGGGAAGTGGCAAGCGTTCCAACGGCACTTGTGAAGAAAATTTATTTTCTTCGGGATGAACACCACCTTTAGGAAATGTTTTTAATTGTATCATAATTATCCTTCTTGTGTCGGTTCGTTGTTTTGAGTATTATCTTCTTTTTTATCCGAATCAGTTGCTGATACTGAATCGGTTACTATTTTTATCGGTTTCGGTTCTTCGTTTGTTTTTTCTGCTTTTTTCTTTTCGGGTTTTATCTTGCGAGGTGGAAAATTAACTTCCCAAATAGCATTTGTCGGACAGACTTCAACACAAGCACGACAAAGCACACATTTGTTGAAATCGATATACGAAAGATTATTTGTAATGGTGATAGCATCAAACTTACAGGCTTTTTCGCATAAACCACATGAAATACAAGCTACGCTACAAGCTTTTTTTGCCGGACCTGCCGGATCTTTATTGACACAACTGACAAATATTTTCCGGTCTTTCTTGCCTAATGTGCGTAATTCAATAATATCTTTCGGACATGCCTCTACACAAGCACCACAAGCGGTGCAATTATCTTCATTGACAACCGGCAACCCTTTCTCCGGATCAATGTGTATGGCATCAAATTCACAAGCAGCTTCACAATCACCTAACCCAAGACACCCCCACGAACAATCAGTTTCACCGGAATACATTGCATGAACAATACTGCAATTTTGAGGTCCGTCATACGAGTTTTTTCGTTCTCTGTTGGCCGGTGTTCCATTACAACGCACAACCGCCACTTGTCGAGCTTTTTCTTCAATTTCTTGCCCCAAAATAGAGGCTACCGTTTTCATCACATCGTTGCCACCTACCGGACAATAAAGATTGTCGAGCGAATCGGCTTTTGCACAAGCTTCGGCAAAAGCTCTACAACCCGGATACCCGCAACCGCCACAATTGGCACTTGGCAAAGCTTCTTCCACATCGTCGATACGAGGATCTTCTACAACCTTAAATTTTTGAGCAATAAAATATAGAATGATAGCCGATGCGGCACCTATAAGACTCAAACTGACAATGGTAATTAGCATTATATTATTCATAAGCACTATTTAATAGACATTGAAAAGGATTTCTTAAATTTATTTTTTAACAAATACAGGATGAAATAATAAGGAATTAAAACGGATAATGCCAATAATCCCGCATACCCTTCGCTGTGACTTGCTACATAAACTAATATCAAGGTAACGAAAACAAGAATAAACGGAAGCAAATAGCCTAAAAACAACGCTTTGGCTCCAACCGATTCGGCAAGTTGTATATCTACTTCTTCACCGATATTGACCGTATGCGATAAATTCTGTAATGGGATTTCCACTTCTTTTTCTTTGATATCAGCGGCGGCACACGATTGATTGAGTTGACACGAAACACATTGTGTCTTGGAAATGAATCTCACCGTTACACTATCATTGGAAATTTCTCCAATAACTCCCTTGTGTTCAATAACTTTACTCATTAATGTAAATAGATGTGTTTCTTCGTTTAGTGTGCAAAAGTATTATTTTTTTGGAAAAATTGTATTTAATCCTCAAAGTAATATTAAAACACATAACGCAAAATACTGGTTTCCACTAAATTAACTTTTTATAAACAGAATCAAAATAAAGTGCCGAAAAGTCCGTATTTTTGTCCAAACGATTTTTTCACCTAATGACACCATTAGAAAATTCTTTATCTGCTTTTCATTCCATTTCGTTATCGGAAATGGATAATGTGAAGTTGATGCAACGCATTGACACAAAATATGTAGTAAATGTTTCCTTGTTGCCAACTATCTTGGAACAATTACATACAACATATCGCATCTTGGAGATAAAAGGAAACAGGCAGGCAAACTATAAGACTTTATATTTCGACACTTCGAATCTGAATGACTATCATACACATCACAGAGGAAAAGCAAACCGCCATAAAATTCGAATGCGACAATATATTGATAGTAATTTGTATTTTTTGGAAATAAAAAAGAAAAACAACAAAGGTCGCACCACAAAAGAACGCATTTCGATAAATCAATTCTCAAATAACTTAGCCGACTTTAACGATTTTTTGGAGCGTCACGGCATATCCACAAAAGATTACAATCCGTCGTTGCTAAATTCTTTTTCCAGAATTACTTTGGTTGACACCGACAATCCGCAACGCATCACCATCGACACCAATCTAACTGTAACACACCCCGTAAAAAACATTCATAAAGAACTGAAAAACTTGGCTGTCATTGAGATAAAGCAAGCTCAACGAAGTCGCTCATTATTTGCTTCGGCATTAAAAGAACATCACATTTTACCGAAAAGTATCAGTAAATACGGAATCGGTATTGCGATGCTCTATGATACGGTGAAATACAACCGTTTTAAATCTAAATTGTTATACTTGCAAAAAATTACACAAAACCAATGATGGATATTATTCTTACTATAAAATTCTTTGGACTGCATTTGTTCAAAGCCGACGATTTCTTTGAATTGCTGGTGCGATTTGCATTTAATTTCATTTTTGCTTATGCTCTTATTCGTGGCGTATATTATTCGGCAACCCGAAGAAAAGATTTCCTTACCACTTTATTTTTGTTGGATACAATTGTATTTTTATTGTTGTTCTTGTTGGATTCCATAAAACTACAAGTCGGATTTGCCTTGGGGTTGTTTGCCATTTTCGGCGTTCTTCGTTACCGCACCAGCCAGATTCCGATTCGCGAAATGACCTATCTTTTCATCGTAATAGGAACAGCTGTTATCAATGCTTTGGCCAACAAAAAGATTACTTATGTAGAATTGGTTACGGCCAACTCTATTGTCATATTTATTGCGTGGGGCTTTGAGCATAAATGGTTTATGCGTCATGAGTCGAAAAAAACCATTTTATATGAAAAAATTGATTTGATAAAACCCGAAAATTACAAACAATTATTAGCCGACCTGTCGGAACGCACAGGATTGAAAATTACCCGCGTAGAAGTAGGACGGATTGATTTTTTGCGTGATACGGCACGCCTTCGTATTTATTATTTCGAAGATGAAAATCTTCC
>CAZSHT010000018.1:10672-18085 GCA_964606715.1 uncultured Bacteroidales bacterium
GGATTCGACAATGCCAATCTTTTGGTTGACAATTTTATCTGCATACGAAAATCTATTTGATGGATACTATCGTTTTGTGAGATACCCCTAAATGCTTCTGTTCGTTTGGCAGAATCCAGGTTCTGTGCTATCTCTACCAAAATCTTTGCAGGAGGTTTTGGCGAAACAGTATGAGGTATTGTTTGAATATTTCTTTTTTTATTTTTCACAGAAAGACTTTTTTTCGGCAAGTCGTTCGAAGCCAACAAAATACTGCTTGGGCGTTGTGAAAAACTTTTGATGAGCGGATAATGAGCAGCAGCATATTTTCGAGAATGAGCATTGAAATGCCACCATTCGGTAGTAATCGGAGAGAACAATGCTTTTCGCATAATTTGTCTTAGCAATAAGCGATTTTTATATTGCGTATGCGATAATTTTTTATTCGCCAAAAAGCGTTTTTCGTAATAAGGATAAGCTAATTCGCAAAAACAATCGTAGGGTGTTCCCATATCCAACGGTTTACCCGAAGAATCGACAATGCTCACATCGACAGCTGCCCCGTAGTTGTGCAACGAATGGTATTTCGGATTCGACAAATACTTGTATTTCACAGCATCGGCAATTTTTACTGAATCCCACATAAATCTTTGTATTTCCAATGGTCTCACCGCATCATAAACAATTAAACGATAATGAGGGTGCCGAGCTTGCAAATAGCGTTGTGCATTGACCAACCGCAACGCAACATCGCGTTGCAGATAAGCTTTTTTGAAACCACGATACATATTGGTATGCATAAAATTGTTGTTCGTAGCATACCGCAATTCCACAGCAATAGAAGAATCCAATTCGCTGATATTAACCAAATTAGATTCTTTCAAAAAATTTTCAAATCCAAGTAATGCTGTGTCGACATATGCTTTTTCTTCGATAGTATCAGGCAATGGCAGTGGTTGTGGAAAAACAAGTAAAGTGTCTGTTGTTAATACAAATCTGTTGTCTTCCGTAAGCACAGGAGTATGTGGTTTGAAAATTGAACACGAAGACAGCAACAACAGAAAACTTCCGATAAAAAATCTAAAAAAATGATAATTCAATTTCAAATTGGAAAAAATATATGTATGTTTGAACATTCAAAGAAATAAAAATCTTTTAACAATGAAACGGTTTATCTTTATTCTTTTAGCATTTGCCTTTTTCCCTTCTTTTGTAAATGCTCAATCGGCAAAAAAACAACTTTCTGTAAGCGATGCTACCATCGGCATTTATATGAAATCGTATTATCGTTCCATACACAATTTTCAATGGATAGACAATACAACATATACCTATCGAAAAGGCACATCACTGATGAAAGGTTCCGTAAAATCGAAAAAAGAAACAACATATTTAAGTGTCGACGATTTGAAAACAATAACCAAAGACACTAACATCAAACGGTTTCCTTCTTATAAATGGCTTTCTAAAACAACTCTGAGAATAACAGCACAATCAGATATCTACACATTGGATATTGCCAAGAAAAAAGTATTGAATCACATCACCCTTCCCGACGAAGCTGATCACACTTTTGCTTCACCCGACTATAAAGCAATGGCTTATACCAAAGACAATAATCTATTTTTTATGGACAATAATGGGAAAGAAATACAAATAACCAACGACGAAAAAGGAATTGTCAACGGTGATATTGTCGCGCGTAATGAATTTGGTATTGACCATGGTATTTTTTGGTCACCCAAAAGCGATGCCATTGCCTTTTATCATAAAGACGAACGCCCCGTAACCGATTATCCGCTAGTCGATATCACCAGCCGTATTGCTTCGGTAGAGCCAACAAAATACCCAATGGCAGGCATGCACAACGAAAAAGAACAAGTCGGGGTATATAATTTGAAAACAGGGAAAACCATTTTTCTGAAAACCGACACTTCGAAAGACCAATTTCTACCTTCGGTAACATGGAGTCCCGACGGAAACTACATCTTTATAGCCGTATTGAACCGTGAACAAAACCACATGTGGCTCAATCAATACGATGCTCATAGCGGTGCTTTTGTAAAAACATTATTCGAAGAAACAAACGACACTTATGTAGAACCGTTGTTTCCATTATATTTTCTGAAAACAAAACCCAATGAATTTTTATGGCTTAGTCGCCGCGACGGTTGGATGCATTTCTATCGTTACAATACCGATGGAAAACTCATCAAACAACTTACCAAGGGCGAATGGGAAGTAACCGAATTTATCGGATTGGACAACGGTGACAAGAATTTGTTTTTTATGGCAACCAAAGACAGCCCGCTGGAAAATCGCTTGTATAAGCTGAATATGGCAAGCGGCACCATCACTACTGTAACATCTGTTGCCGGCACACACTCTGTGCGTCCAAACAATGCATTTTCGTATTTTTTAGATGCTTATAGCAATACTTCCATCACACGAGAATACCTGCTTGTCGATGCCAACGGAAAAACAAAAAAATCACTCTTGCTCATCAATGACCTTTTGAAGGATTACGATATGCCGGCAATGAAACTATCAACCATTAAGGCTGCCGATAAAAAAACAACACTTTATACGCGTTTGATATTACCACCTCATATGGATTCCACAAAACAATATCCTGTGTTGATTTATGTTTATGGAGGTCCACACGCACAACTCATCACTAATTCGTGGTTAGGCGGTGCTTCGTTGTGGCTCTATTATATGGCACAACAAGGATATATTGTTTTTACTGTTGATAATCGCGGCTCTGCCAATCGCGGTTTTGCTTTTGAGAATGTGATTCACCGTCAACTGGGAAAACACGAAATGGAAGACCAAATGGAAGGCGTAAAATACTTGTCTTCGTTGCCTTATGTCGATACTTCCAAAATCGGTGTTGACGGATGGAGCTTCGGCGGTTTCATGACCATATCGTTGATGCTCAATTATCCAAAAGTTTTCAAAGTAGGCGTTGCCGGAGGTCCCGTTATCGATTGGAAATATTACGAAGTAATGTATGGCGAACGCTATATGGACATGCCACAAGAAAATCCCGAAGGTTACCAATCTGTTTCCCTGCTCAACGATGAGAAAATTAAAACTCTGTCCGGTCGCAAACTGATGATTATCCATGGTGCTGTTGATAAAACAGTCGTTTGGCAAAACAGTCTGTCATTTATCCGAAAATGTGTAGAAAATCGCGTTCCTGTCGATTATTTCGTATATCCGCGAGCCGAACATAATGTGCATGGCTACGACCGCATACACCTCAACCAAAAGATAGCTACTTATTTCGATGATTATTTAAAAAAATAAGTGGTTCTTTTCTTGATGCAAGAAACATTATTCTGTTGAACTTAATATTAATTTTCAAGCTCTTGCTAATGTCTGCAAAAGTTTTGCTACTTTCGTAGTATGAATTTGAACTTGAAAAATATTGATTGGAAACGCCTTGTCATAGGAGCTGTATTAGGTGCTGTGGGAGGCTATGCCTATTATTATTTTATCGGTTGCCAATCCGGCTCTTGTCCGCTCACTTCCGATCCGGTAAAGATGACGCTCTACGGCATCTTCTTTGGCATCGTATTGCTATATCGCACAAAGAAAGAAAACACCGAAAACCACGATTAAGCTGTGAAAAACTTGTTGCAATTTTTGGCTCGGTATCATACCTTTTTGTTGTTTCTCTTTTTGGAAACAATCAGTTTTTCGATGGTCGTGCGTTATAACATCAAGCAAAAAGCTGTTTTTGATGTTGTATCTTCATCAGTTGTTGGAAATATCAACGAATGGTTTGCATCAGTCAATGCCTATTTTCACCTCAAAGAAGAGAACAACCTTTTGCAATCCGAAAATGCCGGGCTGAGAGATGTCCTCTCAATGAAATCCGACATTTGCAAACACAATCTGTATGGGTTATCGGCACGCATTGGACAGTTCGAAACAATCCCTGCTCACATTGTTCGAAATTCAACACAATGGCAACATAATTTTTTCACCATCGACAAAGGAAGTATCGACGGTGTTCGGGAAAATATGGCAGTCGTATCATCAACAGGAATTGCCGGCGTAGTTTTTCACACTTCATCGCATTTTGCAACGGTTATCTCATTGCTAAACACCAAACTACAAATTAGTGCTGCTATCAAACGCACCCATTTTGCAGGAACAATGGTTTGGGACGGTGCCGATGCCCGTTATTCGATGCTTGTAAATATTCCCAATCATATCATTATTGAAAAAGGCGATACGGTTGTTACCGGTGGCTTTTCATCGGTCTTTCCCAAGAATATGGCAATTGGAAGAGTAAGCTTTATCACTTCCGATGAAAATAGCAATTTCTTATCGTTACAAGTTGAACTATTTACCGATTTTTCTTGCTTAGATGCCGTCTATGTATTGAAAAACAATTATTTGCAAGAACAAAAAACATTGGAAAAGCAATTACCAAAAGAAGATGGATAAACGCACGCTCGTAAATATTATTCGATTTGTTGCATTGCTGACAATACAGATTTTGTTGCTAAACAATATTGTTTTGTTCGGATATTATCAGCCCTATCTTTATGTGTTGGCAATTTTGTTGTTGCCGGAAGAAATGTCGAAAGCAATGGTGATGATGATTGCATTTCTCACAGGCTTTTTTGTTGATATTTTCTCGGGCACTTATGGAATACACGCATTTGCTTCGGTATTGATGGCTTTTGTGCGTCCAATCGTATTGGGCGAACTGGTGCCATTCGACGGATACGACAAATACAAAGATTTCCTTCCCGGTCATTACGGAATGAAATGGTTTTTGAAATACAGCTTATGGACTGTGGCTATTCATCATCTGGCACTTATTGTTTTGGAAGCTTTCAGCTTTGCCAATTTAGGACTGTTGTTCTCGCAATGGTTTGTCGATGTTTTGCTCACAGAAAGCCTGTTGCTTTTAACTATTTTTGCCACTTCACGAAATCAGTAAGAAATGCCTACCGAACAAGAACTCGACCGTTATTTGCGTTCAACACTCTCACCCGAAAATGATTTATTGAATGAACTGGAACAATACACTTTCCGCACAACTGTCAATCCACGAATGATTTCCGGTCGCATACAAGGTCGCCTGTTACAATTGTTGGTATCGCTAAAACAACCACGAAACATCTTGGAGATAGGCACATTTACCGGTTACAGTGCCCTTGCTATGGCAATGGCATCAAACAAAGAGACACAAATTACGACCATCGACATCAACGATGAATTTGTAGCCGTTGCCAAACAATTTACCAAAAGAGCCGGTCTTGAAAAAAAAATAAATTTTATTATCGGAAAAGCACAAGACAAAATACCTGCTCTGCCCGACAATCATTTCGACATTATTTTTATTGATGGAGAAAAAGATGAATACCCAACTTATTACCAATTGGTTTTCAGCAAATTAAAAGACAACGGCTTATTGCTTATCGATAATGTTTTATGGAACGGGAAGGTCTTTGATGAAAAAGCCCGGCAATCCGACAAAAAAACCAAAGCCGTTATTGAACTTACCCGGATTATACAAGCCGACAAGCGAGTCCGTAATTTTATTCTACCACTAAGAGATGGCCTGATGGTAGTTGAAAAAATCTAATACGAAAGTATTTGCACCAATTGACTTACCGAAATAGCCAAAGTATCGATAATGATAGATGATTTATTGTAACATTTTTCGCGTTCGGCAAAATGTTTCTTCACATACGCCTCAACATTATCCTTCTCAATATTAGCCATCAACGGACGCTTTCGGGAGGTGTTTTTAAGGCGGTCAACCAACACATTTACATCCACTTTCAGATAAATGGTTTTTCCGTTTTTATTAAGCAAATCCATATTGTCGTAGTAACAAGGTGTTCCTCCGCCTGTTGCCAACACAAAATCATCTTCCATATGAATAATTTCCTTCAAACTTTCGTGTTCTATTTCCCGAAAGCTTTCTTCGCCTTGCGTTTGAAAATGATACGGGATAGTATGATTCAGTTTCTTTTCAATATATTCATCGAGGTCAATAAATTTTGTGTTTAGGGCATAACCCAGTTTCTTTCCAAAACTGGATTTTCCACTTGTCATATAACCTACCAAAAATATCTTCATTGCCGGATGCTAGTTTTTATGATTCTAATACTTTTAAAATGATTTCTAACTCAAATCCTCGTGAGAGGGCAAAATTAATACTTTTTTGTTTCTGCACCTTGTTTTCCTCATTTTTCAATGATTGTTTTTTTCTCGACAATAAATCTTTTAATACCGCCTCATACTCATCAGCATCAATCTGAGAATCAATGGCTTGCGAAATAAGTTCAGAATTTATTTTTTTTTGCAACAATGCTTGTCTTATTTTTTGTCGTCCCCAGTGGTTAAATTTAAACGCATCGTGAACAAAAGCAGCTACATAGCGTTGCTCATTCACATAATCGTGTTCTATGAGATAATCAAAAATATCTTGATGCAAATCGCCGGGCACCGAATGTTTTATAAGATATTGACGAATATCATACAATGACTTCTCTGCTCGCGAACACCAATGAGTTAAATATTTCAAATGTTTCTTTTGAATATCGTTCATCGGTCAATTTTTTACAAAAATAAATCGTATTTTTTCTCGAAAATCGGACAATAAATGAGCGTTTTCAAAACCGTATTTTCGAAACACAGCAATTGTTTCGTTTCCCAATGCTTCATTTATCTCTACACACAATTGTCCTTTGTTCGATAAATGATGAGAGGCAAAACGGGCTATTGCCTCATAATATACCAACGGATTTTCATCCGGCACAAACAATGCTTCGTAAGGCTCATATTCAAGCACATTGGCTTGCATTTTTTCTTTTTCTGAAAAACGCACATACGGTGGATTGCTGATGATAATATCGAAATTTGTTTTCAACAAATCTGTTTCCGACAAAATATCACCGTGTATCCATTCTATCGAAACATTGTTATTGGTTGCATTTTCAGTAGCAACTGTCAAAGCATCTTTTGAAATATCAAGTCCATAGACGGTTGCATCGGTAAATTGTTTTGCCAAAGCAATGGCAATAGCCCCACTGCCTGTGCCAATATCAATAATTGTTTTTGGACTTTGCTCCTGTTGTTCTATACACCGACGCACCATTTCTTCGGTTTCGGGGCGTGGAATCAAAACCGAAGCATTTACTTTAAGCATCGTTCCCAAAAACTCAACTTTTCCCAAAAGATATTGGATAGGACGATGGTGTTTTAAACCTTCAATTATGGCACAAAAAAAATCATTGTCGGCAACAGACAGCATTTTGTCTTTTTGCAAAACAACATCGACCGGTTCCATCTGCAAACGATGCCATACCGCCAAATGAAAAAATGATATTATTTCTTGTGAGGAATATAATCCGGCAAGTTGTGTCTCAAAACGATGCTTTATATCCGGCAATGAAGTTC
>CAZSHT010000019.1:0-17990 GCA_964606715.1 uncultured Bacteroidales bacterium
TCGGCAAATTTAATAATTGCTGTCGGATAATATATTGGAATTGAAAAAATAATGCAGGTTTGGTGTTTGAATGTTGTAGTTGAGCAATTAATATATGGGCAAAAAGGTTGTCATTCGTTACCGAACATATACGATGTTACCTTTCGAATGGGCAGAAAATTCGGGGGCGTATTGGCATTGAATACTTGCATATCCGTTGGAGAAAGTGCCTTTGTAGGTAACATAAAGATTGTATTCAAACACTTGTTTTCCTTTGGGAAGGTGGTCGAAGAAAAAATCGACAGAAGCATCTTTTACCGATTGATAATACGATAAACCGTAGCGGTAATAAGCCCCTGAATGTATGCCGGCAGGTTCAAATGCACTTGCCCGTAAATCTTTTAGATGCACAAAATCCAACCGGCGGTCGCTGGTGATGATGAGGCGAACAACAACTTTGTCGCCAATGTGTAGCGGTGTGGCAGGCGTAATCGGTTGCAGGCGGTATCCGTTTGCATCGACAGTTTTTTTGAATAGTGTTTTTTCAATAGAAAGTCCTGTGCCGGAATGAGTTATCTTGTCGAGGTTTTCGAAATACTGCCAATATACAGCACCATAAGTTGCTTTGTCGGTAGGATTGTCGAGAGTTATATGGCTCATCTTCGAGGTGATGTTTGTTCGGGAAGTCTTGAAATAGCCACTGCCGGCTTCTATTTTGGTTGGTTTCACAATTTCGTTACCCAGGGTTATGGTTACCGTAGAGGTGTCTGTTTCCAACTTGTCGTTGCCCATCAAAAGGGCTTGTATGGCAGTTAGAGTGGCTTTGCTTGATTTCCAACGAGTGGTTTGCTTTTGTTTGATGAGCCAAATTTTCATTCCGTTCAGCCAATCGGTGTTTTGGGGAAATTGTCCCAAAAAGGCGATGATAGAAGCTTGTGTTTCAATGTCGGAGTTTTGCCAACTGTAACCGTAATTGTTTTTCTTCCAATAAATGCCAAATTCTTCGCTGTGAAGGGCTTGGTCTTTCAGAGCGGTGGCAATGCTGTTGGCAACGGTGGTGTCGTGGGTGCGAAGGAAAAACCGTCCGGCAAGTGATTTCAAAAACAAACTCTGCGATGGCCAATAGCGTTTCAGTTGGTCGGTGAAATACCGGTAGGCTTCGTTGTGTTCGATAGGAATGCCTGTCCATTGCGAACGCATATACAAGTAGTGAATATCGATGGAAGACAGATGATTTTTGTCTTTGAAATCGGAAAAATGTGTTTTCAGGTATTGATAATCTTCATAGACCTTATTATCGACAAAGCGAAGGGCTTTTTTGATATGGTTGAAACGGGCATTGTCGTTTTCCAAGTGCACCATTTCATTTTCTTCCAAGATGCCGAGTTGTTCCAAAACATATTGAGTGATGTAGCGATTCGACCGCATTCCGTTGAACCAACCCCAACCGCCGTCGGTATTTTGGTTGCTAAGGAGTTTTTTGTAGGTTTGTCGCGATTGGTATGCCATCTTGTTGATGTCGAACAACAGGGACAAGCGTTTCAGTTGGGCAGTTTCGGAAACCGCTTCACGCACCCACGGTGTTTCGTTTAGGATAATGTTTTTCAGCGATTCGTTTTTTTCGAGATTCGACAACAATGCCTTTCCGTCGGGAAGCCTCTGCCATTGGTTGAAAATTTTCTTTAACCGTGGGTGATGATTCAAAAGATATACGGAATATATGGAAGCAAAATAACGACCAACGAGGGCTTCGTTGTTGTTGCTGTTTTGTTCGGTAAGAGAAGGAAGGGCTTTGAGGCAATACCAAATGGGATTTGAAGTGTATTCCAAAGTCAGTTTATATGGTTTTATGGTCTTGGATTTCAATGTCTTGACGATGTGTTGCAGGTGGTATTCTTTGTGTCCTTTGCGATTGCTGTAAAGCGGAAAAGTTTCGGTAACTAAGGAGCGATTGCTCAATACGGGGAAACTGTTTTCTTCGCCGTCAGAAAAACTGTTGTCGCTTGCGGTTGCCCTGTATGTAACAGCTTGTAATTCTTGCGGAATAGCGACTTTCCAAAGCACTTGTTGCGATTGCTGTGCCGAAAGTTTAACTTGAAATTGTTGTGTGAAAAACGGAGTTTCGGTAAACGCATTTTTTAGGGTAAGTGTAGTTGTAACCGTTTTTTCGCTGTCGGTCATATTGCTGATTGTGGCCGGGAAAAATAAAGTGTCGCCTTCTCTCACAAAACGGGGAGCATTGGGCAAAATCATCAACGGTTTTTGTGTGGTTACGGAGGTTTCGAAATAGCCTGTTTGTGCATCGGGAGAATGTGCCAACAACATAAAACGCCAGCGGGTGAGTGCTTCGGGGGTGGTAAACGAAATCTTCACAATGCCGTTGGTGTCGGCGTGCAAGTTGGGAAAGAAAAAAGCGGTTTCTTGCAGATTCTCACGAATGGGAATTGTTTTTTGAGCAGTGGGTGTTTCGGCTTCCGGCAATTCTTCTTCTTCTTCTTTGTCATCGCAAGCCTCAGTATTGTTTTGTGCAACCATCGGAGCAATATTTTCTTTTATTGCCATTCCTTTTTTGCGAGCACCGGAAAAATATAAAACGGGAGACGATAGGGAGTAGCCGAACCAATTGACAGATGGTTCTTTCAATGGCTTGAAAGTCGATAGTGGCATTCGTGGTGATGAAATAGAAATCGAGTGGTTGCTGTTGAAACTAAATGGTTCCCAATCGAAGACACGATAGTAATAATGGTATGGCGATAGAGACCAATGGTTACGACGGAATGCATCAAGGGATTGGTCGTAGAGTGTTGTCAGTATTTCTGTGGTTGTAACCGGTTGATTTTTACGGCTTAACTTCAAAGTCCAAATTTCGGGTTTGCCGGGTAGGAGCTTTTTGCGTAAAACTTCGGTTGTGATTTTGAAAGTCTTATTGCTGAACGGAATGGTTACGGTTTCGTTGTTCCTGAAAATGCGGTTGTGGGCTGCGGTGTAAAAAAACAAGGTGATATTGCCACGATAATCTTCAATGACGGGAATCGACAATATTTTTTGTTCGTGGTTGAGAGTAATCCATTCGCGGTGCAACAATTTGTTTTCTTGTCTGATTTCAAACAATATGCGTTGGTGTGGCAAGTTGCTGCCGATGAGTGTTTTAATGGTTTGTCCGGGGGTGGCTTCCGGGGTTAGAAGACAAGAGGAGAAAAAAGCGTTGAGAGGTTTTTTACTTTTTGTGTCGAAAAGTAAAAAACGGTTTTTTGAAATTTGATTACAGCTTTCTGCTTGCAGTAAATAACGACCTTGCGGAAGCGATTTTAATTTTGTTGCCAATATTTTTTTTATTGTTTTTGATGAAGTTTTGATGGTGAATACGGTTTCTTTGGCGATGCTTTTTTGAGGATAGCGATAGTCGTCAATTGTTTTTTTCCATAAAATACTGTCAACGGTGGTGGTTTCGGGTGTTTCCCAATAACGCTGTATGGTGAGACTTGATGATTGATAGCGGTAAACCGTTACTGTAACGGAGGTGTCGATAGGTTGGTCGTCGCAGTTTAGTGTTTCTATGTTGATGTTTATGGAGGAATCGTGTTTAATGATTTTGGTGGGGATAAATGTCGAAAGTTTTATGGGGTCTGACGAGAGGGAGAACGATTTTTTTAAACTTTGCGTTTCACCGTCGAGGGCGGTTGCCGTAAGGGTTATGGTATATGCAAAGGACGCGGTTTTATCGATGGTTTCGGTGGTGGCAGTGGTGGGAACGGTAAAGTGAAAATGGCTGTTGCTGTCGGTCGATAAATTTCCTTGTGCAAGCACATAAGGTTTACTACGGCGATAATAATAGCGATAATTGTTTCTTTGGCGGGTTACGACATAACGAATGCTTGCACCGTTGAGCGAAGCACCGGCATAGGAAACCAACATACCGCTGACAGAGACGGAGTCGCCGAGGCGATAGGCTTTTGTGAGCGTATTGAGTGTTATCTGAAATTTGGGGCGTTTGTAATTTTCTACGGCAATGGTTTTGTAGCCCCACGGTGTTTTGATTGTAAAATTGCCGGTGAGAGTTTCTTTTGGGAGAATAAATTCCGACCATACGGAACCATAGTCGTTGCTTGTCATTCGTTTGTTGGAAACAATTGAATAGTTGACATCTCTCAGGGTAATATTAAATGCTTTGTTGGGAACAGGTAATTGGTATTTGCCTTGTTCCCGGGTTAGAATAATTTTGAATTTGACCACTTGTCCCGGACGATAAATTGCTCTGTCGGTATAGATGTGGGCTTGAATTTTTGGTTTTGTTGTTTTTCTGTTCCAATAGCTGTAAAGCGGTCTGCTGATATCCAATGTGTCGTTTTTTTTGAAGATTTTGAGATAATAGCCGTCGGTAAGATTTGATAATGGTGCGGTTGCCAAACCGTTTTTGCCGGTTTTTACCCGTCGGAAAAGGCTGTATTCGTAACGGTTTGTTTTCCGGTTGAATTGTCGTTTTGTAAATTCTACGGTAGCATTGGAAACAGGTGTTCCGCTGTAACGGTCAAAGACATAAACTTCTTGGTGTTTTGTCGAGAGTCGGGTGATATATCCCAATTGACCGGCTGTGAAAATGCAGTATCCTTCCAGTTGTTTCTTTTTGGACGAGAAAAAAACAATGTAGGTGCCTTGTGGCAAGGCTTTGAAAATAACTTCTGCGGAATGAGACTGAAAATCATCGTAATGCGGAAGATGGTAATGTGTAGAATCAACAAAGTGTGAGTGTTTTTTTAATGCGTCGGCTTTTAAAGTCCTGCTTGCCCACGATTTCATCAAGAGATTGCGTAGTGTCGTAGGTGCAATTTTGTAAATCTTTACATTGACATTGGATAGGTTTTTATAAGTGATTTTTGCGGGAAATGCTTTTTTTGGTAAAACAACTTGTTCGGTTTGGCACGAAAAATTAACGGCTTTGATGTGTTGTATATTATTTTTTAATTTGGGTGTGAATCGTGTTTTGGGAAATCGTTTCACCAGGGATTCGGCAATTATCAATGCTTTTTTGTAATAAGGGCGGTAGTGATGCGATGTAGTGTCGGTATAAGTATAACGGCTTGCCATTTCCATATAAGCTTCTACCAAACGATTGCCGAGACGAGTGGCAACAGGTTGTCGTTTGTTGGCTTTTAGTTGTGTCTTTAAGTAAGTGAGATACAGTGTGTTGTTGTTTCGTATTTGACGAACAAAATCGATTCGGCGAAGGTCGGCTTCGTAGAGAGCTTCCAAATTTTTTCGTTTTAGACGATAGCGTAAAAGTTGTTGGTAGATGCGAAGACTCAGATAACTAGGTGAGGTGGTGTCTTGGGGTGTAAAATTGATTTGTGAAAAAGTAAGGGCATTGCCATACAGAAGGCTGTCGGAAGGTAAGATAAAAGGCGTGTTTTCGTTTTTTGAGTTGAAAAACGAAAGTGCCCGGTATGACAGTAAGTCCAATAATGATGGTTGGTAGCGTTTGTCGGCACGGGGTATATCTGTTAGAATAGGGGCAATGGTATCGATGGCGGTTTGAAAAAGTTTACCGGGGTTTTTTAAAGATTTCAGATAGTGTTTGGTTATTTCGGCTTGAAAATGCCGGCTGTCCCATTCGTCGAAAGGCAGGGTGTCGCTTTGCGACATTGTGGTGCGTTGGTCAATAGTATACCGATGATATGAGTAATAATTTTGATAAAGTTCGGCAATGACAGAGTGGAGCAGGTTCTTGGTGGGAAATTTTGTTTTTGCAATAAATGCTTTGGCTAAGGCAATGTTCTTTTGTGTGTCATTTTCTTGATATTCGGCGGTCAGTTTCATTTTGTAGATAATTGCTTTCAGCACTTGCGGAGAGGCATTTTCGTGAATGGCGCGTTGCAAAATATCATCTACAATTTTGAGTGCTTTTGCCGGTTGGTCAACGGAAACGAGTGAGTCAACGGTTTTCCATTCGTGCTGATACGGTTGTGTTTGTTTTGAGGTTTGGGCAATGAAAAGTGTCAATAATAAAAAAATGCCGACAGCCGAGCCAATAGCTTTACTCATATCAAAAATATTTTTTAGAAAATTATTGAAATGCGTGTAGCAAGAATGTTGCCAAAAAAAACTAAACGGTTATTTCCAATACTTTCACCAGGCGAGCACCGGGGATGAGCGTAAATTCCGGAATGTCGGCAGGAATGAGCACCACTTCCCATTGATGAACGGTGGTTTGTCCGCCTTGATACAGGATTTCGAAATCACCTTCGAGGGCAATGTAAATCACAAAACAATCGTCTTTGAAAAAAGATTTCTCAACAGGATAGGAGAACGGCAGGAAATTGGTTTTGAAATAAGGTGAGTTGACGATTTTATTGGTTTTGTTGACCGTTTTATCGTAAGTTGTTTTATACGAAGAATAATGGTTGTAATCAATTACGCCTAATGCCAAGTCGGTATGTAATTCGCGAGGTTGTCCGTCAAGGTCGAGACGATTCCAATCGAAAATACGATAGGTAACATCGGACGATTGTTGTATCTCTGCCAAAAGCACACCTTTGCCGATAGAGTGAATACGGCCGGCAGGAATATAAAAAACATCTCCTTCCGAAATATTTGTTTCGATATTCAGCAGTGATTCCAAAGTGTTGTCGTTCAATGCTTTCTGAAAGCGTTCTTGGTCAACAGATTGATTGAAGCCTGTGATGATAGAAGCGTCTTTATCGGCTTGCAAGACATACCACATCTCTGTTTTGCCATAAGCGTGATGGCGTTCTTTGGCGATTTCATCATCGGGGTGCACTTGTATCGACAGTTGGTCTGAGGCATCAATAAATTTTATTAAAAGCGGAAATTCGTTGCCGTATTTTTCAAAAGTAGGTTTTCCTACAAGTTCGTCCATATATATTTCCAAAAGTTCCGATAAGGTATTTCCGGCCAAATCACCATTTATGACTTCCGATTCATCACCATCGATGGCAGAAAGTTCCCACGATTCGCCACATTTTTCGGGAACTTCGTTTCGGTTTAATATTTTGGCTATTTTGTGTCCGCCCCAGAGTTTGGATTTGTAGATGGGCTTGAATTTTAAAGGATAAAGCATAAGGACAAGAATTTTTACAAAAATAATCTAAAATTTAAGTTAGCTTTCACAACATATTGTCTTTTGGTAAATTTTTCTAAATTTGGTTTTTTCAAAAAACATATATCAATGAAACGAATTCTATTTCTGCTTATCATTTTTTCGGTTACATTTTCAAGTTTTTCGATTGCTCAACAATCCGAAGAAAATGCCACAACAGAACAAGTGGCACCGGCTTCGACACACAATGTTGAAACGGGCGAAACACCTGCCGATTTACCACTTAGCGAGCGCATCAACAGACGATTTGAGCCAATAGTAAAAGCGATGGCTTCGGTGTTGTTTTGGGATCCGTTTGCAGCAATGGGGTTATACGATCCGGTTATTCGCGATGAGCACGGAAATCCTGTTTTAGACGAAAATCATCAACCGATGAAAACAAAGATTCCGTTGGTTGTTATTTGGCTTATTTTCGGAGCGTTGTTTTTTACCATTAAAATGAAATTTATCAATATAACGGGGTTTCGACATGCGGTAGAATTGGTGCAAGGGAAATTTGATAATCCGAAAGACAAGGGGGAAGTGTCTCATTTTCAGGCGTTAGCGACAGCATTGTCGGCAACGGTCGGATTGGGAAATATCGCCGGTGTGGCCATTGCCATTACTTTGGGTGGTCCGGGAGCTACTTTTTGGATGATTGTTGCCGGGTTGTTGGGAATGTCTTCCAAATTTGTGGAGGTAACATTGGGGGTGAAATATCGAAAGATTGATAAAAACGGTGTCGTCCATGGTGGTCCGATGTATTATTTGAGTCAGGCATTGGAAAAACGCAATATGAAAGGTCTTGGGAAAGTGTTGGCTGCTATTTTTGCGATTTTGGTGATTGGCGGTTCTTTTGGAGGCGGTAATATGTTTCAAGCCAATCAAGCATTTTCACAATTTTCGTTGATGATACCGTCTATCAAAGACAGTGGTTTTTGGTTTGGTGTGATAATGGCTATCTTGGTGGGTGTGGTTATTATCGGAGGAATTAAAAGTATTGCCCGTGTAACCGATAAGATTGTTCCGTTTATGGCGGTGTTTTATGTCGTGATAGCTCTCATAATAATTTTTCTGAATATTACACACATAGGAGAAGTGTTTGCATTGATTTATAATGGCGCTTTCAATGCTTCGGCTCTCAAAGGTGGTGTCATAGGAGTCTTGATAGTTGGATTCCAACGAGCTGCATTTTCTAATGAGGCCGGTGTGGGATCGGCTTCGATAGCCCATTCGGCAGTAAAGACAGAAGAGCCTGTGAGCGAGGGGATTGTTGCCTTGATGGAGCCGTTTATCGATACGGTTGTTATTTGCACAATGACGGCGATGGTTATTGTTTTCACCGGATTTTACAAACCTGAATTGGCTGCGGGAATGGACGGAGCACAGCTAACCTCAATGGCATTTGGCAGTATTTTCTCATGGTTTCCATATCTGTTGGTTGTTGCTATTTTCTTGTTTGCTTTTTCAACAATGATTTCGTGGTCGTATTACGGACTGAACGGTTATACTTATTTGTTTGGTCGTTATTTCAAAAATGAAACGACTTTACGATATTCTTATTTTGTTTTATTCTTGACTTTCATTGTCATAGGTTCTTCGTCGAGCTTGGGTGCGGTTATGGATTTTTCCGATATGATGATTTTGACAATGGCATTTCCCAATATTGTCGGGTTGTTGATATTGTCGGGAGAAGTGAAAAACGATTTATTGTCGTATTTGAGACGCGTAAAATCGGGCGAGATAAAGAAATACAAAGAGTAGATTTATAGCCTTCTTTTGAAATTTATTGTTGTAATAAGTTATATCTTTGTTGCCTAATTTTTGAGTATGAAACTTCTAGATGGTAAACAAACCGCCCTTGTGCTGAAAGACCGTATCAAAGAAACGGTAGATATGCTTATTACCAATCATAAACGAGTGCCTCATTTGGCTGTTATTTTGGTGGGTAACAACGGAGCCAGCAAAACTTATGTCAATGCCAAAGTTAAGGCGTGTGAGTATGTGGGTTTTAAATCATCGTTGATTTATTTTGAAGAAACCGTTTCGGAAAACGAATTATTGGCAAAAATAGAAGAGCTGAATGCCGATGATACATTAGACGGATTTATTGTGCAATTGCCTTTGCCTACACATATCGACGAAGATAAAGTCTTGAATTTGGTCAATTACAAAAAAGATGTCGATGGTTTTCATCCTGTCAATGCAGGACGAATGGTGTTGGGATTACCGGCGTTTTTGCCGGCAACACCAAAAGGGATAATGGAATTGCTCAAACACTACGAAGTTGAAACGCGTGGAAAGAATTGTGTGATTTTGGGCAGAAGTAATATTGTAGGGCGTCCGATGAGTATTTTGATGAGTCAAAAAGGTGTGGACAGCACCGTTACGATAACTCATTCGCACACCGAAAATTTGAAAGAAATTACACGACAAGCTGATATTATCATAGCGGCATTAGGGATACCTGAATTTTTAAAAGGCGATATGGTGAAGGAAGGTGTAACGGTTATTGATGTGGGAATTACAAGAGTGAAAAGTGAAACGACTAAATCGGGGTGGAAACTTTTGGGCGATGTTGCTTTTGATGAAGTTGCTCCCAAGGCATCATTTATTACGCCGGTGCCGGGCGGTGTAGGACCAATGACTATCGTATCGTTGCTTACCAATACATTACAAGCCTACAACCACGAAATTTATAAATAGAAAAAAACACGAACTATGATTCAACGCATACAATCATTGTATTTATTGATAGCTGCAATCCTTACGGCATTACTGCTGAAATGGCCTTTTGCCGAATTTCTGATTGATAGCACCGTTTATGTTTTTAAAGCCGGTTCCATTGAGGCAAGTGATGGTTCGTTTTTATTGGTAAAAACACTGCCGTTGTTGATATTGCTTATTACTATTTTAGGTCTGACGGTGGTAACCGTTTTTTTGTATAAAAAACGCACATTGCAAATGCGTTTGACAATATTTTCAATTTTGTTGACCTTGGGAATTTATGCTTTGTTTTATTATTATTACAACCAAGCAATGAGCCTGAAATCATTGACTTTTTCGTATGATATTGGGTTGGTGATTCCATTGGTGAATGGCATTCTGTTGTTTTTGGCATTTCGAGGAATCAAAAAAGATGATGAAGTGATAAAATCGCTTGATAGAATTCGTTAATCCGTTAAATTACAATAAACTAAAAAAGAAACTAAATTATGGGAATGACATTAATAGAAAAGATTATTGCAAATCATAGCAATCAATCGACAGTAAAACCGAATGATATTGTTGATGTTGAGATAGATGTGCGAGCCGCACGCGATTTTGGGGGAGCCAATGTTATCAAGAATTTGGAAGATAACAATCTACCGTTAGATAATCCGTCAAAAGCATTTTTTACTTTCGATACCAATCCGGGTGGTTCCGACCAAAAATATGCTGCCAATCAACAAATTATTCGACAATGGGCACGCAAAAAAGGTGTAAAAGTGTATGATATCAATAATGGTATCGGCACCCATTTGATGATTCAAGAAGGGTTGGTATACAGTGGAAAGACAGCTGTAACAACCGATTCTCATGCTAATATTTTAGGCGCTGTTGGAGCTTTTGGACAAGGTATGGGCGACAAAGATATTGCGGCTGCTTTTGCATTTGGAAAAGTGTGGTTTAAAGTGCCGAAGTCGGTGAAAATTGTTTTGAAAGGTAAACGCCCCGAAGGTGTTTTTGCCAAAGATATTGTGTTGAACTTGTTGCATCGTTTTGGTGCCAACGGATTGTTGGGCTATTCTATAGAAATGGAAGGCGATGAGGTAGATAAATTTACTTTAGATGAACGAATTACAATTTCTTCGATGGCAACGGAAATGGGAGCAATCATTATTTTCTTTACGCCTACACCGGAGATTTTAGCCTATTCGGAAGCTATTGTAGGACATAAGATAGAGCCTGTAATAGCCGATGCCGATGCTGAGTATGACAAAATCTTTGAAGTTGATTTCTCTGAATTTGTGCCGATGGTGTCGTTGCCCGGAAAACCTCACGATACGGTTAATATCATTGAATCGAAGAAAGTGAAAATTGATTCGGCTTTTATTGGTAGTTGCACCAATGGTCGTATTGAAGATATGCGTACGGTAGCATCTATTCTGAAAGGGAAAAAAGTAGCCCCCGGCGTTGTGTTGAAAATCGTTCCTTCTACCGATAAGGTTTGGACACAATGTTTGGAAGAAGGCATTATAAAAATATTTAAAGATGCCGGTGCTTTGGTATCGAATGCAGGTTGTGCAGGTTGTGCCGCAGGGCAAGTTGGACAAAATGGTCCGGGTGAGGTTACAATAAGCACCGGAAACAGAAATTTCCCCGGAAAACAAGGAAAAGGCGAGGTCTATTTGGCATCACCGGCGACTGTTGCCGCTTCGGCAATTGCCGGATACATCACAACTTATGATGATATACCGAGTGAGCCGGCAGTTTTTGAATCAGCAGAAAAAGAGACAGGTGAAACAGCAAACCATACCGAAAAAACACATCATGGCGAGGATAAACAAAAAATAGTCGAAGGTCGTGTGTGGTATATCAAAGAAGATAATATCGATACCGATATGATTTTCCATAATCGCTATTTGGCAATAACCAAGATAGAGGAAATGGGGCAATATATTTTTGATAATCTGGCAGGTTACGAAGATTTTGCCAAAAAAGTACAACCTAACGATATTGTGGTAACCCAAAAGAATTTTGGTGCAGGTTCGTCACGACAACAAGCTGTTGACGGTTTTAAGGCTTTGGGTGTGAGTGTGATAATTGCCGAATCGTTTGGTGCTATTTATGAGCGAAATGCTATCAATGCGGGAATGCCTATTATGACCTATGATTCATTGGAAGGTCTGAATTTGGAAGAAGGCGACCGCTTACGCGTAAATTTTGAAACAGGAGAAGTGGAAAATCTGACCAAAAATGTGACAATGCAGATTCATCCGTTTTCGGAAGTGCAAATGGAGATTTATCAAAATGACGGCTTGTTTTAGCCGTTATTTTGATTTCCTTTTTTTCGATGGAAAAACAATTTTATTGTTTCGATTTGGACGATACTTTGTGGGATTTTCACGGAAATTCCAAGATTGTATTGGAACAATTGCATCGGCAAGTTTTTGACGAAAAGATACCATTTTACTTGTTTTACGATACTTATTTGCCTATAAATGATACTCTTTGGGCAGATTACAGAAACGGAAAAATAGAGGTGGAACACCTTAAATATGAACGCTTTTACCAAACATTAAAAGCATTCGGAATAGATGATTTGGACTTGTCAAAATGGTTTTCATCAGCATATCTTGATGCATTACCGAAACAGACCAAATTGTTTCCAAAAGCATTAGATGTATTGCACGAATTGAAACACAGAAAAAAGACGATTGCGATTCTCACTAATGGATTTACCGAAGTGCAGACACACAAAATAGAAAAGAGTGGTTTGAGACCTTATGTCGATTATTTATTTACTTCGGAGGCTATCGGAGTGGCAAAACCACATAAGCATTATTTTCAAACCGTAATGTCGAAGATGCAGGCTGTTTCTCAGGAAATGATAATGGTAGGCGACAGTTTGGTGTCGGATATACAAGGGGCAACAGACAGTGATATTGAGGCCGTTTGGTTTAATCCGAATAAATTACCCTTGCCTGACGGACTACAAGTAAAAGCAATTTCTTGTTTGTCAGAATTGATAAAATAATTTTATTTCATCGGGTGTTGTAGCCAATATTCTCCGGTTTCGCGATTGTTCAAAAACTTTAGTTGTCTGGTGTAATGACTGGCACTCAACGAATCAAGAGTTTCTTGATGTAGTTTTTTCCCAAGAACCGATTGATTAAAACGAGAAGCAAATATTCCGACACCATTAACAATATTGCTATACATTGGTCTTTCTTGTGAAATACCCATACTGGGCTGACTTACTTGTATGTAAGTATTCATATCATCATTAGCAACAATAAAGTTAAAGTCTAATGCTTTTTCCCAAGCAATGCGTTTGACAATTGTATCGGAAACAGGAATTTCGGAACCGAGAAACGATAAAAATGCTTTTCCGCTTAACAGTTGTGACATCGACTCATTTCCGGTTATGGTTTGAGAACGAACATACGGTTGAACAAAATCTAAATATTTAGATAAAGTATCGCCACTAGTGGTTATTTCTGTCCAGTGAAATCGTATGGTAACCTGATAGAGTTTTGCATTTTTTGTAGTTCGCCATTTCATCGGAAAATCTCCGCGAGCCATTAAGTTTACTGTAACTTGCGGATTGGTATTGGGAACATCTACCGGAAATTTCGACAATAAATAAGTGGATGCCGAAACCGTTTTGTCATATTTAGGCACATAAACGGATAAGTCAAAACGATAATCTTCGGAAGATTCATTATTGTTCAGCAAGCGTTCGGTAGAGTAGTAAATAACATTATTGTCGGTAGCAAATATCCCGGCATTTTTAGGTAAAATAGTGTCGTTGAAAACAATTTTTTTTACAGTGTCATTATGCCCGTTGGCAATTTTCACTTTATAAAGAGCTACTTCCAACTGTTTGTATTGTATAGAATCGCTCACTTTTGCCATGTCGTATGCGCTGTAATCGCCTAAGAAAGAATTGTTTATTTTTAAATAATGAATGCTGTCATTTTGGTTTAAAATGCCATAAACGACCGTAATGTCTTTCCATTCGGCATTGATTTCCAACTTGTCGTTGCACGACGAAAACAATGAAATGAGAATTAGAAAGAGTCCGGTTAAATAGCTGAATTTAGAGTGCATATTTGGAATAATATTATACTTTTGTGTATGATAAGAAGACAAAAATAGAAATTAATTTTTGATATGAATGTAAAAAAAGTAACAACTCATGTTTTGCAAGAAATGAAATTGCATGATGAGAAGATAGCGATGGTTACCAGTTACGATTATTCGTTTGCCAAAATTGTTGACAGGTCGGGGATAGATGTGATTTTAGTAGGAGATTCGGCATCGAATGTGATGGCAGGTTTCGATACGACTTTGCCCATAACACTTGATGCCATGATATATCATGCTGCTTCGGTAGTGCGAGGTGTAAAGCGTTCTTTGGTGGTAGTGGATATGCCGTTTGGAACTTATCAAGGAAATTCGAAAGAAGCGTTGGCATCGGCTATTCGCATTATGAAAGAAACAGGGGCTCATGCCGTAAAAATGGAAGGTGGAAGTGAAATCGTGGAATCGGTGAAACGCATCTTGTCGGCAGGGATTCCGGTGATGGGACATTTGGGGTTGACACCTCAAAGTATTCACAAGTTTGGGACTTATGTGGTGCGGGCAAAATCAAAAGAAGAAGCTGACAAATTGTTAAACGATGCCAAAGAATTGGAAGAAGCGGGGGTGTTTGCTTTGGTGCTTGAAAAAATTCCGGCAAAACTGGCAAAGCAAGTTACCGAAATGCTGAAAATACCGACCATCGGTATCGGGGCAGGGTCGTTTGTCGACGGGCAAGTATTGGTGCTACACGATATGTTGGGATTGACTACCGAATTTTCACCACGGTTCTTACGGCGTTATCTCAATTTGAATGAGGAGATTACAGGAGCAATGAATCGTTATATCTCAGATGTGAAATCGTGTGATTTTCCAAACGACAAAGAATGTTATTAGAACGCGATGCGTATTGTTTACGAAGATAATCATTTGATAGCGGTCGATAAGCGGGTGGGCGACTTGGTGCAAGGTGACCAAACCGGCGATATACCGTTGAGTGAACAATTGAAGGCGTATCTCAAAAAAAAATACAACAAACAAGGTAATGTTTTTTTAGGTGTTATTCATCGTCTTGACAGGCCGGTCAGCGGAATAGTGTTGTTTGCCAGAACAAGCAAGGCTTTGGTAAGAATGAATCGTCAATTTTTGGAACGAAAACCGGTAAAGAAATATTGGGCTATTGTGAAGAATGCACCACCCAAAGACCACGATATGCTAACGCATTATTTAATGCGAAATGCCAAACAAAATAAATCGTATGCCTACGATAAACCGAAAGGAGATGCCAAAAAAGCAGTGTTGGAATATACGCTTGTCGGTGTTTCCGATAATTTCTATTTGCTTGAAATACAATTGCATACAGGACGACATCACCAAATCCGTTGCCAATTGGCAAAAATAGGGTGTCCTATTCGCGGTGATTTGAAATATGGTTTTGACCGTTCCAATAAAGATGGCGGTATCGATTTGGTTGCCGGGGAGTTACGCTTTTTGCATCCGGTGAAAAAAGAAGAAATTGTTTTGACGGCCGATTTGCCCGATGAGCCTTTGTGGAACCATTTTAAACAACAATTGTCGTGATTCGTTTTTTAGTTATACGGTTAAGTTCCATCGGTGATATTGTATTGACTTCACCCGTATTGCGACATCTAAAAAAAATAGACGGAGCGGAAGTCCATTTTTTTACTAAGGCGACTTACGAAGAAGTGATAAAGCACAATCCTTACATAGACCAATATCATTTGTTTTCCGGTGATTTGAAAAAAAATATACAGGATTTCAAGGCCATAGGGTTTGATTATGTTATTGATTTACACCATAATATAAGAACCTATCGCATAAAAACGGCATTGAAAGTGCCGGCCTTGTCATTCAATAAATTAAACAGGGAAAAATGGTTGAGAGTGCATTTGAAAATGAAGCATATCTTGCCCGAAGTGCATATTGTCGACCGCTATATGGATACGATTCGTTTTTTCGATTTTGAACGCGACAATGCAGGATTGGAATATTTTATCGGCGAAGAAGATAAGGTCGATGTGAAAACGGTTTTAGGAAACGATTTTTCAGGAAAATATGTAGCTATTGTCTTGGGAGCAAAGCATTATACCAAACAAATACCATATGAAAAATTGGTGCAACTAATCGAGCATTTGGAAATGCCGTTGGTGTTGCTTGGTGGTGATGATGCCGAAAAAATGGGACAACAATTAAATGAACATTTTCCAAAAAAAATACTTATTGATGCCACAGGGCGTTTTCGTTTGAATGAAACCGCTTCGCTTATACAACAAGCCGAAGTGGTGATAACGCCCGACACAGGACTGATGCACATTGCGGCAGCTTACAAACGCAAAATAATATCGCTATGGGGAAATACCATTCCCGAATTTGGAATGATGCCTTATCAGGCACATTCCGATTCGCGTGTGTTTGAGATAACCGGTTTAAAATGTCGGCCGTGTTCTAAAATAGGTTATGACCGTTGTCCGAAAAAGCATTTTGCGTGTATGATGCGACAAGATATGACACAAGTAGCCGAGTATGTAAAACAAATTTTTTAAGATGAGACGAAGAGATAAGAGGATAGAAGACAAAACGATTATAACGGAAATATTTTCCGAATCGGTGATTTGCAGAGTGGCGTTATCGGATACTCCATATCCTTATATTGTGCCGATGAATTATGGATATGCCGATGGTGTATTGTATTTTCACGGTGCTTCGGAAGGGCGAAAATTGGATTTGATACGAAAAAATAATAAAGTGGCTTTTGAGATAGAACAGGGCTATGAGGTTGTGAAAAAAGAAGTATCTTGCCGGTGGACGACAAAATATCGCTCAATAATAGGAGTCGGAAAAATTGAAATCGTAACGGATTTTGACGAAAAACGGAAAGGTTTGGATATTATAATGTCGCATCACGGAAGAGAGGAGAATGAGTATGAAGATAATTTGATAGAAAATATTGTTGTGCTGAAATTGATTGTCGAAAGTTTTACCGCAAAGCAGTCGGGCGATTGGAAGTAAGACCGGATTCCATTTTCGTATCATAACAAAAAAAACAAATTCGTTATATCTATGCTTTTCCTTACTTTTGTCTGATGAAAAAACAAATCTCTTGAAACATATTCTAATCATACAACCGGCTTTTATAGGTGATGTCATTTTGTCTACGGCATTGATGGAGAAATTGCACGAGCATTATCCCGAGGCTGCTATTGATGTGTTTTTGCGAAAAGGCAACGAGAGTTTGTTTTTTAAGCATCCGTATATCAACAAAATATTTGTGTGGGACAAGAAATATCGCAAATATCAAAACTTGTTTAAGTTGATTTTTCAGATTCGCCGAACGCGTTACGATTTGGTGGTCAATGTGCACCGTTTTTTTACTTCGGGGGTAGTTAGTGCGTTGTCGCGAGGTATTTTAAAATCGGGGTATCGTCAAAATCCGTTGTCGCGATTTTATACTTTCAAAACCGATTTTGTAATAGGCAACGGAATACACGAAGTAGAGCGTAATCATTTGTTGATAGCCGAGTGGACCGACCAAAAAAATGCAAATCCAAAGTTGTATCCTTCTACACAAGATAGGGAAGCGATAGTTCAATATGCCAAGAAAAAACCGTATATAACGGTGTCGCCGGCATCGGTATGGTTTACCAAACAGTTTCCTCAGGAGCGTTGGGTGGAATTTTTAAAAATTCGTTTGCCGGAAAAATATACTGTGTATTTGTTGGGAGGCAAAGGTGATGTGGCTGTTTGTGAAACGATAAAAAAATCGGTAAATCGTTTAAATGTAGTCAATCTTGCCGGAAAACTTTCGTTGTTGCAATCGGCCGCCTTGATGCAATCGGCAACAATGAATTATGTCAATGATTCGGCACCGTTGCATTTGGCTTCATCAGTAAATGCACCGACAACGGCTGTTTTTTGTTCTACGGTTACCGGTTTCGGATTTTTTCCGCTTGCCGACAATAGCAAAGTGGTAGAAATTGATGAAAAATTGGCGTGTCGCCCGTGTGGATTACACGGAAAAAAGATTTGTCCGGAAGGTCATTTTAAATGTGCAATGAATATTGATTTGAAAAAGATGGATATAAAAAATGATGAAACAAAATAAATTGTTTCC
>CAZSHT010000020.1:0-2787 GCA_964606715.1 uncultured Bacteroidales bacterium
CTTCTTACTTTTCCGTATTTGTTGATTTCAATGCTGTCGATAAAAGGAGAAGAAATAGGGAATATACGCTCAACACTAACGCCGTTGGAGATTTTACGAACGGTGAAGGTGGCTGTTGTGCCTGTTCCTTTTCGTTGAAGGACAACGCCTTGGAAATTTTGAATCCGTTCTTTGTTACCTTCTTTAATTTTATAATGAACCGTAATTGTATCGCCTGATTTGAAATTAGGATATTCCGATATTGTATTAAATTCGTTTTCGATAGATGTTATTAATTCATTCATGATACTTCCGTTTTTTTATGGACTGCAAAAGTAGTAACTATTTTTTTCTGTGGCAAACTATTTTTTATTTTTTTGTTGAATGTTGAATTTGTAAAAAAAAAGCCTCGAATGTTCGAGGCTTTTTTTAGTGAAAAATTAATGAATATTTATTTGTTTAAAATCAATAATTGATGCATAATGGAACCGTCTTCTGTTGTTATTTGTACATGGTAGGTGCCGTTACTGAATTGCGATAAGTCTAGATTAATGTTCTTATCAAAAGGAGATGTTGTTTTTTGAAGAACAATTTGTCCTGTCATATTCATAATAGAGACTTTTACGCTTCCTTTTGTATTGTCATCAAGAACGACTTTAAATTGACCTGTTGTTGGATTTGGCATTACCATGAAGTGTTTTTCTTCAGGATAAACAACGGTTGTTGTTGTCGGATCCAAATGTAAATTCATGCGAATAAACCAAGAACCGTAATTGGTATAAGGTCCGTACATGCTTGTTCCATCAGGGTTTGACATGAAAAATACATCTTGATAGCCGGGGTCTTTACCATTGGTTCCGAGAGGGATATAACCATCTCCGATTTGATGCATTCCTGCATAAACAAAGTCCATATCGGCAGTGTAACCTCCGTCATTGAAAGGTAGATTTACCCAGTGATTAATATCCTCAGCCGTAATAGTATGATGATCGCTACTATCTAAAACGGTCCGTGTATCACTAAGTAATACAGATTTTATCTCATGTCCTATACTATTGGTGTCTTTGATAAATACATCGACAGAAGTAATCTTCGGGCGATTTTGTATGTAAAATTTAGCGGAAAATAAATGATCGGCTAATCCAATCCATTGTTGAACTTCTGATGAATCTGTCCAAGGCCAAGCGTAAGAAGTATCATCATTGATGATTTGATAATGGGTTTTACTGTTATTCAGGTTATAAGAATCACCACCACCGTTGTGAACAAAAGCTTTTATGGTATCATAACCAAGTTCGGAAACGGTAAGTGAATCAAAAGTAATAAGAACAGCTACACCGGAATCGATTTTAGTAATAACAGTATCTAAATAACGAGGATTCGCACCTTTTATATTAACCATTAATTCAACGCTGTCTGCTACATCAGGACCATGGTTTCCAACTTCAACAGTTAATCCAAATGGTTGACCTGCTTTTCGTGGAAATTCTCCCGGGGCATATATGTTTACGATGTCAATATCGAAGGAACTGTCACTTTTGACAAAGAACGGTTCTGTTTCCCAAAGACCACGACCATAAGTGGCTGCCCGTAGGCGACATTCGGCATGACTGCTTGGACTGTAATACATATCTAACTCATCAATAACGACTTTGGGCATACCGTCATTAAACAATACCCAATTTGCATTGCCACGCTTCATGTAAACGCCATATTCAGTTCCTGCATATAGAATAACTTCGTCAGTATTCATTGTATCTTGAATAATAGTATTCACAGGAATAGACGGAATTCCGGAGGAGATATTAGTCCAATTATTACCACCATCAGTTGATTCATAAACGCAATATTTGTTGAATTGACCAAAGGTTACCCAAACTGTATTGGGATCATCATTTTTAACAGCAATATAAGTTATAAATGATGATGTCGTTGGTAGTCCGCTTAATTTAGTCCAGTTTGCACCACCATCAGTTGTTCGCCACATATCTTGATAGTCAGCAACATACAGGGTGTTTGTGTCGGATGGAGCGATAGCCATTGATTGTAATAATTGACTGGAATTAATGTCTGATATTTTACGAATACTATCGCCATAATCTTCTGTTTTCCATACATCGGCATAGCCAAAATAGAGTGATTTAGGATTTTTAGGATTGATAATATAAGGGGTTGTCCATGCTCCATCACCTGTTTTTGCAATGTCTGAAATAGTAGTCCAAGCACCATCTTTTAATCGGGAAATATCACCATAGTAAATACTGGTATAACGAATATCTAAATTAGTATAATCAACGATACACTCCATGCCATCACCACCACCTTGTTGGTACCAAGTAGAATAATACCATAGTTTGGTTCCATTATCTTGTAACCCTGTCATTGTAGCTTGATCGGTTGTTTGAGCAACGCCTAAACGGTACATTTGACTATTGATAATACCATTGGAGATACGAGTCCAGTCGGTATCGTTTTCTGTTTTAAACATACCGCCGTCATTACATTCGTAAACAATACCATTGTGGTAAGTGAGATAATGTTGGTCGGCATGTACAATTTTACAAGTATCGCAATAATAACTAGACCAATAATTGTTGATGTGCCAAGTAAGTCCGCCATCGGTAGAACGCCAAGTATTGATACCACCAACATAAATATCGTTGGCATCATCAGGATTTACAGCCATTGCTAAGTCATAAGAACCTTGTCCTGCAACATCATTAGCTTCGTCAACTAAATAGCCTAAAATATTAGTGTCGTTGATTTCGGTAAAGTCGTCTCCTGAATTTGTTGATTTCATAAAGGAGT
>CAZSHT010000020.1:2887-17653 GCA_964606715.1 uncultured Bacteroidales bacterium
TGAAACGCAACATGGTTGATGCGTCCAACTCCTCCGCCATCATCATTGTTTTCATCGGGACCAAGGTTTGTCCATGCAGCGGTTGTTGCTCTGGTTAGATTAGCGTCATAGCTTTGTTTGGCATTTTGATATTGAGCTTTTGTGGGAAAAGAACCATCGACATTGGCTCGTGTTTTCCAATAGTTTTCCCATCGTTTGAATTGTTTCCAACCAAGTGCTTTGGTTTTAATACCATTTTTGTAGTAATAACCACCTTTTACATGTTTGCCTTTCCAATATTGATTAAAGGCATTTTGGTAGTCGGTAAGGGTGTAGTTGCCCTTTCTGGCTTTTGGTAAATTGTTAAGCCAGGGTTGTGCGTAGGAACTAAAAGATATCGCTACGACAATGAATAAAGTAAATAGTGTTTTCATATGGAGAAAAAATTAGTTTGTGTAAAATTAAATAAAAAAAAAGAAGGGGAAAGTTATGTTTGATAAATTTCTTTTTTTAAGTAATGAGCAGTATAACTGTTGTTTGTATATTGGATTAATTCGTTGATTGTCCCTTGAGCAATGATTTGTCCACCTTTTTCACCGCCTTCCGGTCCCATATCAATGATATAATCAGCATTTTTGATGATATCCATATTATGTTCAATGATAATAACGGTATTTCCTTTTTCTATAAGTTGGTTGATTACGGTTAGTAATATTTTAATATCATTGAAATGTAAGCCTGTAGTAGGTTCATCTAAGATGTAAAGAGTTTTTCCGGTGCTTCGTTTTGAGAGTTCGCTGGCTAATTTAATGCGTTGTGATTCGCCACCGGACAGGCTTATAGAAGATTGCCCTAATGTGATGTAGCCGAGCCCGACATCTTGTAAGGTTTTTATTTTCTTGTAAATAGAAGGAATGTTTTCAAAGAACTCAACAGCTTGATTAACAGTCATATTTAAGACATCATTAATGTTTTTTCCTTTGTATCGAATCGAGAGTGTTTCTTGGTTGTAGCGGTTTCCGTTACAATCGGGACAAGTTACAAACACATCGGGCAAGAAATTCATTTCGATAGTTTTTACGCCGGAGCCTTTACAGGTTTCACAGCGACCGCCTTTCACATTGAATGAAAACCGATTGGATTTAAAGCCTTTTACTTTGGCTTCGGGTGTGGAGGCAAATAAATTTCGAATATCGGTGAAAATACCGGTGTATGTTGCCGGATTGGAACGGGGAGAACGACCTATGGGGGCTTGATTTACGGCAATGACTTCACTTAAATTTTCGATGCCTTCAATAGCTTTGTATGGCAATGGCTGTTGCTTGGCATGATGATAAGCATTTTTTAAGATAGGTAGCAGCGTTTCATTGATGAGAGACGATTTCCCACTTCCCGAAACGCCGGTAATGCAGATAAACATTCCCAAAGGGAAAGAAACGGATATGTTTTTTAGATTATGGCCGGAGGCTCCTTTTAATGTCAGATAAAGACTGTTCCCTTTTCGTGGATTTTGTTGAAAATCAATATTTTCTTTTCCGGATAGATAGCGGGCTGTTAAGGTGTTTGAGTGTAGAAATTTATCGGTTTCGGACATTGCCAGAATTTCTCCGCCGTGTTTTCCGGCACCCGGTCCAATGTCGACGATATAGTCGGACTGCAACATAATTTCTTTGTCGTGTTCAACAACAATGACGGTATTTCCGCTATCTCGTAATGCTTTTAATGAATTGATGAGTCGAATGTTATCGCGTTGGTGTAGTCCAATGCTGGGTTCGTCCAGAATATAAAGGGTATTTATTAGTTGAGAGCCAATTTGTGTGGCTAAGCGGATGCGTTGAGCTTCTCCACCCGAAAGGGAGCCGGTAGGTCTGTTTAACGAAAGATATTCGAGCCCCACATTGAGTAAAAATTGTAATCGTTTTTCTATTTCAATGAGTATCTCTGTGGCAATTGTTTTTTGTGTGTGGGAGAGTTTTTCCGGAAGTTGTTGTATCCATTGTGCTAATTTTGAAAGTTCCATTTCAGAGATATCGGCGATGGATTTTTGATCAATCTTAAAATGAAGGCTTTCTTTTTTTAGGCGTTTGCCATGACAAACCGGACATTGTTTTTTGCTGTAAAAACGGGCAATCCATTTTGACTGTTTTGAAGAGAGAGACGAGGAGTCGCCAAAGTTTTCGATATAATTGATGATTCCTTCAAATGATAAGAAGAAATTGGCTTCGTAACCTAAAGGGGAATGTTCGATATGGTATTGTTCATTGGAGCCGTATAGAATTATTTTTAAAGCTTCTTGTGATATCTTTTTGATGGGAGTGTCTAAATCGAAATGATGTTTTTTGCCAATAGCTTCCAGTTGCCAAAAAATAAGAGAATTTTTGTATTTTCCGAGAGGTAGAATAGCACCTTCACGGATAGATAAAGACTTGTCAGGAATAATTTTATCAATGGATATTTCGGAAACGACACCCAAACCTTTACAATGTGGGCAAGCACCTTGTGGTGAGTTGAACGAAAATGAATGGGGAGCAGGTTCATCGTATGCCAATCCTGTAGTAGGACACATTAACTGTTTGCTGAAGAAAGAAATTTTATCGGTTTCAGTGTCTAATATTTGAATTACATCTTTAGATTGTTGAAATGCGGATTTCAAAGCATTTTTTAGGCGAGAAATGTTTTTTGAGTTAATTGTTATCGTGTCGATAACAATTTCGATAAAATGGGTTTTGTATCTGTCAATTTGGTGATTCTTAGTAAGTTCCGTTATCGTTCCGTCGATGCGAACTTTGTAATATCCGTTGGCTAAAATTTTGTTGAACAATTCACGATAGTGACCTTTTCTGCCTTTTATTTGAGGCGCTAGAATAAGTATTTTTTTTTGATTAAAATTTTTTAAAATAGCAGTTTCTATTTGTTCTTCGCTGAAGCGAACCATTTTTTCATTGGTTTCATACGAATAGGCTTCTCCGATGCGAGCATACAGCAATCGTAAAAAATCATATATCTCGGTGATGGTGCCTACGGTAGAACGAGGGTTCTTGGAAGTGGTTTTTTGTTCAATGGCGATAACCGGACTGAGACCCTCTATCAAATCAACATCGGGGCGTTGTATGGTTTCTAAAAAATTGCGAGCGTAGGCAGAAAATGTTTCAAGGTATCGGCGTTGTCCTTCGGCGTGTATAGTATCGAAAGCCAATGATGATTTGCCACTACCGCTGACACCTGTAATGACAGTGAGAGAACGATGTGGAATTTTTACGGTAATGTTTTTCAGATTATGTTCGCGGGCACCGTAAATAGTGATATATCTTGTCAAATCTTTCATTGAGGTGCAAAGATATAATCTTACTGCGAACGAGGAATTTTAAATATGTATACTTTTTGAGAGCTGTTGGGCAAAGATGATGAATATAACCATGGATTCATTATCTTTAATGATTTGTAGGTGATGTTGTGTTGTTGCGAAAAATCAATAAGATTGGGGATCGTCGTGTCAATGTGTATCGTGTCGTATTTAGGAAATGAATATAAATCATTTTCTCTGAAATGAAATCCGTATTTTTCGGGATTCGACAAGATATATTTAATGGCAATGATGCGAAAGACATAACGAGCCGTTTGGGAATTTAAGTAAAGGTCGTAATAGGAATTGACTTTTTGTTTGTCCAATTGTTTTTGAATGTTAGAGCGTCCTGTGTTGTATGCGGCAGCAGCCAATGTCCAGTTATGAAAAATATCGTAAGCGTCTTGTAGATAGCGACAGGCTGCTTCTGTTGATTTTTCCAAATTCATTCGTTCATCAACAAAGTTGTTGACTTCCAGACCGTAGTCTTTGGCAGTACCTTTCATAAATTGCCAATATCCTTTCGCACCTGATGGAGAGGTTACATTTAAAAATCCACTTTCTATCAATGCTAAATATTTGAAATCATCAGGGATATTATATTTTCTCAGTATCGGAGTTATTATTGGGAAAAATTTATGTGCTCGTTTGATGAACAAGAGTGTTTGTGATTGCCAATAGGTGTTGACTAAAAATTCACGATCGATAGATTCTCGGATATCATTTCTGTTAATGGGAACTTTTTCACCGGCAAAAGACATTTCTTTAGGTAACGGTACCGCATAAATAGCATATTGATGGTGAAAATCATTGGTGTATTTTGAGGCGGGAATATTTTCGGGTGTGTCGGAGTTGGTAAATAAAAACAAGGAAAGGATAAGACTTATAATGATAATGCCGGATAAAACAAAACGATTTTTTTTACTCATAAGTTTTTGGTTGAGGTATTTTAGTGAGTTTAGTGTTTAGGTATAATAATAAGGAAATCGTTAATCCAAAAGTCCAAAGTCCGATTTTTAAAGGAAGGGTTGGTGTGAGAATTCCAAATAAGATTAATGAGGCAAATAAATTTGTAATACTGGATATTCCCATCAGTATGAGAGCTGTTTGGCGTTCGGTGAAGCCTCTGTAAACTAAAAAATGTGTTGTGTGGTCTCTTCCTCCTTTGAAAGGAGACTGCCCTCGCAGAAGACGATTGGTGGTAACAGTTGTTGTGTCGGTGATAGGAACTAAGAATGCCAGATAAATTAGTAAAAATGAGACATCTTGAGAGAAATAAACCGGCGTATGTCGATGATTCCAAAAATATAGAATAGCAATACCGGCAACGGCAATACCGAGAAGTTGACTTCCATTATCGCCCATATACATTTTTGACGGATGCCAATTGAATATGAAAAAAGAAAGCATTGCCGGTAGTAAAAAAATGATGAGCCAATTAATTTCTGAATTAAAAATAGTTGCAAAAACCATGAGAAATAATAAAATAGGCGACAAAACAGAAATGTTGACAGCATCCATATTATCAAGCATATTGATGGAATTCATGATGCCGATTACCCAAATGTAAGTGAGAGAAATATTAATCCAGTAATCTGAAAAGATATTTATTTTGACACCCGATGATATAAAGATAGTGGCTACTATTAATTGAACAAAAAATTTGAATCGAGGAGGTGTGTTAAGTAAATCATCGGCTAAGCCCATCATAAATGCAAAGATGATAGAAAGTAATAATCCTGTTTGCATGTCTTGTGACATAAGAGGTTGTATGTTAAGCATGTACATGATGCTTGTTCCAATAAGTATAGAGGTGAGAAAGGTGACACCACCTAATATGGGTTTTGTTTGCGATGCCCATCGATCGGCATTAGTATTGGCTTTTCGGATGAGAAATTTATGAGAACGCAAGTAAAAATAAGAATGAATAAAATAGGTAATGACAAATAAAAAAATAAATAAAATAAATAGAAATAAATGGCTATTGAAAAAGGTTATCATCAGAGAATAGGTCTATTTTTTTACATAATTTCCATATCCGTATCCATAGCCATATCCATAGCCATAGCCATAACTATATCCGTAGCGAGATTTTTTTAAATCATAGCTGTTCAATACAATATCAATATTTTTAAAATCTTTATCATATCTTAAATAGTTGATGTTGTTTATAAATGTTTTTTTCGAATAAGTTGAACGCATTACATAGAGCAATAAATCGGCTTTTTTAATACTCGTGTAAGCATCTGTAACTAAGCCAATAGGAGGGGTGTCTATAATGATATAGTCATATTTTGTTTTTAAGAAACTTATAATTTTATCCATCTCGGGGCGTTCAATCAATTCCGACGGATTTGGTGGAATGGGGCCGGCAGGAATAATGTCGAAATGTTCGATGTCAGTATGATGAATACATTCCTCGATAGTATTTTTTCCAATAAGAATGGTTGTTATCCCTTCAGAATTTGAAATTTCAAAACTTTGGTTTAAACGAGGTTTTCGTAAATCCATATCCAACAAAATAACGCGTTTTCCAAGCAATGCTGTAATAGCAGCCAAGTTTATGGCAACAAAAGTCTTGCCTTCTCCTGAGATAGTTGAGGTGATGGAGATAACGGTGTTTTTATTATTGGCAAAAGAAAACTCAAGATTTGTTCGAAATGAACGAAAAGCTTCACTGACTATAGAATTATCATTTTTTTCGATGATGAGTTTCGAGACTTCGGCTTCTGTTTTAATCTTTGGAATGATACCAACGATAGGAACATCGGTGTAGGCGGAGATGTCATCGGCAGAAATAATTTCAGTATATAAGAGATATTTAATAATGATGTAAATGATGGTAATGATTAAAGAAAGAATGATAAGACCGATAAAAGTCATTTTTCTATCAGGACGAAATGGAAATTTAGGTGTTTCTGCTCGTTCCAAAATAGTATTGTTTGAAACATAACCTGCTTCATAAATCATATATTCCGTTTTTCGTTCCAATAATTTATTATAAAATTCTTCATTGATAGTATAGAGCCGTTGTAATCGAGTAAGTTCTATTTCATTATAATTTTTCTGAGAAATTTTTTGTTTATATGATTTGGCTTTTTGTTGTAATGCAGTTCGTTCGGTTTTTAAACGGTTGATTATTGAATTTGTTAAGTTAATAACTACTTTCTTTTGTTCGTTTATTTGTTTGTTCAGTTGTCTTACTGTTAGGTTGTCCGGAGTGATGTTGTTCAATAGGTTATTGCGTTGATTGTTGAGGTTTTTTAAATCATCAAGAATATTGATGAGTAAATTCTCCGATTCAACGCCACTTAGTAATCCAATAAGTTCATAGATGTTGATGTTTGGTTTTTTTGTGATTTGTTCGTTTATTTGTTTTAACGCGTTTATTTCGTAATCGTAATCTAAGATCTTTTCCTCGATGTTTTGCAATCTGGAAAGATAAATATTAGAAACAGTATTGGGTTGAAGGTTGTCTGCTTTTTGAAGATTGTTTTCTTTTTCAAAGCGTTTTATTTGCCGGTCGAGAAAGTTTAATTTCTCATAAATCAAATCACTTTGTTTATCAATAAAGGTTAAGATTTGAGCGGTACTTGATTTTTTTTGTTCGACATCATATTTCAAAAACTCTTCTGCCATAATGTTGCAGAAATCGGCAGATTTTACGGGATTATAACTCCAAAAATTTATTTTAATCGTTTTTGCCATTGCATTATTAATGACAATATTGATGTTTGGAATATATTTTTTTAAATTAGTATTATCATCGGAATAGGTGAAGAAATAATCATTGGATTTTAGATTCTCTTTTTCCGAAAGAAAGGAATTTAGGTTTGTAATGTGCAATTTTATTTTCATCATAGGAAGTTGCTGCCATTTATCTAATTTTAAAATAAATGACTTTTCCTTTTCTTTATCTTGAAATTTTAAAATAGCATTGTTAGCATCTTTAGAATCAACAAAAAAGGGAACATTAATGTAATTGGGGGAGATTGTGTCTATTTCTACTGTGAAAGGACTGTTTTTGTAAAGTTCTTCTGCCAAGAAGGTCCCTTTTCGGTAGTAAGAAATGTTTACATTCATTTTGTATAAAACCCGTCGAATAAATTCTTTTGAACGAAGCAATTCTACGGTGTGTTGTAAGTCGTCATTGGAGTTAATGTGTTGAAGCTTTAGTAGTTCATTTGTTTTGTTCGATTGGTTTATCTGAATGATAGTCGAAGTTTCATATTGAGGTTTTGTATAACGAAGATATAAGAATCCTGAGAATAAAGCAATGACTATGGAGAGTAGTAATATCCATATTGATTTTCGCAAAGTTTGGAGAAAAACCTGCGGATTAAATTTATCATTGAGTTGCGGAACCTTGTTGTAATTCATTGGTTAGCGTGTCAGATTATAAATAATTAATAATGTGGATATTAATGTTAGATAAGGCGAGACTTCTTGTATGAATTTAGTCATATAACGGGAGCGGGCTTCTACATAGATAATGTCATTGGCTTGCAAAACAAAATTAGCATCTTTAAATTTATCAATAGAAGATAAATCGAACATAAATACTTGGGGGTTATTTAAATTACCCCGGATAAGTTTTATGCGATAGGCTTTGCTGTAAGAAGAGATACCGCCTACTTCGGCCAATGCTTCTATAAGCGTGAAATTAGTGTTATTCATTGGAACAACATTCGCAGTGTTCGAACCATTTGAGAAGACAAAGATACGACGATTCGTAACATTTAGTTTAACGAACGGATCATTGAAATATTTGGAATATTCTTTTTCTAAAATACTTTCTGCCTGGCTAATAGTGTTGTCGGATAATTTGAATCTCCCAATCATTGGAATTTTGGCAAAACCGTCTTTGTCAATTTCGTAATTGATGAGAGATTGTGTTTTTTGAGGAGCCGGTTTATTGGTAATGTTTACCAAATTCATACCCTTGTTCGAATAAATTTCCAAAGTGAATTTATCGTAGGGGCGTAATATATATTCTTTTATATCTTGAGAAAAAGCAGAATAATCCGAAGGTTTTGTTTTAAACATCTCACTGGATTTGAAACTTCGGCAACTACCTAAAAATAAGAGTGCTAAAGCAAGAAAGACAAAATGTTTTTTTAGATGTTTCATAAAGGCAGATAATGAATTTACGAAAGTAGAAAAAAAAGAGATACAGCGGTTGTTTTTTTGTAGGCTTTTTTGTGAGAAAAACGACTGCTTTGTTCCTTATAAAGAGAATAAGAATAGTTTCATTAAAAAATGAATAGAATCTCAATAAAATCTGTAATTTTGCAGTTGTATATCAATAAAACACAATGCGTTTACGGTTTTTTTATATTCTTTTTTCATTGCTGTTATCGGGGTTTACCGGAGTTTCTCAAACAGTATATGCCCTGTTGTCAGATAGTGCTTCGCAAACCGGTAGTGATGTGGAAATGTTGAGTGCCGATGTCGTTTTTGATAACTATCCCGATAATTATATTGTTGACAGTATTATTGTTGTGGCAACGATAGGAGAGGATTGTTCCGATTATTATTCCTTATCTGTTTTATTGAATGATACCGAAAAAATAGCTAATAGCTGTGATGGCGTTTATCGTTTATCGGGCGTTAGCGGTATTCAATTAAACAATCTTAAAATATCGGTTGTTTCCAATGATGAAGATGAGTCGGATGATTGGGTAACGGTAACAAACAAAACAACAGTTTTTTTTCACTATCCGAAACCCTCACATGATATTGCGTTGTTGCAATGGATAAGCCCTTTGTCGGCATGCGTGTTATCCGATACAGAGCATATTACAATTTTGCTTTCCAACCATGGCAGTGATACTGAGCAAGTGGTGCCATTTCGCTATACTGTTGATGGAGGAGCACATTGGTTGACAGATACTCTTCAAGATACATTATTGCCCGGTGACTCATTGCTGTATTCTTTTTCGTCAGCAGTTGATTTTTCGCATTACGGGCGTTATGCTTGTAAAGTGATAGTTGATTTTTCGGCCGATACTATTTATTTTAATGATACGGTGCAAATAGAAGTGCAGAATAAAACAATTTTTGGAGATGATTTATCTTTCTCGGAATCATTTGATCAATATTCCGATTTTCCGTCGGGATGGGAAACTCAATCGAATCGTATATATGCATGGCATATGTATCATGGTCCTACACCGACAGTCAATACAGGTCCTTCGAACGATCATACTTCGGGCACGGGAGGGTTTGTTTACATAGAGGCATCTGATGGATTTGAGGGGGATACAGCGTGGTTAATGTCACCGTGTTTATCGTTCGATACAGTATCTTCACCGTTGCGATTATCATTTTGGTATCATATGTATGGCGAAGGTATTTCGCAATTATTTACCGAAGTGTTGATAGGAGGAGAATGGGTGTGTATCGATACCATTACCGGACAACAACAAGAACAATCAGTTTCTGCATGGAAAAATCGCCGATTGAGTATTTCAAAAGATATAAAGAAAATCCGTTTTTGGTCGTATGTGAAATCCAATAGCACTCGTTTCTATGGCGATATTGCAATAGATGATGTGTCTTTCGAAAAAATCTTACCGCATGATTTGTCGGTGGTAGCAATGGATTACAATACCGATATCTGTGAAGGAACCGATACTGTTTCGATGGTTATTGTCAATGTAGGTACAAATACGGAAAGCAATTTTCAGGTAGCTTATTCTACCGATGGTGGAAGTAGTTTCACCACAGAAACGGTGTCGGCATCAATTTCGCCAAATGATTCATTGGTATATCGTTTTACAACGATTCCTACTTTTTCGCAAGGGAAATATTCGGTAACGGGTGTCGTTACATTATCGGGTGACGGAACTACTCAAAACGATACTTTGTCGGGCGATAGTATTTTTGTTTCACCGATTATTACTTCGTTTCCGTATTATCAAGATTTTGAAACAACGCAATATTGGTATGCCAAAGGTCGCAATGTGTCGTGGCAGTTGGGAACACCAACTGCGACTGTTATTAATGTTGCCGCTTCCGGAAGCAATGCGTGGGTAACCAATTTGTCGGGTGATTATCCGAAAAATGAATATTCTTATTTGGTGAGTCCGTGTTATGATTTTTCGACAATAAAAAAGCCAATGATTGAGTTTGATTGTTTTATCGAAACAGAAACTTATTGGGATGGTGTGCATTTGGAATATTCCATAGATGGAAAAACTTGGAAAACGGTAGGGAAATATGCCGATTGGTATCACTGGTATAACGATGATGATGTCGATGCTATTGTCGATGATGCTGACGGATGGTCGGGCGAAACAAATCATTGGATACATGTGAAGCATCAATTGGATTTCTTGGCAGAGCAACCGTCGGTAAAATTTCGTTTTGTCTTTGCTTCCGATAATGATACACAAAAGGAAGGTGTTGCGATTGATAATGTTGCATTGCATGATTATACGAATCTAACCGTTGTATATCCCAAAGACAGTGCTTTGTATTGTGGCTTGAATACACCGTTTGAGGTGCATCTGAAAAATACGGGAAATGTATTGATTCCCAAAGATGATACGGTGTTTATTGCTTATGCGGTAGATGGAGATACGACAAAAGAAGTATTGGTGCTCGACAATAATATATTGCCGGAAGATTCTGTAATATTTTCTTTTTCAAGTGTTTATAGTTTTCCTGCAACCGATACGCTTTACCAATATTCTACTTGGATAACTTATGGCAACGATGATGTGGATTACGATGATACGGCAACGGTAACTTTGGCACATTACAGCTTGACACTCGATTTGGGAGATACTATTCAAACTTGGCAACCGGATACTGTTGTCTTGATGGTCGATACCGATTATGTGTCATATTGGTGGAATGTCGATTCCGATGATTATCGAATCACAATACCTGATTATGGGCATTATTCGGTGCAAGTAACCGATACCAACGGATGTCATTTGTTGGGAAGCGTTGAAGTGATTTACCCCTTATCTGTTAATGATTTAGACAAAAAAGAATTGTTGGTTTCCATATATCCGAATCCGGCAGATGATGCCATCATAATTTCTTCCGGAAATAAAATACAGACAATAGAGCTGTGGAGTATAGCCGGAAAATTATACAAAAAAGAAAAAGTAAACGGACTTTATAAATATCGTTTATTGCTTAATGATTTACCGCAAGGTGTCTATGTCCTTCATATCATTGGCAACAATGCCCAAACTTCTGCCAAATTGATAAAACGATAATTTAGGGCGTAACAATAATTTTAAAATCTTTGGTGTAATGCAAAATAAACAGATGGTCGTTTTGCAGATGTCCGTTTGTGCCGGAAAAATGAAATTGAGTTTCCAAAAGTGAGGGCTTATACATTGGCGAACAATGTTTAAAATCTTCGGTGCCGAAATGAGCAACAGCATTGGCAAAATAATAAGATATGTCGAATCCCCAAAAAGTAAATCGCGATGGCATAGTGTGGAAATAACGGTCGTATGTTTTTACAAAATTGCGAATGGCGGTGTTTTGATATTCAATGAAATAAGGATTTGCTCTTAGTGCTTGCAAACGGTGTAGATATTCGGTATTCAAATCGAATTGTTTCCACGATGGTAATATCAAAATATGAATGTCGTAATCTTCTGTGGAGAGTCGCAATTTACTAATAAATTCGGCAACCTCAGGTTCATTTTCCGTAAAGAAAACTACAAAGTTTTTACGCCCTACAGACAGAGCGTTCTCTACTTCTTTCAACGGTTTATGGCTGTTGGATAATTTTTTTACGATAAAATCTTTTTGCGAAGTCAACGAAAAATGATACCAATCTCTGTAGGTTCGGTTGACAAGGGCTGTGTCGCGGTAGAGTGGCGATGAAACAACAATGCAAGTTGCACTGTCTTGTTGTTTTACATAATGAGTCAAATGGGCAACATAGGTTTGTTTGTTTGGCAAAACAGCATAATAATTGTCAGTATGAATTTGTTGATTGGGTTTAAAGGGTTCAATCCAGATTTTTGGAATGGAGGAGTATGGCTTAATGGCTTTGTAAGCAAGCGGGCTGATGGGACCGATAAAGATATCGGGGGCTTTCTGCACAGCTTGTTTGAGTGTCGAAGTGTCGTTACTGTTGACAACCGTAAGATTACAATTGATACCTTCTTTTTTTAGCGAATCGACAGTTAGTAATATCCCTTCGTAAAATTCAAGATACGGGTATGATTTCAGATTCTTGAAATCGGCAAAGTCAACTTCTACTTCTTTCATTTTCTCGAAATCGTTATCAACGAAAGGAATGGCTACCAAAAAACGAATATCTTTTTGCTTGTAATGAGCAGTGTCGCAATTGCTGAAAGCGGTATTTAACAATGACAGCATTGAAGAGTCAACGGGAGTTGCGGTGTCTGTCTGTGTTGTTTGAGAGGTTTGTGAGTGTGCCGTTGTTGGAATATTGATAATTGTGCCGGCTTTCAATCCGGTTGTTTTTAAGTTTGGATTGGCATTGTAAAGGTCTTCTGTTGAGATGCCAAATTGACGCGTTAGAGAATACAAGGTTTCTTTGGGCAATACTTTATGCTGTATCGTTGTCGTTTTTGATTTGTCGGCAACTGTCGGCATAGAAAATTTATGATGTGAATCGGAAAAATCTTTGAGAGGGATAAAAATGGTCTCGCCGGCTTTGAGACCATTTTTTCTTAGCGTTATATTTGCCTGATAAAGAGCACTTTCTGTAATGTTGTATTGCTTGCAGATGGAGTAAATCGTTTCTCCTTTTTTTACAATGTGTTTCTTTTGATGGCGGGCATCGTGTGTTTTTACAGGGATATGCAGTATTTGACCTTTTTGGATACCGTCAAGAAGTCCCGGATTTTCAAAAACAATATCATTGACTTCCACACCATAGGCTTTTGAAATGCTGTAAAGTGTTTGACCTTTTTTTACTTTATGAACAAAATAAGTTTTTCCGTTGATGGTGGTGCGTTTCTTTGAGACTTCTACCGTTTGGGCAAGCAGTGTTCCTGCCACCAGTATGAAAAGAAAAGAAAGAAGTAGTTTTTTATACATTGTGAAAAAATGTGTTTCTATTAAGAAACTTCAAAAATACAATTTTTATTTTAACCACTTTTAGCACTGTTTCCGTTAAAATGATTTTAAAACATATTTTTGTTTAAATACTTTGGTTACTTTTAAGAAAAATTAAAAAAATATCAATTATTATGGAAGATGTATATATTGTATCAGCAGTAAGAACTCCGATAGGGAGTTTTGGTGGAGCATTATCAACGGTGGCGGCACCTCAATTGGGCGCAACTGCCATAAAAGGAGCTCTCGATCGTATTCAGTTAGATCCCAACTTAGTCGATGAAGTTTATATGGGTAATGTGCTTCAAGCCAATAACGGACAAGCTCCGGCACGACAAGCCGCTTTGTTTGCGGGAATTCCCAATACAGTGCCTTGTACAACCGTAAATAAAGTATGTGCTTCGGCAATGAAATCTATCATCATAGGTGCTCAAACAATTAAAGCGGGAGACAACGATATTGTTGTTACCGGAGGAATGGAAAATATGTCAATGGCACCGCATTATATCAATTTGATTCGTAAAGGTCAAAAATTGGGCGACGGCAAATTGATTGACGGTATGATAAAAGACGGATTGTGGGATGTGTATAACAATTACCATATGGGAAATGCTGCCGAATTGTGTGCCAGCGAAAAAGGATTTTCAAGAGAAGAACAAGACGAAGTTGCTATAGCTTCATACAAAAGAGCTGCGGCTGCTTGGGAAAATGGAAATTTCAATGATGAAATAGTACCGGTGGTTATAAAAACACGAAAAGGCGAAGTGGTAGTTTCGGAAGACGAAGAATATAAAAATGTGAAATTTGAAAAAATTCCGGCATTGAAACCTGTTTTTGTGAAAGACGGAACCGTAACCGCTGCTAACGCATCAACAATCAATGACGGTGCTTCGGCAGTAATCTTGATGTCGGGCAAAAAAATGAAAGAATTGGGGTTGAAACCCATTGCCAAATTAGTAGGTTATGGCGATGCTGCTCACGAACCGGAGTGGTTTACCACAGCACCTGCAAAAGCAGTGAAAAAAGCATTGGCAAAAGCCAATCTCTCTATCAATGACATTGATTATTGGGAACTTAATGAAGCATTTGCCGTAGTTGCATTGGCTGCAATGAAAGAACTTGATCTTGACAGAGAAAAAGTAAATATTTGGGGTAGTGGTTGTTCGTTGGGACATCCTTTGGGAAATACAGGTTCTCGTATTGTCGTTACGCTGTTGAGTGTATTAAGTAAAAATAACGGAAAATACGGAGTTGCTTCTCTGTGTAATGGTGGCGGTGGTGCCGGTGCTGTTGTCGTAGAAAAGATGTAATTTCCCGGTTTTATAATTTTACAAATAAAAGCCGTTTCGAAAGGTAAATACCAAACTTTTGAAACGGCTTTT
>CAZSHT010000021.1:0-16794 GCA_964606715.1 uncultured Bacteroidales bacterium
TGCTGAAACAATTATATTATATTACACAACAGATTTGGGTAACGGTTCAACTGGAAATCAAAGCAGTTCAAATTTATTAGCAAATCCAATAGAACCATCGAGTTTAAAAAGTAATATGAGAATTGCGTTGAGGCAGGCAGGGGCTTCAGCAGTAAATGACACAAGATTATTTGGTATTTTTATAAAATACCATGTAAAAGTTCATGGTTAAGGAGAAGATATGATAAACAAGTTAAATTATTTAATGACAATAGAAACGAACAAAATGAATGGAAATATAAATTTAATGATGATGACCAAGTAAAGATTCCTATTGTTAATTATAAGCTTCAACATAATTTCCGTGACATTGTCGGAACAAATTTCTTATTAGTTGATTCTACAGATTTCCAAATCTCTCGCTTTTGTCAAAAAATAAAATTTGATTTTAATGAAAAAGGAGCAAGTGTAAAAAGTGAAGCTATAATTGAAACACGAGAATTAGCTGTCGGAGAAATACCTGAACCGCCAGCTCCTCCTAAACCGAAGAAATTAATTTTTAATAAAAATTTTCTTGTTTTATTAAAAAAGAAAGGTTCTGACAATCCATATTATGCTATGTATATTGTAAATACCGAGTTAATGAATAAAGATAAAGAGTAGTCCATAAGTTTTTAACTCATAATTAAGCTAGATACCATTTGATGTAAAGTTTTCTTAAAACATTTTATATCAAGAAAAGCTTAAAAATTAAATAGTTACAACAATTGCTCTTCTTTTGTGTTAAAAAAATGATATTCCAAGAAATTATAATTGTTGTTTTCGAGAACTTGCAGTTTACAACGGTATTCTTTTTGCCATTGTTTTTTCAATGATTTCAACAATCCTTTTGTGATGTAGGCTGCCACATACGGATGGGTCTGAATGGTAAATTGTTTTTCTGTCGGATATTTATTACGAATAAATTCCAAATCGTTTTTTATCTGATCTACCAATAAGATGCTTTGTGCTATTTTTCCCGTTCCGTTACATACCGGACAGGTTTCTTCTATTTTGAATTTTACTTCCGGCCTTACTCGTTGACGGGTTATTTCCATCACATTAAATCGAGAAAGCTGCAACACATATGACTTTGCCGAATCCTTTGCCAATAATTCTTTCATTCGGTCATAGACTTGTTTACGATGTTCGGCTTCGTGCATATCAATAAAATCAACAACGATGATACCGCCCATATCTCGCAACCGCAATTGTCGGGCTATCTCATCTGTTGCCAACAAGTTGACTTCCAGAGCATTCGTTTCCTGATTCTGTCCTTTTATACTGCGATTTCCACTGTTGACATCAATCACATGAAGAGCTTCCGTCTTTTCAATAATTAAATAAGCACCTGTTTTCAATGTTACAACTCGTCCAAACGAACCGCTGATTTGTTTTTCAATATCAAACTTTTTGAAAATAGGCTCCGGACCTTTATGCAGTTGCAAAATCTTTTCTTTATCGGGAGCTATCGAACGAATATATTCTTTCATATCATTGTAAACTTCGTAATCGTCAACAACAATATTGGTAAACGAATCATTCAGCATATCACGAATGATGGAATAGCTTCTATCAATTTCGCCAATTAATTTATAAGGCACTTTTGTATTGATATTGACAGATGAAAAAGAGTTTTCCCATTTGTCAACCAACAACCGTAATTCGGTATCAAAATCTGCAGCTGTTTTTTCTTGAGCTACCGTTCTTACAATAACACTATAATTACGCGGTTTTACAGCTTTAATAATGTTTTGCAAGCGTTTTTTTTCCTCATCCGATTCTATTTTTTGAGAAACGGATATTTTGTTGGAAAACGGTATTAAAACTAAATTTCTTCCGGCAATGGTTATTTCGCTTGTCAGGCGAGGTCCTTTACTTGAGATAGGCTCTTTTGTTACCTGAACAACTATTTTTTGTCCGGGTGTCAAAATGTCTTTTATATTTCCGTCTTTGTCGATATTTTCTTTCAACTCAACCGAAGCTAAAGGAACGCGTTGCTTGGTGTGCAGATTGCGTTGCAAAAAATTGTTTAGGGAATTGAATTGTCCGCCTAAATCATGATAATGCAAAAATGCATCTTTTTCGTATCCGAGGTCTATAAATGCCGCATTGAGAGAGGGGAGTATCTTTTTTACTTTTGCCAAGTAAATATCGCCAACGGCAAATTGACTGGATGTGCTTTCTTTGGCAATCTCTGTCAATCGTTTATCTTCTGTCAATGCAATGACAAGACCTTCAGAGCCTGTTTGTATAAATAATTCTTTATTCACAATTCATTATGATAATATAAAAAGAGGATATATGCATAAACAAACTTTCTCCAATAAATGTTTATTTATTGGAGAAAATATAGAAAAATCCCCTGATTTTTGGATGATTAAAAAGGACTAAACAAGTATCTTACTTATTCTTATGACGATTCTTTCGTAGTCTTTTTTTTCTTTTATGAACTGAAATTTTGTGTCTTTTTCGTTTCTTTCCGCAAGGCATAGTTATATATTTTTAATATTTTGTTATAATCTTTATTTTACTTTCGAAGCCACAATACTAGAAAATGATTTTGAAGGCTTAAATGCCGGAGCAAAATGAGCAGGAATCTTAATCGTAGTATTCTTTGAAATATTTCGTGCTAATTTCTCAGCTTTTCTTTTCAAAATAAAACTTCCAAAACCTCTCAAGTAAACATTCTCACCGGCAATCATATTTTCTTTTACAACATCCATAAAAACCTCTACAGTTTGTAACACTGTGTTTTTATCAATTCCTGTTTTTTGTGCAATTTCTTTTACGATATCTGCTTTTGTCATAATTCTAAATATTAATATGTTAAGTAATAAAATTTATTCAAAAATGGGTTGCAAAGATAACAATTGTTTTTTCACAGCCAAGATAAAAAAACTTTATTTTCTTTTTAAACGGTTAAAATAAGTCTTTCGTGATTGTAATCAATAACAGCCTTATATTTTTTCAAAAAATCTCCACCGAGTAATCCATCTATGTTATAAGGTGTAACTTGTTGGTATAGTTGATTGATATTTCTCATGTCAATCAGCTGGACAGGTAATTCCTTGACAGTGAAATCATTTAACCGAAAAGTTTTCAGGTATGCTTTTGAGGCAGAAAATGATTCGGATTGAATACCATATGAATCAACAACTTCTGTATTATTGTCAATATTGTAAAACCATGGTGATAATTTTTCATTGAACACCGTTTCGGTTGCACCTGTATCAATAATTAAAAAAATTTTTTTTTGAGAAACCTTTCCTTGAACCAAAATATGATATCCATTTGGATAAAAAGGAACAAATATTAAAGGAATTGTAAATTTCATGGTCGATAAAAATAAAAGCCCTAAAATAAAGGGCTTTTAAAAGATGAGGTAGCGAGCGGATTCGAACCGCTGTACATGGTTTTGCAGACCACTGCCTAGCCACTCGGCCACGCTACCATTTTTTTTAGGTCGCAAAAATAATAACTATTTTGAGAGAAGCTTTATTGGTCAACAGCTTTTTTTAAAATAATTTTTTTCGTAGCAGTTGTCCCGTAAAGTAATTGCATAACACCATCACCAACATACAACGAATCATCAATTGTTTTTTGAGCTGAAATGCTTAATACATATTCTTGCTCAACTTCAAAACTAACTTCACCGGTCGCATTTGTTGTATAATTCATCTCCACCGTTGAATTTGCCGGTTTTGAATAAACTTTCACAGCAGCTCCCGGAACCGCTTTATTGTTAAGGTCTATCACTTTAATAACGCCTTTGGCGACATCTTTTTTACATTGATAGCTACTGAAAGCTAAAAATAATATTAAAATTAAAGCTTTTATTTTGTTGAACATAATATCTTTGTTTATCTGCAAAAGTAAATAAACTTTTTTAGAAAAAAAATAAATTTTAAATTATTGTGTTTATTTCATTGACTTATGAAAAAAAATAGCCTTATTTTAATCTTGTTGCTGGCAACACTGGTTTTGTCGGCACAAAAACCACCACATGACATAAAGCTTCTTATCGAAACGAATGTCGGTAATATTACAATAAAATTATATAAAGAAACACCCTTACATCAAAAGAATTTTTTGAAATTGGTAAAACGACATTATTACGACAGTCTATTGTTTCATCGTGTTATCAAAAACTTCATGATACAAACCGGTGATCCGTATTCAAAGCGAGCACCGCAAGGTGTTGCCTTGGGAAATGGAGGTCCCGGATATACGATTCCTGCCGAAATAAAAACACATTTGTTTTTCCACAAAAGGGGAGCTTTGGCAGCAGCACGACAACCGGACAATGTAAATCCGAAATACCGTTCTTCCGGCTCTCAATTTTATATTATTCAAGGACGAAAATTTACCGATGATGAACTGGATAAAATAGAAAAAAAAATACAACAAGCTCAACGCGTTAAATTAGCCTTGAAATTTCTAGGAAATGATAAAAATGTAAACTACAAAAAAAAATTGGACTCATTGTATGCCAAAAAAGATCTTAAGGGAATTGTTAAGTTGCGACAAGAAATAGTAGCTTTGCAGCTAAAAAAAGAAAAAACAAGTATTTTTAAATATTCACCTAAAGAAAGAGCTGTATATAAGACAATTGGAGGTTCGCCACACCTCGATTCTCATTATACGGTTTTTGGAGAGGTAATAAAAGGAATGGACATCGTAGATAAAATAGCCAATGAAAAAACTGATAGGAGAGACCGGCCTATAAAAGATATACGCATTAAAACAATTAAAATAATAAAATAGATACAACGAAAATGTTAGATAAGATTAATGAATTATACAAGGAAATAAAAGCAGAAACTGTTGACAGTATTGAAAAGTTGGAAGATTTCAGATTGCGTTATTTATCAAAAAAAGGGCAATTAAATCGCTTAATGGAAGAATTTAAAGCATTGTCCGGTGATGAAAAACGAAAAATAGGAAAAGACCTGAATTTATTGAAGTCTTTTGCTCAAAACCACTTCAAAGAATTAAGTAAAAGTTTACAGCAACACACAGAAAATCAACCTGTTGACTTTGACTTATACCGACCTGTCGAACTTGAAAATATCGGTAGTCGGCATCCATTATCGATTGTGAGAAACGAAATTATTGACATTTTTCATCGCATTGGTTTTAATGTATCGGAAGGTCCTGAAATTGAGAATGATTGGCATGTGTTTTCGGCATTAAATTTTCCGCCTGAGCATCCTGCAAGGGATATGCAAGATACATTTTTTGTAGAAAACAATCCTGATATTTTATTGCGTACGCATACTTCGTCGGTACAAGTGCATTTGATGGAAAATGAAAAACCGCCAATTCGTTCCATATCTCCGGGGCGTGTTTATAGAAATGAAGCCATTTCGGCACGAGCACATTGTATCTTTCATCAAATAGAAGGCTTGTATATTGACCAAGATGTGTCGTTTGCCGATTTAAAACAAACGCTGTTGTATTTTTCGAAAGAATTATTTGGCGAAGAAACGAAAATTCGTTTACGACCATCATATTTTCCGTTTACGGAGCCTTCGGCCGAAATGGATGTATCGTGTGGAATATGTGGCGGTAAAGGCTGTAATGTCTGCAAATATACCGGTTGGCTGGAAATTTTAGGTTGCGGAATGGTTGATCCCAATGTGTTGGAATCTAATAATATTGACAGTAAAAAATACAGCGGTTTTGCCTTTGGTATGGGCATTGAACGAATTACGATGCTGAAATACGGTATTAAAGATTTACGGTTGTATTTCGAAAATAATTTAGCATTTCTAGAACAGTTTAAAACAGCTTTCTAACAAAATCACGGTTTTCAGTCTATTTTTGACACCCAAGACATTTGTCCTATAATTTATATTATGTTAAATAGTGAAAAAGAAAAGAAAGACTTCTCTATTAGAAGTTTTACAGCGGTTTTCTTATTGTTTTTTCAGCAAATCCGTATAGAACGCTTCTTTCTTTTTGTTTTTCAGTAATTTGAAAATACTTTTCAGAATTTTCAAAGTTTCAAGATTATCGGCATTATTCTTTGATAATGATTTCTCCAAATAAAATGCACTTTGTTTCAGATTGGTTTTAGCAAGCTTATCGACTTTGTTTATTTTTTTTATTTGCTCAAATGCATTTTTGTAATACAATAATCCTAAATTAAAATTAGCATCGTTGTATTCAGGATTTAACTGTAAACATTTTTTGTAATAATAAATAGCCGAATCTTGTTCATTTTTCTCATTGAATACGGCTGCCGTCGAAAATAATGTAGAATCTGTTTGTGGTATTTTTTTTAAATATTTCAGAGCATTATCATAATCTTTCAATTTAACATAATATGTCAAAATAGTTTTTGGAAAATATTTATCATTTGGAAATAAAGCATTCCCTTTTTCTAATATCTTCACTGCTTGTTCAACTTTGCCATCTCTATCATACAGCTCTGCCAATGTATAATATGTTTCCATTCCGCCAAAATGCCAATTGGACAAAATGGTATAATAATAAATTGCTTTTTGTATGGCTCCCGCTTTTTGAGCAGAAATAGCAGCATTGAAATAAGTCATTGTATCAATCCGCATTATAAACGGGAAATTATTGATAGTCAACACTTTTTCAAACTCATACAGGGCTTTTTTATACCTGTGATGATTGAATGTATTAACCCCATCATACAAAAAATGACCTGCCAATCGAGAATACAGTTCTTTTACCGTTTTATTATAGTGTTCATTACTGTCAAGGACTTGTATCTTTTGCAAACATTGATACGCATCTTTCAACGCATAAATATCTGTGGTGTCATCACCTTTCTTACTTTCAAAGATTTGTAGATGCAACAAGGCTCTCATAAAATAATAATCAACATTGTTGAGGTATTTATCCGGCGTATGTGCATCAAGAGAATCTAACAGTTGTTTGGCAGCCAAAGTGTCATTTGCTGAAAATTTCTCAACGACCGGTTTGTAATACTCTCCTACACTTTTGTCTTGTGCTATTATCAATGTTGACAACCCCAGGAAGAAGAAAAATAACTTACTTATTTTCATTATGTTAACAAATATGTGTTAAAGTAAAAACTATCACTATGATTAACCCCGGAGTATAAAAATTATTTTATAAAAAACGGGTTATCTTTTTTGAAGATACTTCTCTTCCCTACTCTTCTCCTCTAATAGCAACTATTCCGGGCAATGGCTTTCCTTCTATATATTCCAACAAAGCACCTCCTGCCGTAGAGATATAACTGACATCTGATTCTAAATTGAATGCGTGAATAGCTGCAACAGAATCGCCTCCGCCAACCAAAGAATAAGCTCCTTTGCGAGTAGCTGCTGCTACCGACAATGCAACTTTTAGCGTTCCAAAAGAGAAATTTCTAAATTCAAAAACACCTATTGGACCATTCCACAAAATAGTTTTCGAAGATTCTATTACTTGTGAAAAATTATTAGCCGATTTAATGCCGATATCCAGCCCCATCCAACCATCGTCGATATCTCCATTGAAAAGCTGTATATTTGCCTCATTATCAAACTTATCTGCACCTATGGAATCAGTTGGCAATACCAAATTGACATTCTTTTCTTTGGCTTTTTCAACGATTTTCAGAGCTACATCTAAGTAGTCATCTTCTACCAATGAATTGCCAACTTTCCCCCCTTGTGCTTTTATAATGGTATAAGCAATACCTCCGGCAACAATCATATTGTCGACTTTATCCAATAAATTTAAGATAATATCAATTTTTGTCGAAACCTTGGCTCCTCCAATAATAGCGGTAAACGGAGCTTCCGGTTTTTTTAAAGCTCTGTCGATATAAAAAAGTTCTTTTTCGACGAGTAAACCAAACATCTTTTCTTGAAAAAACTTAGCTATGACAGAGATTGAGGCGTGTGCTCTGTGAACTGCACCAAAAGCATCTAATACAAACACATCGCCCAGTTCTGAGAGTTGTTTGGCAAACTCTTCATCGCCTTTGGTTTCTTCTTTGTGGAATCTAAGATTTTCCAATAATAACACTTCTTGTGGCTCTAGTGTCTCTGCCATTGTTTTGACTTCATTGCCCACACAATCGGGAGCTACTTTGACCGTTCTGCCAAGACTTCTTGATAAATGTGCAGCAATATGTTTTACCGACAAATCAGCTACAACTTCTCCCTTGGGACGACCGATATGGGTCATTATAATCAATGAACCGCCATCGCTTAATATTTTTTGAAGTGTAGGCAAAGCCATTTGAATACGGGTATCATCGGTAATATGATGATATTCATTCAATGGAACATTAAAGTCGACACGCACCAATACGCGTTTATCTTTGAAATTATAAGAATTAAAGTTTAACACAACAATTTGATTTTTAAATTTTGAAAGCTCAAAAATACGCTTTTTTCAAGAAGTAAATCTTTAGTTTAACGAAATTTCTTGTGTCTGTCGGTTTTCTGTAAAACGATATCCCATTTCCGATGAATGATAGCTGAAAATCACCAGATTGGATTGGTTTGAAAATAAATCTAACAAGATGGTATTGGTCAATGTTATATTGGTTGGTTTGCGTTTAAACGGTAATTCAAGATATACCCAAATGGTATCATCGGTGAGTTTCTTTTTTTTTAAACGAAACTTATTGTAAGTTCGCTTTTTTGCAGTAAAATACAAATTCGTTTCGAAGTATTTTTTCAAATAATAATCAGTACTGTCGGAAGTTTTTTCATTTTTGATATTGATGGTATAAGCCCATTTTTTATAAATCGCCGATTGCAAGTCGTGTTTAAAGAGTCTGGCCGAAATCTCAAACGCTTTTTTATCTTGATTGTAAGAAATATTTGTTACCGAAGTATGAACCGGATGAGCTAAAATATTGAATAGTATATAAAATATAAATATCATCTTACTTCGCTAAATCAAGACCTGTACTCGATAAAAACAATTTTATGGCAACTGCCAACAGAATAATTCCAAATATCTTTCGCAAAATATAAATCCCCGATTGTCCCAATAATTTTTCAATAGAATTTGTCAATCTCAATACAATGTAAACAACAACGATATTCAGAAAAATGCCTATAATGATATTGATTTCATTGTATTGCGAACGCAACGACAATAAGGTTGTAAGCGAACCTGCTCCGGCTATCAACGGAAACACCAACGGGACAACCGAATCACCTCCTATGTTTTGTGATTTGAAAATTTCGATATTCAATACCATTTCCATTGCCAACAAAAAAATAACAAACGAACCGGCCAAGGCAAATGATAAAATATCAACGGAAAATAAACTTAGTATCCCCTCTCCCACAAACAAAAACACCACCAAAACCAATAATGATATTATCGAAATTTTCAGCGGATTGATATTGCCTGTTTTGCGTTTTAAATCAATGATTACAGGAATTGAACCAATAATATCAATAACGGCAAACAATACCGAAAAGATAGAAATAATGTCAACAATGTTAATCTTCATAATTAATGTGTTTTTAACTGTAAAACGAATATAATTTCTCTTGTTCTTTTTCCCAATTTAACTGCGTTGTTGCTTCTTTTTCATTTTGTTTCCAAACAATTTGTTTTTCTTCCGAAATCATTTCACGAATTGTCATTGCTATATTTTCGGGAGAATGGTCATCAATAACACGGCCGACCTCATATTGTTCTACAATTTTCTTCATTTCCGGTAGTGATGATACCAAAACCGGTATTTGAGCGTGTATATAGTCGAACAATTTATTTGGCAAAGCATACTCGTAGCTTAGTCCGAAACCTTTTTGTTCCAAAGAAATACCGATATCTGCTTGAACGGTATAAGCCGGCAGGTCGTCAGCCGGAATACGCCCTAAAAAAAATACGGATTCTGTTAAATTAAACTGTCGAACCTGCTCTTTCAATGTAGCTTCTATATCGCCACCTCCAAGTATCGTAAAAATAAAATTATCTTTCAACAATGGCATTGCTCCTATTATCTGCTCTATGCCACGACCAATATTCAATGCCCCTTGATACAAAATAATTTTTTTGCCATTGGCTATTTTTTTAAGTTTCCCATTGGAAGATGTATTTTTATATGTTGCTATTCGTGGCAAATTACGAATAACTTGAAACGAAACCCCATATTTTTTTTTGTAATAATCGGCAATAGGTTGACTTACTGTGTAACAATATTTTAATTTCGGCAATATTGCTTGCTCTATGCGTGTCCAAATAGCTTGCGTATGTTTACGATGAATCAATTCGGGAACTTCGGTAAATAATTCGTGACTGTCGTAAACCAATCGTTGTGTTTTTCGTTTCGAAAAATAAGCAGCCGGCAAAGTATCCAAATCATTAGACACAACGACATCATAACGATTGCGTAACAAATGTAACCAAGCTCTCAGGTTATAACAAAAATAAAACAACGGTCCTTTATTGAAAAGCAATCGAAAGCGTTTTATTATTATTTCCTTATATTGTTTTTCAGGATATGTCTTTTCTAATTGTCGCCCTATGAGTGTTACCTCAAAATCATTATTTTTCAAAAACGAAGCAACTCTGTTTATGCGTCTGTCAGTCATTAAGTCATTGGTAACCAGTATGGCAACCTGTTTTTTCGCATTCGATTTATTCATTAGAAAAAACTTTGTTTTTGAAATGCCAAAGGTAGTGTTTTTATTGTGTTTTCATTCAACGCTGTGATGCTTCGATTTATTTTGTTGCAAAAAATCTGTATCTTTGCAAAAAGAAAATAAGCTATGATTACAAAAGAAGAAATAGTAAAAGATTGGCTTCCTCGTTATACAGGTCGTGAATTAGAAGATTTTAGCCAATATATTCTTCTAACCAATTTCAACAATTATGTAGATTTTTTTGCGAAAGAAAATAATGTCCCTATTGTAGGCAAGAGCAAACCGATGCCCAATGCTCGGGCAGGCAACATTACAATTATCAATTTTGGTATGGGAAGTGCCAATGCGGCCACTATTATGGATTTGCTTAGTGCCATAGAACCAAAAGCTGTTTTGTTTTTAGGAAAATGTGGCGGTTTGAAAGAAAAAAACAATTTGGGAGATTTTATTCTTCCTATTGCAGCCATTCGTGGTGAAGGAACCAGTAACGACTATTTCCCCCCCGAAGTGCCGGCCCTACCGGCATTTAGTCTGCAACGGGCAGTTTCTACTTCTATTCGTGATACAGAAAAAGATTATTGGACAGGAACCGTTTATACCACCAACAGAAGAGTGTGGGAATATGACCAAGATTTCAAAGAATACCTGAGGGAAACGCGTTCTATGGCTATTGACATGGAAACAGCTACTATTTTTACTGTGGGCTTTGCCAATCATATACCTACGGGAGCATTATTATTGGTGAGTGACCAACCGATGATTTCTTCCGGTGTAAAATCACGAAAGAGCGATAAACTCGTTACCGAGAATTTTTTGAGTAATCATATTCATATCGGAATGAAAGCTTTGGATATCATTGTGCGAGATGGTCGGTCGGTAAGACATTTGAAATTCAATTAAAAAAAATCAATGACCAAACAACAATTAGCAGATATTACAGATTTTGATGAAGAGTCATTGAAATTTGAGTTACCCAATGAACCGAAGTTTCGTATTAGTCAGATTTTTAAATGGTTATGGCAAAAGGATATTACTTCGTTTAATGATTTTACAAATATTCCGAAAAATTTAAGAGACAAATTGGCAAACTCTTTTTATTTGCCTACCCTCGATATTGTAGAACAACAAACCAGTAAGGACAAAAGCGTAAAAATAGCTTTTTCATTGTATGACAAAGCTGTGGTCGAAGCTGTTTTAATTCCGCAACACAATCGTGTTACACTCTGTGTGTCGTCACAAGTGGGTTGTAATGTAGGCTGTTCTTTTTGTGCAACGGGGCAAATGGGTTTCTCGCGTAATTTAAGTGTGGGTGAAATCGTATTTCAGGTAAAAAAAATGCAACAATTATCAACAGAAATATACGACACTCATTTGTCAAATATTGTATTTATGGGAATGGGTGAACCGCTTTTGAACTACCAAAATATTTTACGAGCTATCGAAATTATCACCGATAAAGATGGAATGGGTATATCACCCAAACGCATTACCCTTTCTACCGTTGGGATAGCTCCTAAAATTACAGATATGGCAAATCGTGGTGTAAAGTTCAATTTAGCAGTTTCATTGCATTCGGCTGACGACCTTATTCGCAATCAATTAATTCCTGCCAATAAACAATATAATTTAGAAAAATTACAAAATGCCATAGCGTATTTTCACCGACAAACCAACAATCGCATCACCATTGAATACCTTCTGATGAAAGGTGTGAATGACTCCCTCGATGATGCCAAAAAACTACTTCAATTTTGCAAAGCTTTCCCTGTGAAAATCAACATCATAGAATACAATCCGGTAGACGGTCTTCCATACTCAAAATCAGACCATGAAACGATGGAAAATTTTAAGACAATATTGACGAATCACAATCTCATTGTCAATATTCGACGCAGCAAAGGAAAAGATATTGATGCCGCTTGCGGACAATTGGCGGCAAAATCACTAAAACGCTAAGATAAAAATTGCAACAATTCTTCGTTGGTATTAAAAACGGTAAAGCAATCGGAACTAAAATTGGTAAAATTAGATGTTTCCAATATTTTCATTTGTTGCAATAAGGCATCGAAAAAACCATTCCAATTAAGCACTACAATGGGTTTTGAGCCAATATATCCCAACTGTTTCAATGTCAGCATTTCAAAAAATTCATCTAATGTTCCGATGCCCCCGGGAAGTATCACAAAAACATCACCTAATTGGGATAATTTTTCTTTTCGCTCGTGCATTGTTTGAGTGATAATTTGTTGCGTATCATCGTCAGCAGCAATTTCTGTGGTTATCAGTTTTTCGGGAATAATCCCTATTTTCTCTGCTCCGTAGCGTTTAAACGCATTGCCCAAGATTCCCATTAAACCGACTCGCCCACCACCATATACCAATCTAAAATGTCCTGTCGAGGCAAGTTGTTCACCCAAATTATTGGCATTTGTTTTAAAAGTCTCGGGAATAGCATTACTCGACGAACAAAAGATACAGATATTTTTCATTTTCATACAATTTTTCCAAACAAGTCATATTCCTGAGCATCAATGATTTCGACATTATAAAATTGTCCCACATTCAACTGTTCATTTTCTATAATCACTTCATTATCGACTTCCGGTGAATCGTATACGGAACGCCCTATGCTCACACTTTCCTCTACCCTGTCGATAACCACTTCTAATACCTGTCCGATGCGTTTTTTGTTTTTTTGAAGTGAGATTTCTTGCTGTAGCTTCAACAATGTGTTCTTTCGGCGGGATTTTATATTATTGGGAACATCATCATTTAAATTTCCGGCAGGTGTTCCTTCTTCGTGAGAATAAGTAAAAACACCCAAACGATCAAATTGAAAATCCGAAACAAATGTTCTCAGTTCATCAAAATCTTGTTTCGTTTCACCCGGATGTCCAACCAGTAAAGTTGTACGGATAACAGCATTGGGAATTTCTTTTCGAATTTTTGACAACAAATCAAGTGTTTCTTTTTTTGAGATACCTCTGTGCATAGCATTTAAAACAGAATCTGAAATATGTTGCACCGGAATATCAATATAGGGTAATAATTTGGGATTCTCCTTCATTATATTCAACAATTCCAACGGAAATAATTTAGGGTGTAAGTATTGCAATCGTAGCCATTTATATCCTTCCAATTTTAGTAACGCCTTTACCAAATCTATCAATTGGTATTTTCGTGTTTTGTCGTAGCCATAAAAAACAACATCTTGTGATATCAAAATAATTTCTTGCACCCCTTTGTTTATAAGCAACTTAGCCTCCTCAACAATTTGCTTCAACGGTTTACTTTTGTGTTGTCCGCGAATGAGTGGTATTGCACAAAATGAGCAATTGCGGTTACAACCTTCGGCTATTTTCAAATAAGCATAATGCGATGGAGTCGAAAGCGTTCGTTCTATAATATGCTGAGGATAATAGTCGGCATTTATCAATTTTAGCAAAACAGGCAAATCATTGGTTCCTAAAAATGCATCTACTTCCGGAATTTCGGCTGTCAATTCTTTTTTGTAGCGTTGCGAAAGACACCCTATGACATAAAGTCGCTCTATTTCGTGCAATTGTTTTTTTTGGGCAAAATACAATATCGTATCAATGGATTCTTGTTTTGCATCATCGATAAAGCCACAAGTGTTTATAATGACATTCGGCGATGCATCTTCAAATTTTTCCCAATTTACAGAATAATGGTTAAGGTGTAATTGTCGTGAAAGGACTTCGGAATCGACCGTATTTTTGGAACATCCCAAAGAGATGATAGTAAAAGCATTGCTTTTCTTCATATGAAAATAAAAAAAACGGAATCCTAAATGGAATCGTTTATCTTAATGTTTCCCTTGTTCTAAAGAAGCTTTGTATAGTCCACAATGAGAATCATAGGTGCTATGAGCATCTTCCATTCCCAAATTAGCGGCTTTGAGCATATCGGCACAAGAGCGTTTGGTGTAATGAAACCGAGCTTTTGCCAATCCTCTGTAATAATAAGCAGCTGCCAAATTTGAGTTTAAGTTGATTGCTTTGTTGTAATCGGAAATAGCATCGGGATACATTCCTAATTTAGCATACTCTTTTCCGCGATTAAGATAATTAACTGCTTCTGTGGAGTTTGCTTTGATAGCCTCTGAATATTTTTTTATATTCTTATAGATATCTTGTCGTTGTGTCTGCGTTAAACTTAAGTTGAAATATTGATTAATATCAAATTTCTCTTGTTTTTGAGTTTCTTCTTGTTGAGCCGAAGCGAATATCCCGATTGCTAAGAACAGGATTAATAAATTAATTTTTTTCATCATGACATTTTTTACAATATAATTCTTTAACTAGTGTATTTCTAAAAATCTGGAACGATAAATGCTTATCTGTTATTAACTGACAAAAACGCTTTGGATTTAGTTGCTGTGCTTTTTTCATTGCATAGTAAAATCTATTGGAAAAGACGCGTCCGTCGGAATAAGAAGACAAATCGATATACTTAAACAACAGGTCTTCATTGACATCATCATAATAAATAAATGGTTCTAATAATTTTGCCGAAAAATCGTAATCACTGATTTCAACAAAATAAGATGAAAGTTTCAAAGCATTTGTCCAATCATCATTACCGCCTATCTTCAAAATTTTCTTTAATTTTTCCAAACGGGCTGTTACAAAATCGGAAATTTCATCTGTGGTATCATTATTTTGTATTAATAACAATTGTAATTCGATATTTAAAGCATCTACCGGTTTTTGACCTATATAATCTAACGGTGCACCATAAAAAGCATCAATTCGTGATTGTATTCCGTCAACAGAATCGTTTGGAACATTATTATTCAATATTCTACAATAAATGTCATTATAAGAAATATAATAATTTTCGGGTGCCAAATTGTGCAACAAATTAATTTTTTGACAATAACTGTCTTTTCCTAATTTAAGATATTGCTCCAACCATAATTTATTCATAGCCAGCCCTGCTGTTGCTTTTGTTTCGGGAATAATTTGTCCGATTACGGCTGAGGAATCATATTCTTTGTTTACAACCTTTTTGAAAATATATTTTTGAATTTGTAAGGCTGTTTTGTAATCATTATTTTCTATAGCTTTATTAAAACGACTGACAACATATTTTTGTTCTTTTTGAATAGTGCTAATGTCATAAGTAATCTTTAATTTTATAAGAGCATAACGATGCTTTTCCAAATAAGGTTCCATTTTCTTAGTTAAATGATGCGTGCGAATATATTTTTGCGCTTCGCTCAGAGACATTGTTGTAAGATTCTCATATTCTGTACCTTGCAAATCTCTCACAAAATCATCCCAGTTATATCCTGTTTTAATTGTTGGTTCCAACGATTGTTTTTGACGGCTTTTCAATGCTTCGACAATGCTTTCAGCTCGTTTCTTTTGCAATTTTTTATTAACGGCATCACTTCCTTCGATAGAAGAATAGGCTGTGATTGAAAGGCTATTAATTATAAAATCAGGTTCATTCAGTTTATTGATAAACGGCTCTATATCAGCAGGATTATAGTCATATTTACTGCGTTGAAACGGAATTTTGAAGACCAATTCATTAGTTTCAGCCACTGGCTTATACATTACTCCACTACTATCCGAAATAGTATCAGCCAACCAAGCGAGGTGTTTTCGATATTCTACATTTCCTTTTACATCAGGTGTATGGTTTACTGCACAACAAACGCGTTTACTTTTAATAATAAGAAGATTAAGCTCATAATCGGTATTATCAGGATCAAAACCTTTGGGTAATTTTTTTGCTAATACTACTTTAATTTTTTTCTTTTTTAATTTTTTATCGGTTATCAAATTGTGTTTTACCATTTTGGGTGTCCAAACGCGTTTTAACATTATTCCTCTGTTTACCAGATTATTATCTACAATATTCGCACCCCCGCAAGCATATTGTTTGCGTTGTACAATATCCACAGCTAAGCCGTCACGAGATCCTCTAACAATTTTTTTTAACATCCTTAAATTATCGTATTCCAAATACACTTTACCATCTTTGATATAAAGTCCTCGTTGAATATCAGGAAAATATTTTTTGTATTTATCAATTTTTCGACAGAGTTTTTTATCTGCCGGTTTTCTTACAGGTTTTAAGTGATAGCGTCGTTTTGAATAAGGCAAATCCATTTCTTCGCGACGCGAAGCACCTTCATTAA
>CAZSHT010000022.1:0-16312 GCA_964606715.1 uncultured Bacteroidales bacterium
TCCGAACTTACAGCCATTAGTCCTGTCGATGGTAGATATCGTAATAAAACCAAAGAGTTAGCCAATTATTTTTCAGAATATGCTTTGTTTAAATATCGCATTAAGGTTGAGATAGAATATTTCATTTCCCTCACCAAACAAGGCATAATACCTTATGAAGTATCGAAAAAAGATATTGCCGAATGGCGAAAAATTTATTCTAAATTTTCAGTGTCAAAAGCAAAACGCATCAAAGAAATAGAAGCCGTTACCAATCACGATATTAAAGCGGTAGAATATTATATAAAAGAAGAATTTGATAAATTAGGTTATGGGCGTTATAAAGAATTTATTCATTTTGGATTGACTTCACAAGACATAAACAATACGGCCGTTCCGCTTTCCGTAAAGGATTATTTGTCAGAGATTTATATTCCGTCGGTCAAAGATATCATTAAGCAAATTGATGACTTGTCAAAATCGTTTAAATCGATACCGATGTTAGCTCATACACACGGTCAACCTGCATCACCAACCAACTTGGGTAAAGAATTAATGGTATTTATTGAGCGGTTGGTTAATCAGTATAACTTATTATTGGAATTGCCGGTAGCGGCTAAATTCGGTGGTGCAACGGGAAATTTCAATGCCCATTTTGTTGCGTATCCTTCTGTCGACTGGGTGAATTTTGCCAATGAATTTATTACATCGTTAGGTCTTAAACGCTTACAATATACTACACAAATAGAACATTACGACTTATTAGCAGCATTGTTTGACACAATGAAACGCATCAATACGATTTTACTCGATTTGAGCAGAGATATGTGGATGTATATTTCAATGGATTATTTCAAACAACGCATCAAAAAGGGCGAAGTAGGTTCATCGGCAATGCCACATAAAGTGAATCCTATTGATTTTGAAAATGCCGAAGGCAACATAGGCATAGCTAATGCCATATTGGTTCACCTTTCCGAAAAATTGCCGGTTTCCCGTTTACAACGCGATTTGTCCGATTCTACGGTATTGAGAAACATAGGAGTGCCGTTTGCTCATTCTTTAATTGCCATTGCATCGTTGCAAAAAGGATTGTCAAAACTATTAATCAACAAAGAGGCTATTGCCAAAGATTTGGAAAACAATTGGGTTGTTGTAGCCGAAGCTATACAAACGGTTTTGAGGCGTGAAGGATATGCCAATCCGTATGAGATAGTAAAAGATTTGACACGAAAAAACACTAAAATAACACAACAAGAAGTGGCTCATTTTATTGATAAACTGAAAGTCTCGGAAGATGTAAAGCAGGAATTGAAAGCCATTACGCCATTTAATTATACAGGAAAAGTAAAATGATTCAGAACATAGGGAAAATATTAAAACTAGTTACACAATATTGGCGTTTTGTCATCTTAAGTGTTATTTTTAATTTATTGTCAGTCGTATTTTCATTGTTTTCCATCACGATGGCTTTGCCGTTTTTGGGAATTTTATTTGGAAAACAAAAGATGGTGATGACGCAAGTGCCGTTTGAATTGTCGGCAGACGCCATTCAGCACAATTTCAATTATTTTATCAGCCAACTTATTATTGAAAAAGGACCTTCTACAGCGTTGTTGATGGTAACAGTCATCATCGTTGTAATGTCATTGTTTAAAACCGCATTCACTTATTTGTCGGTGCATTTTATGACACCGGTACGACATCGTGTCTTGGAAGATATTCGCAATAGACTGTATGAGAAAATCTTAGTCCTTCCATTATCGTTTTATTCCAATGAAAAAAAAGGGGATATCATATCACGAATGACCAACGATGTGAAAGAAATAGAAATATCGGTCATCAGTTCCTTGGAAATGCTTTTTATTTATCCGATAACAATACTTGTTTATCTTTCCAGCTTAATATGGATAAGTCCGCATCTGACTTTTATTGTCTTGATTCTGATACCGATTATTGGTTTTATTTTGGGAAAAATAAGTAAAGAATTGCGGAAACAATCGCGACAAGGACAACGCCGAATAGCCGGTATCACAGCAATAATGGACGAAACACTTTTTGGATTGCGTATCATCAAGGCATTTAATGCCGAAGAAAAAGTAACAAAACATTTCAATTTGGCAAATCGTCTCTATACTAAATTAATGATAGCCTTGTTTCGTCGTCGTAGCTTGGCTAGTCCTTTAACAGAATTTTTGGGAACAATTATTATGGTTTCCATTATGTGGTATGGTGGTTCCTTAGTGCTTGACGGAGGAACTCTTTCGGCCGAAGCATTCATTGGTTATATTTTGATTTTCTCTCAAATCATTTCACCGGCAAAAGCCTTTTCTTCAGCAACTTATAATATTCAAAAAGGAATGGCATCATTGGAGCGTATCAATGAAATAACGGAAGCCAAAATAACGGTTGTTGATAAAATAGAAGGCGAAAAAATAAAAACATTAACCGATAAAATAGAATATAAAAATGTTTCTTTTCAATATGAACAAGAAAAAGGATTAGTCTTAAAAAATATAAACTTAACCGTAGAAAAAGGAAAAGTTATTGCCTTGGTTGGACAATCAGGCTCGGGAAAATCAACACTAGTCGATTTATTGCCTCGTTTTTTTGATGTTACAGGTGGTTCCATAATGATTGATAATATTGATATTCGCGATTATAAATTGAGTGAACTACGCTCGTTGTTTGGTATTGTCAATCAAGAAGCGATATTGTTTAATGATACTTTTTTCAATAATATTGCTTTTGGTCTTACAGATGTGAAATTAGAAGAGGTGATACACGCGGCAAAAATTGCCAATGCCCACGAATTTATTATGGCAATGCCAAATCAATATTATACCAATATAGGCGACCACGGAAATAAACTTTCGGGAGGTCAACGGCAACGCATCAGCATTGCAAGGGCTATTCTTAGAAATCCGGCAATTCTCATTCTCGATGAAGCAACATCGGCTCTTGATTCGGAAAGCGAAAAGATGGTGCAAGAAGCACTTGAAAAACTGATGGAGAATAGAACTTCCATAGTGATTGCTCACCGTTTGTCAACCATTTTTAATGCCGATGAAATCATTGTGATGCACGAAGGCGAAATTGTGGAAAGAGGTAAACATCAAGATTTGTTGAACAAACAAGGTTACTATAAGAAACTGTATGATTTACAGATATTTAAATAGACCTTATTAAACTCAAAATAACATTATGGCACAACGATTTCTAATTTTTCTTTTATTGATATCCAATGTGATTATCGCAAAAAATAAAACACCAAAACAAGATGAAGACAGTTTGGCTATTACGGTAGCATCACTCAAATTCAGAAGTATAGGACCAACTTTGACCTCAGGACGCATTAGTGATTTTGCTGTTAATTCGAAAAATACTGCCGAATATTATGTGGCAACGGCAGGGGGTGGTATTTGGAAAACCGAAAATAATGGCACAACATTTAAACCTGTTTTTGATACTTATGGCTCATATTCAATAGGTTGCATAAAGATGAGTCCGGAAAATCATAATGTTCTGTGGGCCGGAACCGGAGAAAATAATGCCCAACGCTCTGTAAGTTGTGGTGATGGCGTTTACAAAACCATTGACGGCGGAAAACATTGGAAAAATATGGGATTACGACAATCTCGGCAAATTGGTGATATTGAAATTGATCCGCGAAATCCAAATGTGGTGTATGTAGCAGCCGAAGGCTCGGTATGGGGAAGTGGTGGCGACAGAGGATTGTTCAAAACTATTGATGGCGGAAAATCGTGGAAAAAGATTTTGAATATCAGTGAAAATACAGGCGTGAAGAATATTGCAATGGATCCGGTTAATCCTGATATTATTTATGTGTCATCGTCACAACGCCGTCGGCATACCAACATTCGTATTGGTGGAGGTCCCGAAGTCGCTATTTATAAAACAGAAGATGCCGGAAAGACATGGCGAAAACTAACTAATGGATTGCCCAAAGTTGATAAAGGCGGTATTGATATTGCTGTTTCGCCCATAGACCATAATATTGTATATGCTATTGTGGAAGCAGCCGAAGGAAAAGGCGGTTTTTTTCGTTCGGAAAACAGGGGAGAAACTTGGAAGAAAATGAGTAATCACAATACCAGCGGACAATATTTTTGTGAAATTTATTGTGATCCGAAACAAAAAGACAAACTCTATTCCATGGATACTTATTCTGCTTTCACCGTTGACGGCGGAAAAACATGGAAGAAAATAGGCAATAACAAACGACATGTCGATGATCATGCTTTTTGGATTGACCAAAACAATACGAACCATTTTATGATTGGCGGTGACGGAGGGGTGTATGAAACCTTTGATGCCGGCAAAAATTTCATTTACAAAACCAATCTTCCTATTACGCAGTTTTATAGAGTGGCAGTAGACAATACCAAACCGTTTTATTGGGTTTATGGAGGCACACAAGACAACAACAGTCTCGGTGGTCCTTCAGCTTCATTGTATAGCGATGGCGTTATTTCTACCGATTGGATTGTAACACTTGGCGGTGACGGATTTTGGCAAGCTATCGATACGACTAATCCCGATATTGTGTATTCGGAATATCAATATGGAAATATTTATCGTTACGATCGTAAAAGTGGCGAACGCCTTTATATCAGACCACAACCCAAAGCTTCCGAAACAAGTTTCCGATGGAATTGGAATACGCCGTTTATCATCAGCTCACATCATTCAAACAGATTGTATATTGCTGCAAATAAGGTGTTTAGAAGTGATGATAGAGGAAATACTTGGACGGAAATAAGCGGTGATATTTCGCGACAGTTACCGCGTGATAAATGGCCGGTGATGGGGCGTTATTGGAGTGTCGACGGAGTGGCAAAAAATGTATCGACTTCGCTTTACGGAATGGCGGTAGAATTGGCAGAATCACCCAAAAACGAAAATTTATTGTTCGTCGGAACCGATGACGGATTAATACAAATCACCGAAGACGGTGGCAAGCATTGGCAAAAGATAGAAACATTCCCAACAGTACCGGAATATTCGTATGTTGCCGATATTTTACCTTCTAAATTTGATGAAAATATTGTTTTCGCGGCATTCGACAATCACAAACGCGACGATTTCAAACCGTATATCTTGAAAAGTGAGGACAAAGGTCATTCGTGGCATTCCATTACGGGTAATTTGCCCGACAGTGAAGTTATACACACCATTGAGCAAGATTTTATAAATCCGAATTTACTGTTTGCCGGCACGGAACACGGTCTTTATGTGTCACTTGACGGAGGAATGCATTGGACGCGTATGAAAAACGGGTTGCCTACCGTAGCGGTGCGTGATATTGCTATTCAACGCCAAGAAAATGATTTGGTATTGGCAACTTTTGGCAGAGGATTTTATATTTTGGACAATTATGAGCCGTTACGGAAAATGTCGAAAGCTATTTTCGATAAAGATGCTTATTTGTTCCCTGTAAAAAAAGCGTTATTGTATGTGCCAAAACGCCGTGGCGGTGCACAATGGGGTTCAATGCCTTATGTGGCGAAAAATCCGCCATTTGGGGCTACATTTACGCTGTACGAAAAAACAATACCGAAAACATTGAAAGAAATTCGTCAGGAAAAAGAAAAGAAATTGATAAAAGACAAAAAACCGTTGCCAATTCCTACACCGTTGCAGTTGAAAGAAGAAGAAAATGAAGTAGCCCCATATTTAATTATCGACATAAAAGACAGCCGGGGTAAAACGGTGTATCGGTTTACCAAGAAACCCAAAAAAGGCATTATGCGTTTCAATTGGGATTTACATATCGAAGAACCTTATCCGATAGAAGTTGCTAAATTTAATCCGTTGAAAAAAGCAGGACATTCGTATTTGGCTTTACCCGGCACCTATACCGTATCAATAAGTCGTTATCAAAGAGGACAGATTGTTGAATTGATAAAAGAACAACCGTTTGAAGTTGTTCCGTTAAATTTAACCACATTACCCGCCGAAAAAATGGCAGAAGTCTTTGATTTTGAACAAAAAACCATTGAGTTGGCAAAAGATATTTACGGAACAAAAAAAATGGCAAAGACAATGCTCAAAGAATTGTTGTCGATGAAACAAGCTGTTGTAATGTCGCCCAATATACCTCACAAACTAATCGTAAAAATGGAAGCTGTTGAAAAAGAACTAAATACTATTTTGTGGAAATTTGAAGGCGAAAAACCAAAAGCCAGTTTGGAAGAACGCACACCGGCGAAACCCACTATTGACGAAATGTTGAATAATTTGGTGTATACGCATCGTGAATCCTTTTCGGACATTACAGCTACGCAACGACAACTGTATGCCGATTTGCACCGTTTAACAAAAGCGGAATTGATGCATCTAAAGCAAATAAGAGATACTGTACTGACACAGTTTGAAATTACTCTAAACCAACACAATGTTCGCTATACACCCAATCGCTTTCCGGAAATAAAGTAAAATTACGCTTTTAAAATATAGCCCGTTATTTCTCATCGTTATCGACAGGGTTTTTCTATTTTTGCAAAAAAAATAGAAACGATGGAATACAATTTTAAAGCAATAGAACGCTCTTGGCAAGAACAATGGGAAAAAGAAAATCTATATAAAGTTACAGAAGACAATTCGAAACCAAAGTTTTATATCTTGGATATGTTTCCGTATCCTTCGGGAGCAGGCTTGCATGTGGGACATCCGCTGGGATATATCGCTTCCGACATATATGCTCGCTATAAGCACGCTACCGGATATAATGTGTTGCACCCGATGGGATTTGATGCTTTCGGATTGCCGGCCGAACAATATGCCATACAAACCGGACAACATCCGGCCGTAACGACCGAACAAAATATAAATCGCTACAAAGAACAACTGGGGAAAATCGGATTTAATTATGATTGGTCAAGGGAAATAAGAACTTCAAGTCCTGCTTACTATAAATGGACACAATGGGTTTTTATTCAGCTATTTAACAGTTGGTATGACAATCAAGAGAACAAAGCAAAACCCATTACTGAACTCGTCAAATATCTTTCCGAAAACGGTACACAAAACTTGAATGCCGCACAAACGGAAAATCTTTTGTTTTCTGCCGAAGAATGGAACCGTTGGGACGAAACAAAACAACAAGAAATTCTTTTGAACTATCGTTTGGCATATATTGCAGAAACCTATGTCAATTGGTGTCCGCAATTGGGAACGGTATTGGCAAACGATGAGGTTTCCAATGGCGTGTCGGTGCGAGGCGGGTATCCGGTAGAACAAAAAAAGATGAAACAATGGATTTTGCGTGTCTCGGCTTATGCACAACGCTTGCTCGACGATTTGGAAACTTTGGCATGGACCGATGCCATGAAAGAAATACAACGCAACTGGATAGGGCGGTCGGAAGGTGCCGAATTAAATTTCAAAGTAGCTGATTCTGATTTGGAAATTACAGTGTTTACAACGCGTCCCGATACTTTATTCGGTGTTTCGTTTATGGTGTTGGCACCCGAAAGCGATTATGTAACACAGGTGGTTTCCGATGAACAAAAAGATTCCGTAGAAGCGTATCTCGAAAAAGTAAAAAAACGCACCGAACGCGAACGCATGGCAGAAGTTGATAAGGTAACAGGCGTGTTTTCGGGAAGTTATGCCATTCATCCGTTGACAAATAAAAAGGTGCCGATATGGATTGCCGATTATGTGTTGGCAGGTTACGGAACGGGTGCTGTGATGGCTGTTCCGGCTCACGATAGTCGCGATTTTGCATTTGCCAAACATTTTGATTTACCTATCTTACAAGTCGTTACCAAAGACGGTGAAACAATGACCGATACAGCATCATGGACAGAATCTTATGATTCAAAAGAAGGCATATTGATAAACTCCGACTTCCTCAATGGCCTGAGAGTGAAAGACGCCATGAAAACCATGATTCAATATTTGGGAAAAAACGGTTTGGGTACCAAACAAATAAATTACCGTTTGCGAGATGCTATCTTTTCGCGACAACGCTATTGGGGAGAGCCGTTCCCAATCTATTACAAAAACAATCTACCATACACTATTCCTGTTGAAGACTTACCGTTGGAATTGCCGGAAGTCGATAATTTTTTACCGACAGAAGACGGACAACCGCCGTTGGCTCGCAATCAAAATTGGAAAACAAAAGACGGATATCCTTTGGAAGTTTCTACAATGCCCGGTTTTGCAGGTTCTTCGGGATATTATCTCCGTTATATGGATCCACATAACGATACGGCTTATTTCTCAAAAGAAGCAAATGCTTATTGGCGGTCAGTCGATTTATATGTGGGCGGTACCGAACATGCAACAGGCCATTTGATATATGCCCGTTTTTGGAATAAGTTTTTATACGATATTGGATTAACAGTTGAAAATGAGCCGTTTAAGAAACTGATAAACCAAGGAATGATACAAGGGCGTTCCAATTTTGTGCATCGTTTGGACGGAAGCAATATTTATTTGTCGAAACAATATGTTGAGTCAAAGGAAAACGAATTGGAGAAAATTGTTGAAGAAAAATTAGGTGTTGATATTCGTCAATATCGTGTCGGAGACGGATATTCCATTACCGATATTCATGTTGATATTTCGCTTGTTGACAATGATATTCTTGATATTGAAGCATTTAAAAAATGGCGACCGGAATTTTCAGAAGCTGTTTTTGTAACCGAAGATGATGGGAAATACCGTTGCAGTTGGGCCGTGGAAAAAATGTCAAAATCAATGTTCAATGTTGTCAATCCCGATGATATTATTGAGCAATACGGAGCCGATACATTGCGGTTATACGAAATGTTTTTAGGCCCTATTGAACAACATAAACCGTGGAATACCAATGGCATAGACGGTGTGCATAAGTTTCTGAAAAAGTTTTGGCGATTGTTTTTCAATGATGAAAAATTATCGCTGTCGGAAGAGCAACCCAACAATGAAGAATACAAAATTTTACACAAAACAATTAAAAAAGTGCGAAATGACATTGAAGATTTCTCTTTCAATACTTCGGTAAGTGCTTTTATGATTGCCGTAAATGAATTGCAGACAATGAAATGTAACAAACGACAAATCTTGGAACCGCTAACAATTTTGTTGTCGCCGTTTGCACCGCATATTACAGAAGAATTGTGGCACCTGCTAGGGCACGACAGCTCTATTTACAATGCTGTTTATCCCGATTATGACGAATCTTATTTGGTGGAAAACACCTTTGAATATCCGGTCTCGTTCAACGGTAAGATGCGATTCAAAATCGATTTACCTGTGGATATGCCACAAACCGAAATAGAGCAAGAAGTATTGAAACACGAAAAAGCACAGAAATGGCTCGAAGGAAAAAGCGTTCGTAAATTTATTGTCGTACCAAAACGCATTATCAATGTGGTGGTAGGGTAAATCAACAATTTGCATTTACTTTTCCTTGCTGTAACTTATTGAAAATCAATCTCTCATTCAACATCAAGTGTCGGTTTACAAGGCTTGTCGTTAAGTTTTGCCATTTTTTTTTTATAATCAAGGTAAAACCATTAAATTTGCAAGTTTTACATAGAAAATGGAATGTAAAAACGCTAACTTAATTTTCTAATGATGACAGACAAGAGCAACGAAGTGATTAACAAAGAAAAACAATCGGAACAAGAACTAGTAAAGACCGAAGAGACTGTGGGTGAAAATTCTCAAGACACCAATGACAGTGTAAAAGCCGAAAAAGTATTTTCGACAAAAGAAATGGAAAAAACAGAAGCTAACGACACGACCGAAGAAGAACTTGTTCATTCGGAAGAAGCAGAAGTAGTGGTAGAACAAGAAACCGAAAAACTCATTGATAAAACGATATCGGAAGTTTTGGAGTATTTCGAAAATTTATTGAGCGATTTGACCGACGACTCGGATATGCCTTCATTGTCGAAGATAGTAGAAGAAATAAAAGTTCAGTTTTATAAAAAACACAAGGCTTTTGTAATAGAAGAACAAAAGAAGTTTGTAGAATCGGGTGGGAAAGCCGACGATTTTAAATTGTTGGATAACGACGATGAGGACAAGTTTAAAGACCTTTACGGTAAATTCAAAACTTACAAACGGCTTTACAACGAACGCCAACAAGCATTACGCGAAAATAACCTGAAAGAAAAAGAAGCCATTATTGAAGCCATAAAACAACTTGTTCACACGGAAGAATCGTTGAATAAGACTTATGATGTCTTCAAATCACTGGAACGAAAATGGCGAACAATCGGAAAAATTCCACCACAAAAAGTGTCGGACTTGTGGCAACGCTATCATTTTGCCGTAGAACAATTCTATGATTACATCAAGATAAATAAAGAACTGAGAGACCTCGACCTGAAACGCAACAAAGAAGCCAAAGAGGCTTTATGTGAGCAAGCCGAAGCACTCGACTACAAAAAAAATCCGATACAAGCATTTAAAATTTTACAACAACTACACGAAGAGTGGAAACATATCGGTCCTGTTGCTATTGAATACAAAGACAGCATTTGGGAGCGTTTTAAAGAAATTACTCGAACCATCAATAAGGCTCATGCCGATTATTTTACAGCTCTGAGAGAACAAGAAAAGAAAAATTTGGAACTCAAAACAGCCCTTTGCGAAAAAGCCGAAGCTATTGCTTCTGAAGACTACAGCAAGATAAAGGAATGGAATCACAAAACAGAAGCTTTGAAAACACTGGATACCGAATGGCGAAAAATAGGACGCGTTCCAAAAAAATATAATTCATCTATCTATCAACGGTTTAGAGATGCTTTTCAAACTTTTTTTACAAAAAAGAAAGAGTATTTTAAAGCATTGAGAGAGCAAGAAAAGAAAAATCTGGAACTCAAAACAGCCCTTTGCGAAAAGGCCGAAGCTGTTCAGGATTCTACGGATATCGAAGGGGCACGAAAGACATTGTTGTATTTGCAGAAACAATGGAAAGAAACAGGTCCCGTGCCACATGCCGAATCCGAAAAAATATGGCTGCGATTTCGCACAGCATGTGATACATTTTTCAACCGTTTGGGTGATTTGAAAAAAGAAGCCAAAGAAGCCGAAAAGGACAATCTGGTAAAAAAACAAGCGCTGCTGGAAAAAATAGAACAATGGCAACCGCTTGCCGATATTAAAGAAAATATCTCGGCTATCAATGCTTTGATAAAAGAGTGGGACAATATTGGTTTTGTGCCACGCAAAAATGTAAAAGAGATAAATACAAAATACCATCAATTGATAGAGCAACTCTACGAAAAAGCAAAAGTCGATAAAATGCAAGTGCAATTGTTGTTGTTCGAACAAATGGTGAAAAGCAAACAGCAAAACACTGATTTTGAGCAGTGGAAACGCAATGAAATCAGCAAACTGCGAAAACAACTGCAAGATCAAGAAAAAGAAATTTTCACGCGGGAAAACAGTTTGAGCTTTTTCAAAGCAGGAAAAAATGCAGAAACATTATTGAAAAAATATACCGATGAGTTGGAGCATCTGAAAGAGCGTTTTGCAACATTGAAAAAGAAGATCTCCATATTAAACAGATATAGTAAGTAATTCCTATGAAATCAAATAAAATTCTTTTTATTGTTCTTTTTTTTATTGTTCAATGGGGATTTTCTCAAACCGGAACTTTGCGTGGTTTTATCTATGAGAAAGGAAGTAGAGAGCCTATTGTATTCGGGAACATCATTCTGAAAGGCACAAATTACGGTGCTGCCAGTGATATGAATGGTTTCTTTACAATTTCGAATATTAAACCCGGAACTTATACTGCCAGTATACAATACATTGGCTATAAAACAAAAGAATTGTCGGTAACGATTGTGAAAAATCAAATCACGACAAAAAAAATCTATTTGGAAAAAACAGCAGTAGCCTTAGAAGAAGTGAAAATTTCGGTAGAACGACAAGAAATGCGAACACAAGTTCACGCATCCATAGTGAAAATATCGTCAAAACAGATTAAACAAATTCCCAGTGTGGGCGGAGAACCCGATTTAGCTCAATATCTGCAAGTGATACCGGGTGTTGTATTTACCGGTGATCAAGGCGGTCAGCTCTATATCCGTGGTGGAACCCCCATTCAAAATAAAGTTTTACTCGATGGAATGACTGTTTACAATCCATTTCACAGTATCGGATTGTTTTCTGTTTTCGATGCCGATATTATTCGTAATGTCGATGTCTATACAGGCGGTTTCTCGGCAAAATACGGTGATCGTATTTCGTCTATTATGGATATTCGTATGCGTGAAGGAAATTTCTCGAAATACAAAGGAAAAATCAGTGCCAGTCCATTTGGAGCCAAGCTAATGTTTGAAGGACCTATTGTCCGTTCCAAAGAACCCGGCGGTGGCGGAAGTTCGTTTATTTTCTCAACCAAAACTTCGTATCTCGAACAAACTTCAAAATTGTTGTATTCTTACATTGATACCGGAGGTTTACCATTTAATTACACCGATTTCTATGGGAAAATAACACTGGATGCCGCCAATGGCAGTAAAGTCAATATCTATGGATTCAATTTTGGCGACAATGTGCATTATCAAGCATTATCCGATTTGAATTGGAGAGAACGCGGAATAGGTTCCAATATCATTATGGTGCCTTCGCAATCGAATGCTTTGATAAAAATAAATGTTAATTACAGCGATTATGGTATTTCATTGCAATCGGCCGACAATCTGCCTCGTTCCAGTACAATATCAGGCTTTAATATGGGTATGGAAAACACCTATTTCATTGGGAAAGACCAAGTAGATGCAGGGTTGGATTTACAAGCATTCAAAACCAATTTTACTTTTTATAATTCGGTAGGACGGAAATTGGAACAAATGGAAAACACGACAGAGCTGGGAGCTTATGTGCGATACAAAAAAACATTTAATAAATTATTGTTCGATCCAAGCATTCGCTTGCAATATTATGCATCATTGTCGGAAACTTCGATAGAACCGCGGTTGGGAATGAAATATTTGATGAGTAAAAAAGTGCGGGTGAAATTTGCCGGAGGCTATTATACCCAAAATTTGATTAGTGCGTCTTCCGACAGAGATGTGATGAATTTGTTTTACGGATTCTTGTCCGGACCGGAAAATCTGCCAAAAGAATTTAACGGAAAACCGGTTACCTCAAAACTACAAAAAGCGTGGCACGCCATTTCCGGTGTAGAATATGATATTAATTCAAAATTTGAATTGAATGTAGAAGGATATTACAAGTATTTCCCGCAACTAACCAACATTAATCGAAATAAAATATTTGATGATAATGGCGATAATTCTGACCAACCTGATTTCTTGAAAAAAGATTACATCATTGAACAAGGCGATGCTTATGGTGTCGATTTCTTGTTGAAATACAATTTTAAAAAATGGTATATTTGGGCTGTTTATTCATTAGGATATTCGCATCGTTTCGATGGTTACCAAACTTATCCGCCACATTTCGACAGACGGCACAATATAAACTTACTGGCAACTTATACTTTTGGAGCCGATCTTAATTGGCAAGTCAGTGCACGATGGAATTTTGGTTCGGGCTTTCCGTTTACACCTACACAGGGCGAATATGAACAATTGTCATTTTCCTCTATATCAGAAAATTATGTATCTGCCAATGGTGATATAGGATTTGTGTATGCCGACTTAAACAGTGGTCGCCAACCGACTTATCACCGCTTAGATATAACTTTAAAACATTGGATTGAATTTTTAAATGAATCGCGACTGGAATTTAATTTAAGCGTTACCAATATCTACAATCGACAAAACATTTTTTATTTCGACAGATTGACACATCAGCAAGTTAATCAATTGCCGTTTATGCCAAGTTTAGGACTCAATTATAAATTTTAAATATTTTTTATTGTGAATTCAACAAAATACATTTTCGTTACAGGCGGTGTTACTTCTTCATTAGGAAAAGGTATTATTTCGGCATCATTGGCAAAATTGCTTCAGGCAAGAGGTTATTCGGTTACCATTCAAAAATTAGATCCGTATTTGAATGTCGATCCGGGAACATTAAATCCGTATGAACACGGCGAATGCTATGTTACCGACGACGGAGCAGAAACCGATTTGGATTTAGGTCATTATGAACGATTTACAAACACAAACACTTCACAAGCCAATAATGTAACAACAGGAAGGATTTATAAGACTGTAATAGAAAAGGAACGAAAAGGGGATTTTTTGGGAAAGACAGTTCAAATTATTCCGCATATTACCGATGAAATAAAACGCCGTATTCAATTGTTGGGTTCAAAATATAAATACGAAATTGTTATTACCGAAATAGGCGGAACAGTCGGTGATATTGAGTCGTTGCCGTATCTTGAAGCAATGAGACAATTGCGGTGGAAGTTAGGTGCTGAAAATGTATTAAATATTCACCTGACTTTAGTGCCTTATTTGGAAACTTCCAAAGAGCTGAAAACAAAACCGACACAACACTCGGTAAAAGCCTTATTGGAAATAGGGGTGCAACCCGATATTTTAGTGCTTCGCACTTCTCACGAAATCAATTCGGAAATAAAAAGCAAAGTGGCATTGTTTTGCAATGTAGACAAATCATCAGTAATAGAAAGTATCGATGCGTCCTCAATATATGAAGTGCCATTATTGATGAAAGAAGAAAAATTAGACCAAGTGGCTTTAGCAAAGTTGGGCTTACCATTGCGACAAGAATTACAATTGGACGATTGGATTGATTTTGTGAATAAATTAAAAAATATTCAATCCGAAATTACCATTGCGTTGATTGGTAAGTATATTCAATTGCCGGATGCTTATAAGTCTATAAATGAATCGTTTATACATGCAGGAGCGATGAATAAGACGAAAGTCAACATAAAATATGTCAATGCCGAAGAACTGTATCCCAAAACTGTGGACGAACATCTCAAAGAAGTTGACGGCATATTGATAGCACCCGGATTTGGTCATCGCGGTATCGAAGGAAAGATAGAGGCAGCACGATATGCTCGTGAAAATAATATCCCCACATTAGGAATTTGCTTGGGAATGCAATGTATGGTTATAGAATTTGCTCGCAATGTATTGAAAATGAAAGATGCCAATTCAACCGAATTTGACCAATACACCGATTATCCTGTAATTGATTTGATGGAAAATCAAAAACATATTATCGAAAAAGGAGGCACAATGCGATTGGGTGGTTTTAAATGCGAATTAAAAGAAAATACGCTGGCATACAGCATCTACGAAAAAGAAGAAACCCGCGAACGCCATCGCCATCGCTATGAGTTTAACAATAAATTTTTAAACGATTTTGAAGAACACGGAATGATAGCTTCCGGAATAAATCCGGATACCAATTTGGTGGAGATTGTAGAAATACCCGACAATAAATGGTTCGTAGGAGTGCAGTTTCATCCCGAATACCGTAGCACCGTCGTTAATCCGCATCCGGTATTTATCAATTTTGTAAAAAGTATTATCAATAACAAATAAATAAACACAAACAGGACAAAACCAATATGGATAAAAATTCAATCATAGGATTATTGCTGATAGGAGCGTTGCTTGTAGCATATAGTTTTTGGAATCAACCATCGAAAGAAGAATTGGCACGGTTGAAGCACCAACGCGATTCAATAGCACAAGTAGAACAAGCAAAACAACAAAAAATAGCAGAGCAAACAGCTCAAGCTGTCGATAGCAAACCGGTAGTGATGCCACAAGCAACCGATACTCTCGACACGACACAAACACAAGAAGTAGATTCACTGAAAACAGTCGTTGCCAATAAACAATTTGGCGAATTCTCGACAGGCACAATAGGAGAGAATCATTACTATACCATAGAGAATGAATATTTAAAATTAAAACTTTCTTCTCGTGGCGGTCGCATTTTTTCGGTGCAACTGAAAAATTACAAAACTTGGAACGGAAAGCCAATAGTCTTGTTTACAGGCGATTCTACTGTCTTTGGATTTAGTTTCTTTTCCGATAATCGCATGATAAATACCAACCAATTATTTTTTCAGCCGATAGAAGAATTACAAGATTCGACATTCGTAAAGAATAAACCGCTGTCTATAACAATGCGATTGAAAACCGATGAACCCAATAAATACATCGATTATCATTATACCATTTACCCAAAATCGTATATGATTGATTATACCGTAAGCCTATACGGTATGAATGAAATTTTGAAACAAAATTCAGGAGCTTTCACACTTAATTGGCAATATACGGCACGAAAACAAGAAAAAAGCAAAACCAATGAAGATAACTATACAAACATCTATTATAAATTTAAAGATGATGAGGTCGATTATCTTTCACAACGCTCTGATGACAAAGAA
>CAZSHT010000023.1:0-16019 GCA_964606715.1 uncultured Bacteroidales bacterium
GTGTCGTTAGATGCAATAGGTTGTAGATAGGCATATCCCTTGCTTTCAAGTCGCGAAGCGGCAATACCTTTTCCAATAAGATAATCAACAACGGCTTTGGCACGGGCTGCCGATAATTTTGTGTTTAATTTTAATGAACCTCTATTGTCTGTATGTCCTGAGATTTCAATACGCAAGTTTGGATATTTATTTAGCAAGTCGATTAATCTATCCAATTCGGCAAAAGATTCAGGACGAAGAGTTGCTTTTGCAAAATCAAAGAAAATATTTCGCAGAACAACTTTTGTCCCAACAGACATTTTGTTCAGTAAAATATCTTTGATAAATTGTTGATATCCTGTTGCTTTAGGAATATTGAAGTTTTCTGAGTAAAACAAATAACCTTCTTTTTTTACATTAAAACCATAGTTCTTACCCGAAGGAAGAGATACTAAAAAGCGACCTGTGGCAGCATTGCTTTTCAAAGTTTGAACCACTTGGTTTTTTTCGTTGTCAACGATTTCAACTTGGGCTTCTAAAGGTTCTAAAGTATTGGCATCTTTCACTGTCCCTTTTACAATGGTAAGACGCATTGTTTTAACTTTTACAGCAGCTTCCATCACTGTTTCTTTCAATGGTCCTGTACTTGCCAACAATTGGTCTTCGTTGCTTTGTGTTGTTGGTTTCTCCGGACCACGGAAAGTGATTTTATAGATATCATAATCACCATATCCGCCTTTTTGAGCAGAGGCATAATAGCCGTGTTTTCCGTTAGCAGCCATTACAAAAAAGACATCATCGTTGGGGGTATTTACGGGATAACCAAGGTTTTCGGGTTCAGACCAAGTGCCGTCATCTTGTAATTCCGATTTAAAGATGTCGTATCCGCCCATAGTGTTATGGCCTTTCGAACTGAAATAAAGGGTACGACCATCAGGGTGAATGAAACAACCATCTTCATCATATTCTGTATTGATGGTATTGCCTAAATTTTGAGGTTTTCCCCAGCGTTGTTTTTTAGCGTCCCAATGTGAGATGAAAATATCGTGTCCGCCATAAGATAAATCAGTACGATTACTAACAAAATACATTGATTGACCATCGTATGAAAAAGAGGCTGATGGTTCGTGATATTCTGTGTTGATATATTTTTTTGTTGTTTTGTCTGATGGTTTATCCCATTCCATTCCTTTTAGATGAGAAACAAAGATGTCGCCGTTGCCTTCACTACCTTTGTAGATAAAAAGACTTTGTCCATCGGCAGAAAATCCAACAGTAGCATCATGGTCTTTGGTGTTCAAGGGTTTCCCTACATTCTGAGCTTTTCCCCATTTGTTATTGTCTCGGTGTTCACTACGATAGATGTCTTCAAAAAACATTTCATCAGGAGTTTTAAGTCCACCGTAACTGTCGGGACGACGGGAGGTGAAAATCATTTCTGATTCATCGGCTGTAATTAACGGGCTGTATTCCGGATAGGAGGAATTGACACTGTCTCCAATATTATCAATGAAGACGCGAATAGGTTTTTTTACTAATTCTTTGCCGGTATTACATTCAGCAATTCGTTTTGCAATTATTTTCTCTTGACTTTTTAATGTTTTAGGAGAGAGTGTCGATTTGTATTTATTGTAATAAGAAATAGCTTTATCAAATTTATAGGTGAGATGATAACCACGAGCCAATAAATAATAAATATAAGGAGATACACCCGGATCGTTTTGAAATGCTTTTTCAAAATAAGGTAAGCATTTAGTTTTTTCAATAGAATTGAGATATGCAAATCCAAGCTTTAAATCCAAAAATGCATTTTTTTGCGATAAGTCAAAGGCTTTGGAATAATGTTCTATTGCCATTCTGTAACCACCGCGTCCCAGCATAAATGCTTCGTCGCCAGCCTTTATTTCAGCTTTGGCTTTTTTGTAATCGGTTTTAGAACGATAGTCTTTTTTGTCATAGTCAACTTTATCGGTGATGACAATTTCTAAATCGTCATGGACAACTTGTGCCAAAAGGGTATTGGTTAACAAGAGAAATCCGAATATGTATATGATAATGTGTTTCATGATGTTTCCTTTTTTTTAATTATTACATTCTTCTAAGTAACTGTCAGCAGTTTTTACACCTAATTCCGATGCTTTTTTCCAACTTTGACAAGCAATATCGAAGTGTTTTAACTCTTCATTGGCAATACCTTTATTGAGATATGCTACACCGTATTGAGCATTTAGTTCAATAGCTTTGTCGAATAGCGGAATAGCTTTTTCGTAATCTTTTAGTTTCATCAGGGCTGTTCCCCAATTGTTGTAAGCAAAAGCATAGTCTTTTTTTAGCTCAGTTGCTTTCTTAAAATCGGTAATGGCACCGTCGTAATCTTTTTTGTCGAATTTGGCACTTCCTCGATTATTGTAAGCAATATAATAATCATTTTTAGCATTGATAGCTTGTGTGAATGCAGAAATAGCATCGTCATATTTTTTCAGTTTCCGATAAGTACTGCCGAGATTATTATATACAAAATAGAGTTTTGAATCCAACTGGATAGCTTTTTTATAATCGGCAACGGCTTGGTCGTATTTTTTCAGTTTACGATAGGTGCTACCTCTATCGTTGTATGCAAAAGCATATTTCGGATCAAGTTCAATAGCTTTGTTATAAGCTGTGAGAGCACCTTCAAAGTCGTTATCCAAAAATTTTATCATTCCTACATAATAAGGAGCTTTGGCATCTTTATAGCCTTTTTCAATAGCGGCTTCGTAATCTTGTAAAGCACCCGGAATATCATTTTTTAGATGTTTTGCTCGGGCTCTGGAATAATATGATTTATTGATGCTTGTTGTTGAGTCTAATTGAATTGCTTGAGTTAAGTCGGCGATGGCACCGTCATAATCTTTCATTTCAATTTTCACATTACCACGGTTAAAGAAAGCTTTTGCAAATTTAGGATTGATGCTAATAGCTTTGTTGAAAGCTGTGATAGCAGCTTGGTAGTTTTTGCTTTGAAAAGCTTTTAATCCGTCATTGTAAGCAAGTTCTGCTTCTTGACCTTCTACGACGACAAGTGTAGAGTTGGTGTCGATTGTACTGCTGTCTTGCCCAAAGATAGTGGGACTGTACAGTGCAAATAAGGCAACTAAAAAATAAATTGTTTTTTTCATTATATCGTTATTTTAATGTGGCTAAATTAAATATTTTTTTACATTTGTAGATAAGATATTCTGACGAATAAAATGAGTTTATTAAGAACATATTCACTATTGATATTTTTACTGTTATCAGAGTTGCTTTTGGCACAGAAAAATATTTCAAAAAAAGAATATCATCAATTATACAAAACGGCAAACGAATTGTTCGAAGCAGAGGAGTTTTCATCGGCATTACCCATTTTATTAAGGTTAGATACCGAATCATTGAAACCTGATTTTATAGTAAAATATGATATTGGTGTTTGTTATTTAAATACAAAATATCAAAAGGCGAAAGCTGTACCATATTTGGAATATACGATTAAGAAAGGCGAGGGATTGTTGCCCAAAGCCGTGTTTTTGGATTTGGGACGATTATATCATTTTGTGGGAAATTATGAACAGTCGAAAACAATGCTGAAACGATATTTGAAATTGGCCAATGTGGAAGAGGAACCTGCAATGATAGAAAAGGCAAATACGATTGTTCAGATGGATGATTTTGCAAAAAAAATGAAAACCGATTCAGCAAAGCATAATTTTGAGGTTCAAGAGTTGCCACCGCCTGTGAAAACAAAGAATACGGAACATTTTGCATTTATTACAGCTGATAATCAACGCTTATATTTTTCGCGAACATATTTGAAGAAAAATAAATTACCATTGCAAGATTCTATTTCAAAAATATTGGTGTCGGATGCAGTAGGAATAGATGGATGGTCGAAACCAAAGGAAATAAAAATGATTTCATCTTTTTTGAAAGATGCCGCTTCATTAGCATTAGTTGGATTATCGTATGATGGGCAATTTTTGTTTTTTAGAAAACAGAAAAAGAATGAGAAGGATTTCAATCTTTACTTTGGTCGATTGGAAGGGGATAGTTGTATAGATATAAAAGCATTGCCACCGGAAATAAATTCACCGTTTTATGAGGGAGCTATTAGTCATACCCCCGATGGTCATACTTTTTATTTTTCCAGTGCTCGCCCCGGAGGATATGGTGGCAAAGATATTTATAAGATAGAATATGATACTTCTGGAGTATGGGGAAAAGCAATTAATATGGGACCTTCTATTAATACCAAATACAATGAAGATTATCCGTTTATTCATCCATCAGGTAAATTACTGTATTTTTCAACCGATAATGTTTCCAATACAATAGGAGGGTATGATATTGTAAAATCACATTTGATAGATACCATTTGGACAATGCCGGAAAATTTAGGTTTTCCCGTTAACAGTTCGAGAGATGATATCTTATTTGTTCCGGATGCCGAAGGTAAATATGCTTATTATTCATCAATCTCTACAGATTTGACGAGTGGTTATAATTTATATCGTATCCGGATGGAGGAGTCTATTCCTTTAACTTTGGTAAAAGGTTCTATATCCGATGCAAATACGAATAAGCCTATTGTTGCAAAGATAAAAGTGTATGATAAGTCAACAACGAAGTGGGTGAAGTATGTGTATAATCCAAATCCGAAATCAGGAAAATATTTAATGATATTTCCTCCCGGACATAATTATGATATGCTCATAGAGGCAAAAGGGTATTACAATCATGTGGTAACGATACATGTTCCGCATCAATCTTATTTCTATGAATTGTATCAGGAAATAAAATTAAAACCGATTAAGATAGACACATTGAAAGTAGGTGAAGCAATAGAAGTGAATAATTTGTTTTATGATACCAAGAAGTTTAAAGTAGATGATGATGATGAGAAAATAGTTTCTCAAGGTAAAGATTATGAGCCATTGCTAAATTTAGTAAACGATATTATATCATTGACTGATAGTATAGGAATTAATCAAGTTAATGAGATGTGTCAGAAAGAGGATACAATGTCTTTGGATTCAATGGTAAAGGTTGAACGGCAAAAAAAATACGAACAATTATTGGGAAAAATCGATGAAGCTATTAGCATGACAGATACCGTATTATTAAAGAAAATAACAGAAAATACAATCTATAAAGATAAAACAACACAAGTGGTTTATTTTAATTCATCAAATGCCGACAGTGTTATGGAAACAATAATTTTGGGTGGTGACACAGTGAAAGCATTGACTGCCGATGCTGTAAAACCAATCATTCATTCGGCCGATTTGTCTGATATTGTGGAAGTGAAACACGATTCGTTACGAGTGAAACAAGAGTCTTCAAAAATTAAAAAGCTTAATTTGATAGCGACATTTTCATTTTATTTTTTATCGGCAAATTACAAAATAGGAAAAGCCGACAAAATACGCTTAGAACAAGTGGCTTTGTTTTTAAGGAATAATCCGAATTTATTGGTTACAATAGAGGGACATGCCGATACCGATGGTGATGAGACAATGAATTACAAGTTGTCACAAAAAAGAGGTTTCTCTGTAATGGCAGAACTAAAACGCTTAGGTGTAAACAAACAACAATTTAAATTGTTGGCTTTTGGTGAACCGAAACAAAAAGAAAAAACATTACAAGAAAAGAAAAAAAATAGACGCGTTGATGTGAAAATAATGGAGCTTGTAGATGAAAAATAAACAGTTGACATATTATTTGTTTATTCTGTTTGCAATTGTAATGCAAAGTGTTTCAGCACAGGAGTATACTGAATCTGAGTTGAAATCGGCTTATCTTTACAATTTTACGAAATTTGTAGAATGGCCGGCTAAGAGTTATCAAAAAACAAATGGTGTATTTGAAATAGCTGTATTGAGAAACAAAAAAATTGCTACGGTTTTATCTCAAATGGTGAAGAATAAAAAAGTAGGAAATAGAAACATAAAAGTCATTTATCTCGAAAACATAAATCAATTGAAAGCTTGTCAGATATTATTGATAGATAAGGTGACAAATGATGAATTGTTGATTATTTTAAAAAAGACAAAAGAACAACCTATTTTGACAGTTGGAAATAAATTAAACTTGTTTTGTCAGCAAGGTGGGGTGTTAAATTTTACGGCAAGAAATAGCCCGTATCGTTTTGAAATCAATAAACATGTTGCCGATTGGAATGGATTGAAGATAAATATGAAGCTATTGCTGCTCTCAAAGATAATAACAACGAATGAAGCTGAATTTTAATAATTTATCATTGAAATATAAGATTACACTAATGATAATGGTGGTGTTTTTTATCATTTTTGTAACCTTATCAATGTTTTTATACATTTTCAGTAAGAAAGAATTTTATGCCAGCGCATTGAATGATGTAAAAATGATAGGCTATATCATCGGAGAAAACAATGTGGCGGCTCTTGTGTTTGATGATTCCGATTTTGCAAAACGAAGTTTGAAACCACTTAAATCTATCCCAGAGTTGGTAAATGTAGATATTGTAAAAAAAGATGGGAAAGAGTTAGCGGGTTATAGTGCTTCGGAAGAAGATACATTGAATTTAAAAGAATATTATCATTATCCGACAGATACAATCGTTGAAACAGGAGGCTATTTTATTAGTATTCATGTTGTTGAGTTTAAAAAAGAGAGGGTTGGGAAGATAATTCTAGCGTATTCGAAATCGACATTTCTAAATCGGTTTAAACGCTTTGTAATTTATGAATTTGGGATTTTCTTTTTGATATTTTTGGTTGCATTTGTTTTTATTCTTATTCTGCAAAATTTTATTACAAAACCTGTTTTAAAATTGACAACAACGATGAAGCAGGTAATGGATAAAAATGATTTCTCATTGCGATTGAAAGCAAAGGGAGAAGATGAAGTGGGAGAGATGATAATGGTTTTTAATCATATGATTCAACATATTCAAACACAAAATAAAGAATTGGTAAAAGCCAGGGAAGAAGCATTGGAATTGGCAAAAGCAAAAGAACAATTTTTGGCACATATGAGTCATGAATTGCGAACGCCACTAAATGCTATTTATGGGTTTATGATGCTTTTGGAAAAAACACCATTGGAAAAAGAACAAAAAACATATGTGGATTATGTAAAGTCATCATTAGAAAATTTAACAGGTATTATCAATGATGTTTTGGATTTTTCAAAAATAGCAGCAGGAAAATTATTAATTAAAAAGAATCCTTTTAATTTACCCCAGTTCTTAGAAGAAATAATTCATTTGTTGAAACCAAAATTAGAAGAAAAGAAAATTGATTTATTGGGTGAATGGGATGAAACAGAGTTGCCTCGTTTTGTAATGGGCGATAAACTTCGGCTGAGCCAGATATTAATAAATTTAATGGGAAATGCCATTAAATTTACATCGGTCGGATATGTGAAGTTGATAGTAAAGAAAGAGGCGGTAAAAGGAAATGAGGTAACATTGTATTTTGCTATAAAAGATACAGGAATAGGCATTGCACCTGAAAAAGCAGCCCATATATTTGATGAATTTCAACAAGCATCTGCTGAAGTGCAAGTAGAATATGGAGGGACCGGTTTAGGCTTGAGTATCTCAAAGCAATTGGTTGAATTACAAGGCGGAAAATTGCAATTGAAAAGTGAACCTCAGAAAGGGTCGGTATTTTATTTTTCGTTGAAATTTGAAATAGTTGAACATATTGAAGAAAAAATAGTTGAAACTCAGAAAGATACTGCTGTAGATGTCTCAAAATTGAACTTGTTGGTGGCAGAGGATAATAAATTAAATCAAATCTTGATAAAAAAAGTATTGAAAAATAATAACATTAATTGTGATATTGCGAATAATGGACGAGAAGCTGTTGAATTATTGGAGAAAAACGATTATGATATTATTTTTATGGATATCAATATGCCGGAAATGGATGGTTATCAGGCAACAGAATATATTCGCACGGAGATGAACGATGAGCAGAAGTCTGGTATTCCAATTATTGCGTTAAGTGCCGCTGTTACAGAGTCTGAACGCAATAAGGCTGAAGAAGTGGGAATGAATTATTTTTTGGCAAAGCCGTTTAAAGAAGAAGACATTATTAATCTTTTAAATAAAATTTTTGCAAAATGAACTTGTTAAATCTAGAATATGTAAATGAAATTACCGGAGGTGATGATGAAATGTTAAAAGAATTGTTGTCGACATTCAATGAACAAGTTTTGGAAATGAAGCAACATCTTCCATCATTATTGAAACTTGACAATATTGAGGATATTCGTCAGTTAGCTCATAAATTCAAATCTTCAATGCGTGTTTTTGGAATAGAATTATTGGCATCACAACTTGAATATTTGGAGCATAATGCGTCCGACTTATCGAAAGAAACGATGAGGGAAAAAGTAGATGAGATATTGGAACAAGGTGATATTTTATTGGATGAGTTGAAACTAATTTTAGAAAGCTAATAATTTAAAAATTCATTTCTGCATTTGAGAAATCAGGATGTAATAAATCTTTTTCAGAAACTTTAATTTCAGATTCATTTAATCTCCAATCAATAGATAATTTTTCATCATTATATAAAATACCGCGTTCCGATTCTTTGTTGTAATAATTATCACATTTATATAAAACAAGAGCGGTTTCACTTAATACCGAAAATCCGTGAGCAAAACCACGAGGAATCAAAAATTGTTTAAAATTTTCTGCCGATAATTCTATCCCAAACCATTGTCCGAATGTAGGGGAATTCTTACGCAAATCAACGGCTACATCAAAGATGTGTCCTTGAAGAACGCGTAATAATTTTGTTTGTGCATACGGTTCCAATTGATAATGAAGACCTCTAATGACACCGCGTTGAGAATAAGATTGATTGTCTTGAACAAAATCCATCGTAATGCCGTGTTCTTTGAAAAGTTTCGAGTTGTAGCTTTCAAAAAAATAACCACGATGGTCTCTAAAAATACTAGGTGTAATAATGAGTAAATCTTTGATGGGAGTAGTTTCTACTTTCATAATTGTTTTTTAATTTTCTACAATATGATATAAATATTGCCCATAGGTACTTTTCTTTAGTTCGTCGGCAAGAGAAAGTAGCTGTTCTTTAGAAATAAAGCCTTTTTTGTATGCAATTTCTTCAATACAAGAGATTTTCAGTCCTTGTCGTTCTTCCATTGTAGCAATGAAATTGGAAGCTTGTAACAAACTTAACGGAGTCCCGGTGTCGAGCCAAGCAACACCTCTTCCAAGAAGCTCTACCGTTAACGAGTTTTCTTCGAGATAAAGGCGATTTAAATCGGTGATTTCAAGTTCTCCACGAGCCGAAGGTTTCAAATTCTTAGCTTTTTCAACAACGGTATTGTCATAAAAATAAAGTCCCGTAACAGCATAATTTGATTTTGGGTGAGTGGGTTTTTCTTCCAGACTCAGTACTTTTTTATTAGCATCCATTTCAACGACACCATAGCGTTCGGGATCTTTTACATAATAGCCGAAAACAGTAGCACCGGATTTTAGTTGGCTGACTTTTTCCAGTTTTTGAGGAAGTCCGTAGCCATAAAAAATATTATCTCCCAAGATGAGAGAAACAGTATCGTTTCCAATAAAAGATTCTCCTAAAATGAAAGCTTGAGCAAGACCATCAGGGCTGGGTTGTTCGACATAGCTGATGTCTAAACCTAAGAAATGACCATCACCAAACAATTCTTTGTAAAGAGGTAAGTCGCGAGGTGTAGAGATGATTAAGATTTCACGAATACCCGACAACATAAGGATAGACAGCGGATAATATATCATCGGTTTATCATAAATAGGAATAATCTGTTTTGAAATAGTTTTGGTCATTGGATGGAGACGGGTACCGGCTCCACCTGCGAGAATAATACCTTTCATCGAATTATTGTATTTTTTGTTTGAAGTATGCAATGGTTTTTTCAAGACCTTCTTCCAAAGAGACTTTAGGTTCCCAGCCTAATTTTTCTTTTGCTAAACTGATGTTAGGCTGGCGTTGAGTAGGATCGTCTTGTGGAAGCGGTTTAAAGGTAATTTTAGATTTTGATTTGGTCATTTTTATAACCATTTCGGCTAATTGTAATATTGTGAATTCATGAGGATTCCCAATGTTTACAGGACCTGAAAAATCGTTACTGTTCATCATTCGAATCATTCCTTCCAAAAGATCATCAATATATTGAAAACTGCGTGTTTGACTTCCATCACCATAAACAGTAATATTTTCGTTGCGAAGGGCTTGCACAATGAAATTTGAAACTACGCGTCCGTCATTAGGGAGCATTCGTGGACCATAAGTGTTGAAAATTCGAATAATCTTAATATCAATATTATTTTGATGTTGATAATTGACAAACAGCGATTCTGCACAGCGTTTCCCTTCGTCGTAGCAAGAGCGGATTCCAATGGGATTGACATGTCCCCAATAGGATTCATCTTGAGGATGAACATCAGGATCGCCATATACCTCACTAGTAGAAGCTTGAAGTATTCTGGCATTGACGCGTTTTGCCAGCCCAAGCATATTGATAGCCCCCATTACAGATGTTTTTATGGTCTTAATAGGGTTGGATTGATAATGAACCGGTGATGCCGGACAAGCTAAATTATAAATCTCATCAATTTCAACAAAATAAGGAATCGTAACATCATGCCTTACAACCTCAAAATAAGGATTATTCATTAAATGAACGATATTTTCTTTACTTCCACTAAAAAAATTATCTAAACAAATAACGATATTACCTTCGTTTAATAAGCGTTCTGAAAGATGTGAGCCAATGAATCCGGAGCCTCCGGTGATAAGTATTCGTTTCATGAATTATTTTTTTAAGGTGCTTGCTTCTAAACTGTAAATAGGTGCTTGACCAATACTGAGATAAGTGAAGTTGTGTTCTTTGATGGTGTTTTTGTCATAAATATTGCGTCCATCAAGAATAATGCGTTGATTCATTGTGTTACCCAATTCATCAAAATCGGGTGAACGAAAATCGAGCCATTCGGTTACAATGAAAAGAACATCAGCATCTTTGACTGCTTCCATTTCATTGGTGGCATAAGAAATCTTATTACCCAAAATGCGTTTAGCTTCATTCATTGCAATAGGATCATAAGCCGTAATTGTTGCTCCCAATCGGGTGAGTTCTTCGATAATAGTTAGGGCAGGAGCCTCACGCATATCATCGGTGTTTGGTTTGAATGATAATCCCCACAGAGCTATCTTTAGTCCTTTGATAGCTTCCTCACTACCCATTAAAGAAATAAGTTTTTTCACCAAAATACTTTTTTGTCGTTCATTAACTTCTTCTACAGCTTTCAGTATTTTTAATTCATGGTTATTTTTTATGGAAGTCTTAATTAATGCTTTTACATCTTTTGGGAAACAAGAACCACCATAACCGGTTCCGGCATATAAAAATTTATTACCAATGCGAGGGTCAGAACCGATACCGATTCTGATAGAATTAATGTCGGCTCCTACTTTTTCGCAGAGATTGGAAAGGTCGTTCATGAAACTGATTCGTGTTGCCAACATTGCATTAGCAGCATATTTTGTCATTTCAGCAGATGGGATATCCATAAACAGAATAGGATGGTTGTTTAGCACAAATTGATGGTATAATCGTTCCATCGTTGTTTGAGCTTTTTTAGAACTTACCCCAACAACAATACGATCCGGATTCATGAAATCATTAATAGCATCACCTTCTTTTAAAAATTCAGGATTGGAGGCGACATCAAAAGGAATATTTACATTTCGTTTTTTTAATTCTTCTTTTATGGCTGCTTTTACTTTTTTTGATGTACCAATAGGAACAGTACTTTTTACAACTACCACAATATAATCTTGCATATACTTACCAATGTCTTTAGCTACGGCTAAAACATATTGAAGGTCGGCACTTCCGTCTTCATCGGGTGGAGTTCCTACGGCGATGAATGCGACTTCAGAATGAGGGATAGTGTCTTCTATCTTAGTTGTGAATTTTAGACGATCTCGTTCGGTATTTTTTTTAATCAAGTCGTCTAATCCGGGTTCATAAATAGGAACTTTGCCTGCATTGAGAGCATCGATTTTTTGTTTGTCAATATCAACACATGTAACATGAATTCCGGTTTCGGAAAAACAAGTGCCTGAGACGAGACCAACATAGCCGGTTCCAACCATTGTGATTTTCATAAGTTCTAAATTTTTATTCATTATTATTAATAAAAAAAGCATGTTTTTGTCAACACGCTTTTTTTATACGACGAAATATTTATTTGGTTTGAAGTTTATTTAGAAAATCCTTTTCTTTTAATGGTTTGTTGTCCAATCATTACGCCTACACACATTGTTTCAGAGATATCTTGGTCTGCTTCGGCCGGGGGGAGGTAGACATAAATGAAAATGCGTTTTGTTCGTTTTTGGCGTGTTTCCCAATAAGGTTTATCGGCGGTTTCACTATCGTAAATGACAGTTTCTTTTGTGATGCGTTTTACATCAAATAAGGTGTCTTTTTGAATAGTCATATTAATAGCAATTTTTTCTAATTCGGCAGGGTCTACATCTTCTTCGGCGACTTCGTCGCCTTCATCATTTGTGATATAACCGTCTTCATCAATAAAATATCCACCTTTGGTAATATATTTCCCGTCATCATTTGTTTTGTATGTATAGGTGGTGTCTGCTTGAATAGCTTTTATTGTTTTTACATTGACGCGTTTAGGGAAAACAATTTTGAAATGAATGGGCTGATCTTGATCTGCTAAAGAAGCATAAATGCGATATGCTTTCCGTCCGTAAATAACAGTTTTAATGACGGAGGTGTCTTCGGGTAATAATTTTGCATAAACCGATTGCAAATCAAAATCGTAGTATCCCATCAAGTCAGGACAATAATCTTGTCTGTCACAACGCTGTCCGTAAACAAGAGTGCTTAATAGCGAAAATGTAAGCACGATGAAACTTATAATAATATTTTTTTTCATAATATTTTATTTTGTCCAGTATTTTCTAATAGTTCTAATTTTAGTGATTATGTTAGAATATTGTTCTTTTGTTATAATTTCTTCTTCATTATCTTGCAATACATCATAAGAGCTTTGTAAATCGGAAAGCTGTTTTTTTATAGTGATAATTGCATCATTGTCGATTGTTAGTGATGTGAAATAATCATTTAAATTTTCTAATAAAAAACCTTGATCAACGAGTTGCAAAACAACAGGATCTTCACTGTCAAAATTATCATCATTAACGCCGTAGGTTGTGATGTAAATACTTTCAATCCAACTGCCAAAAATCATTAAAGGCAAAATTTCTTCTTGATGCTGTGAGCGTAAAAAATTAAGTGCTGTAGCATAAGAGTTTGTGGAAATACTGTATAGCGAATCACTATTGGTTAAATTTTTATCAATGCGTTTAATGGTTTTATCGTCAAATCCTTCCGATAACCCCAAGTCATCGGCAAGTCGCTTAGCTGTTACAAATAAATTCATGGTTTCATCATTCATGCTATAGACAGCAGAATAGGCAATGTCAGAAGCAAAAACGCCGATATTAACAGATTTCTGATCGGAAGAAACATAATTTTCAATATTGTTGCTATTGTTTAAAAGTACTTTGTTAAAAGGTATTTTATTTTCTTTAAGAACTGAAAATAAATCAATAGGAGACGGAAGATTGAAAATCTCATTAGGTTTATTTTGAGTACTTGTTACATTTGCCGAATCGGTGTCGGTAGAATCAAGAGAAGTGTCGGTGTTATTTTCTGTAGAAGTACAAGAAAAGAACCCTACTAAGAGTAGCATTAATAAAAAAGACAATCTAACTTTCATCATTAATAGTTTTTTTTTCAAAAATAAAACTTATTAAATAAATAACGCCTTATTTTAGTTTTTTTTTTACATTTGCTTTATGAAGTTTAAAATAATTTTCCTTTTTCAGATTATAATTGCAACTAATTTTATAATAGCTCAAAATGTAGATTTTAAGAAGAAAAATTTTGAGGATAAAAAGAAATTTTCAAAAGCTTATAATGAATTGTTAGAAGGGCAAGGGTATTATGATCAAAAAGTGTATCATTTAGCTTTGCCTCATCTTTTACAAGCTAATAATTTTAATCCAAATAATGCTGAACTTAATTATATGATAGGCGATTCGTACTTAAATGCTGTATATTCATGGAGGTCATTGGCATATTTGAAAAAAGCATATCAATTAAATCCTACATATTCGTTAGATATTCTTTATAAACTGGGGCAAGCTTATCAGCATAATTATTTATTTGATTCTGCAAAAGCAACATATGAGCAGTTTAAAATAAGTTTGTCACCCGAAACATTGTATGATTGGAATGAGTTGATAAAAAAACGCATCGAAGAATGTGAAAGTGGAAAAAAGTTGATGGAAAATAAAACAGAAGGATTAGTTGTTAATTTGAAAGCTATAAATTCTAAATATCCGGAATATGCACCTGTATTAACAGCAGACGGAGAGACAATGTATTTTACTTCACGGCGACCTAATACGACAGGTGGAGAGCAGGATTTGGAAGATTTTCAATATTTTGAAGATATTTATGTGTCATATTATGATAGCGGGAAATGGTCGGAACCTCAAAATATAGGAGCTCCCATTAATACTGATTTCCATGATGCTACTGTTGGGCTATCACCGGATGGACAGCAAATGTACATATACAGAGGTGACATAAATGGTGGCGATATATTTGTTTCCAATTTAGATGGTGAAGAGTGGGGGGCACCGGTGGATTTACCTCAACCTGTTAATACCGAATATCATGAAAATTCGGCCAGTATTTCATTTGATTATAAAACATTATTTTTTATAAGTGATCGTCCGGGAGGATTGGGCGGAAGAGATATTTACTATGCAACAAAACAAAACGATGGAACATGGGGGAATGTGAAAAATATAGGTGCTCCTATTAACACCAAATACGATGAAGATGCTGTGTTTATTCATCCCGATGGAAAAACACTGTATTTTAGTTCAAAAGGGCATAATACAATGGGAGGATATGATATTTTTAAGTCGGTCTTACAAGATGACAGCACTTGGTCGGAGCCGGAAAATATGGGATATCCCATTAATTCTCCGGATGATGATGTGTTTTTTATTGTTACCGCTGACGGGCATAAAGGATATTATAATTCGGTGCGAGAAAATGGTGTAGGAGATCGCGATTTATATGTTATTGTATTTGCTGACAGCTTGAAGAAAGAGAAAAAAGATTTAGTCCTTATTAAAGGTACGGTGAAGTCAAAAGATGGACAACCAATAGCTTCATCTATAGAGATTTATGATAATGATAGAAATAAAAATATCGGTAATTTCAAGTCGAATAAAGCAACAGGGGAATATCTTATCAGTTTGCCGTTTGGAAAGAATTATGCGATGTTTGTGAAAGCTGATAATCGGTTGTTTAAAACTATCAATTTTGATTTGAAAGACAGTACCGATTATCAAAAATTTCAACGGGATATAATTCTTGATACCATCATGGTGAATGCCAAAACCGTATTGAACAATATTTATTTCGATTATGGAAAATATACTTTACGCAAAGAATCATACGGAACACTAAATCGTGTTGTTGATTTCATGAAAGAGTATCCGGCTATAAAAGTGGAAATTTCAGGGCATACCGATAATGTGTCGAGTATTCGCACCAATCAGCCATTGTCTGAGAATAGAGCCAAAGCCGTTTATACTTATCTGATAAAACACGGTATTGAAGCAAGCCGGCTTACTTCGGCAGGATATGCTGATAAATATCCGGTAGTGCCAAATGATACTCGCGAACACCGACAAATGAACCGCCGGGTTGAATTTAAGATTATTGCTAAATAAATCTTAGTTTACATAAGCATTGAGAATAAAGCAAAAGACATATCAATTTATAATAATATTGTTGTTCGTGTCAAATTATGTGTTTAGTCAAACAGAAGACACACTTTCATATATCGGTATTAATGTTGCACCTGTTTTTATGACGCAAATAGATTTGGTCTATGAGTATCCGGT
>CAZSHT010000024.1:0-2990 GCA_964606715.1 uncultured Bacteroidales bacterium
CGTCGTTTTGAATAAGGCAAATCCATTTCTTCGCGACGCGAAGCACCTTCATTAAATGAATCGTAATTTCCCAAGACAAACGATACAAACAATTTCTTTTTATCTTCTTGCAATCGAGCACCAATACCGGCAAATACAAATTTTGGATTTGCGGTAATAGCTAAAGTTTTTCTATTTTTTGTAACACGAAAAGCAATGCGTTCACCCAGTTCTTTATAAGTAATCGTTAGTTTTCCATTTTTAGGAGATACTTTTGCCAATAATTCTTCTCCAAAAGTAGAACCTCCGTAATATTTAATTCGTTTGGCTAATGTTTTCTTCTTTCCTTTATTTTTAGAAGTTACCGTCATTTTATCAGCCATATAGGCAGCTTGGTCTTCGGCGGCATTTTGTAATATGGTATTAAAAAATATACTATCGGCATTTTCTGCGCGTCGTTTAGCATTGATAGCATTCAAAGCACATTGTTCTGCTAGCTTAGCATTAAAATCTTCAACATCTACCGGTCTGTAATATTCCGGATGTTTTAGTGAATCTTCATTGATTTGTTGTGCATTGCCTCTTATTACCACAGCAATTAATAAGAAAAATAAAAATCGTAATTTGTGAATCATTCTTGATAGGTTTTTATTGTTTACAATTGTTAATTATTTAAATTATTTCTTTTACTAATAAACGAGGTTCCGTCATTTCCATTATTGAATATTTAACGCCTTCTCGCCCCAACCCAGAGTTCTTAATTCCGCCATATGGCATATTATCTACGCGAAATGTAGGCACATCATTGATGACAACACCTCCTACCTCTAATGCATTAAAAGCAAGGTTTATTTCCCTGTTGTCATTTGTAAATACTCCTGCTTGTAACCCATATTGTGAGTCATTTATTTCATCAACGGCTTGTTTAAAATTGTTCACTTTTTCGATGGTTACAACAGGTCCGAATACTTCTAATGCACAAACATTCATCCGAGGTTTTGTATCCGTCAGAATCGTTGGTTCATAATAAGTTCCTTGTCGTTTTCCGCCACAAAGCAATTGAGCTCCATCTTCTAAAGCGTCTTCTACCCACCCCTCTACTCGTTTTGCATTTTCTTCATCAATCATTGCAGAAATCTCTGTTTCAGAATCATTCGGATCACCAAATTTCAATTGTTTTGTTCCTTCGACCATGCGTTTGGCAAATTCGTCAAAAATATCAGCAATGACATAAATGCGTTGCACATGAATACACACTTGTCCGGAATACGCAAAACCGCCAACCAAACATTTGGGAACAGCTTTGTCCAAATCAGCTGTTGATGAAACAATTACACCGGCATTTCCCCCCAATTCCAAATGCACTTTTTTCTGTCCGGCATTGCGTTTCATTTTCCATCCTACAGCCGGAGAACCGGTAAATGATAATAGTTTTATTCGTTCATCGGTAACCAGTTGATTTCCGGATTCTCTGTCCATTGGCAAAATGGAAACAGCACCTTTGGGTAATGTTGTTTTGTCAATTATCTTGGCCAATTCCAATACTGATAATGGTGTGGAACGAGCCGGTTTCAATATGATGGGATTTCCTGCAGCAATGGCCGGTGCTATTTTGTGAACCGCCAAATTCAACGGGAAATTAAATGGTGAAATACCGGCTACCAAACCTATAGGAAAATGTTTTACAAGTCCTTCTTTATTAATACCGGAAGGCGTCCAATCCAATGATATATATTCCTTTGGCAATCGTTTTGATTCTTCGGCAGCAATCAAAAAAGTTTGTGCGGCACGGTCTATTTCGCCCAATGCGTAACGCATCGGCTTTGCCGACTCTTTTGCCAATACTGTTGCTAAATATTCTTTGTTGGTCTTTATTTCATTTGAAATGAAAAGTAAATCTTCGTATCGCTTGTAAGATGGTCTATTTTTCAATTCTTCTTGCACCGAAAGAGCTTGTTCAATGGCTGTATCCAGTTCTGTTTTCGTTGCTAAATAAGTAGTTGCTATTTTGTCATTTGAATATGGTGCATATACCGGTAATTCAATATCTGTTTTTGCAAACCGACCACCTACATATATGTCATAATTCATCATACCTGATTGGGTAAAATTTCTTCAAAAGTTTTATTGTCGTAAATAATTAAAATTTTTTCAATTTCGGGTTTCTTTTCATCGTTTTTTTTCAGTGGTTTATCAACATTATTTTGACCGGATAATTCAATGTCTGCAACAGGTGTTTCGTCCGCATCAATATCCTGATTTTCAATAGAATCACCTGGTAAGTCAAAGTCTAATTCATCGTGGTCTTTTAATTTTGTTTTTAACATATCTCCCTTTTCCGAAACAAACCATTCGATATTTATTTCGGGAAATGTTTCCAATAATTTTTCAAAAAATGAAAATCCGGGCTTATTTCTACCGGATAATAAATGCGATATTGAAGAGCGTTGAATACCCATTTTATCGGCAAATTCACTTTGTGTTATCCCCAAGCGACTAATCATTAATTTCAACCGTTCGTGTGTTTCCATTTGTAAATAGATATTTATTTTTCTTTGACTCAAAAATACAATTAAGTATTGTATATTCAAAATTTACATATCAACACAGATATTAACATAAATATTCAATACTGGTAATCAGAATGTTACAGGAAAAATAACTATAAAAGCTATTCTTTAATAGATAAACACAATCAGCTGATAAACAACAACTAATATGTATAAAAAGTTATTTTTAAGCCCCTTTGCCCTAAATAATGCTTAACCCGTAAGGAATAATTAAAACAAATACTTTAATAAACAATTATAATATATTGATTGTTAGATTATTAATATTCAGCGATAGGCGTAATAATGGGAAACACTAATTTTTCTAATATAATCTATGTTTTACAAATCTAAACAAGTGTATGGCAGAATGATTAATATACATTTGTAAAGTCCCTTTATATTTCAATCGCATTTAATAAAACTTTGCTATTTTCGTAAAAAATAAACAAACCCGAATGA
>CAZSHT010000024.1:3090-11914 GCA_964606715.1 uncultured Bacteroidales bacterium
AATCGCATTTAATAAAACTTTGCTATTTTCGTAAAAAATAAACAAACCCGAATGAAAAAGTATTTTATCGTATTCTCATTGATTATACTCTCCCACTCCATTTCTTGGGCACAAGATTATCAGTCTGCCATATTTAAGTTGACGCGTGTATTTTCGTTGATTAACTTTTACTATGTCGACAGTGTTAATAATGATAAGCTTATAGATGCTGCTATTGTTGCAACTTTAAAAAAATTGGATCCGCACTCCATTTATATTCCAAAAGATGAGGTGAAAGCAATGAATGAACCGTTGGAGGGAAATTTCGAAGGTGTAGGAATTCAATTTGCTATTGTCGATGATACATTGCAAGTTGTCATTCCCATTGCCAATGGACCTTCCGAAAAAGTTGGTATTCGTGCCGGCGACCGTATTGTAAAGGTTAACGATAAAAATATTGCCGGCATTGGTTTGAAAAACAGTGATGTCATTCATTTGTTGAGAGGAAAAAAAGGCACCAAAGTTAATGTCGTTATAAAGCGCTTAAATGAAAAAAAATTATTGGACTTTACAATTATTCGCGACAAAATCCCTATTTACAGTTTAGATGCATACTATATGCTAAACAAAAATACTGTTTATTTTAAGCTGAGTCGCTTTGCCAGTAAGTCAGATGATGAATTGATAAGTGCTTTTGATTCATTAAATAAAACTAATAAAATAGAAAATATTGTTTTTGATTTACGCGGTAACGGTGGCGGTTATTTGAGGACTGCCATTAAAATAGCTGATGAATTTTTGACCAAAGGAAGAATGATTGTTTACACTAAAGGTATTCACAGCCCTTATTCCGATTATAAAGCTACCGATAGAGGTTTCTTTGAAAAAGGGCGTTTGGTAGTGCTGATTGATGAAAACACAGCTTCTGCTTCGGAAATTGTTTCGGGTGCCATACAAGATTGGGACAGAGGTGTCATCATCGGACGGCGTTCCTTTGGGAAAGGTTTGGTTCAACAACCGTTTACCTTGCAAGACACTTCTATGATTCGTTTGACAATAGCAAAATATTACACACCATCGGGACGACTTATACAAAAACCCTATAACAAAGGTGAAAAGAAATACGAAATGGATATCATCAATCGCTATAATCACGGAGAACTGACCAATGCCGACAGTATTCATTTCCCCGATTCACTGAGATATACTACCAATATTTATCATCGCACGGTATATGGTGGCGGTGGCATTATGCCGGATATATTCATTCCACTGGATACAACGAAAAAATATTCTGTGATAATGTCTAAAATTTTCAGAAAAGGATTACTCAATTCCTATATTGTAAACTACATTGACAAAAACAGGAAGATGTTACACAAGCAATATCCGTCGTTTAAAAGTTTCAACAAGAACTTTTCCATTAACAATGATTTTATGTCTAACCTATTGGCAGAAGCCGAAAAGAACGGTATCAAACTGAACGAAGACGATAATGATAAACAAAAATTCTTTGACGATTCGCTTAGCCGAACTCTACTCAAAGCACTGATAGCAAGAGACTTATGGTCTACAACAGAATATTTTAAAATATTAAATCAAAACGATGAAGTCATACAAAAAGCCATCGATATTATAGGCAATAAAAAACGGTATGAACAAATATTAAAAGGGAAAAAATAAGAGATTAATTCCGCACCACTTTTTTTACTGACAATAATTTTTCTTCATCAAAGAAACGCAAAAAATAAACCCCGTTGTTTTTAGGTGTCCAATGCAGAGTTTGTTTACCGTTAGCATCTAAGCTGTCAATGGTTTGCCCTTTGATATTCAAGATTTTAATATGAGTTGTTTTCGATTGATTCAGTTGAATTGTAAAGTTTGTTTTCGAAGGATTTGGAAAGATTTTTATGTTTTCATTTTGAGGATATAAAATCGCTGTTGCAGTATATCCGTTTTTAAAACCAAGAGCATACTCTCCTGCTTTTAAGGTATCTAAAATCAAACGACCACCTGATTTTTTGGAAGTTACCGGTCGCCAATAATCGTTAGTGCCTTTGCGATAAAGCAACACCAATGAGTCGGCAGAACCGAAATTATAATTAGCATCGCCAAAATCGGCTGTCGATGAAAAATTGTATGAAAAATAACCACTTGCTTGTATCTTGTCAATATCAATACCTGCAATTTTCCAATAACGCGACCTTACCAACTCCAAACCTTTTGGCAAAACACCTATGCTGTCAGGTTTCACCCAATTGTGTTGCACAAAGAAAAATACAGAATCAGTTTCCAATGCCATTACATTCATCTTGAAATATTCATTGGTAAAATATGCTCCTCCCGTATGATTTATGATTCTAAATTCATCAAACGAAGCATCGGCAGTTTTTCGATACAAATCATCGAATGCAATTGTTGGTTTGAACGGCAATGAAAAAGTTTGTTTGCCTGTTTTACCCGAAAACTGCACCGTAACGGCTTTCATATTCCATTGATTATCAGCCAATATCACTTCGAAACGATTACTATCGGCATACGATGAACGATGATACAAGCGTTGTCGCACATAAACCGTAACATCATAATTGGCTCCATTGGGAACAACCGTAAACGAATCGACACTAAAATGCAGATATCCGGGGGTAAACACCCACGCCTCAAAGAATGGTTTCAGGTCAACACCTGTATATTGGCTGAAAAAATCACGCATTTGAAAAGACGACACATCGCTCAAAGCAAAATGTTGAAGATAAGCTTTTACCATAGGAAAAAACAACGAATCGCCTAAATAATTACGCAACGAATGCACCACCGTTGCCCCTTTTTGATAAGTCGTTGTTCCATAGGTAACTCGCTGAGGCATTGGATATAAAGGCAACCATCCTGCATCGTCTTTATGAGCATTCAACAAAGCATCGCGATGCACTTTATACATGTAATCGGCATATGATTTTTTGCCGTATAAAAATTCATGATAAAAAGTTTCGGAAAATACAGCCCAACCTTCATTTATCCACATATCTTCGGCAGAATGACAAGTAATGAGATCGCCAAACCAATGGTGCGATAACTCGTGAGCATACAGATATTCATAAGTCTTACTCCCATCTACAACAGCTGAGGGATACGCTATGTTGGTTGCGTGTTCCATAGCCCCACTGTTGAACGGAACACCTACATATCCTACGCGTTCCCAACGATATGGTCCAAAATGTTGTTCAAAGCCACTTAAAATAGCATTCAGATTTGAAAATGAGGTTTGAGCTTTGGCTGTCAATGTTGGTGCCACATAGATAGCAATAGGAATTTTTTGCCCCGTAATACTGTTGAAAGTATCTCGCATAGCCGCATAATCGCTTACTGCTACCGATGCCAAATAAGTCGGTATTGATTTGTGCAAATGCCAATGCCACAACTTCACGCTGTCGCCAAGTGTCGTTACACTTTCCAAAGTTCCGTTACATACCGCCACCTTGTCGGTATCTGTTTTTATTTGAAAATCATAAATTGCTCTGTCCACAAAATCATCAATACAAGGAAACCACACACGACCATAATTATGTGGCACATCTTTGAATCCGACACCTAAATTGTAAGCCGTATTGCCCGAAAAATAAAATCCTCCCCAACCCGAAGGATCGACAACAGGATGTCCGTGATAATATACTTTTAAATTATAAGTATCGGCCACAGACAATGGTAATGTATTTATTTTCAAGAGAGTATCATCATACAAATAAGATACTGTTGTATCGGACAGCAAAATTGAATCTACCGCAAGTTTGAGTAAATCCAAATGCACTTCGGTGAGATTATTCACCATTGGAGTAAAACGGATAGCAGTATACCCTCCTATTTCTTTATTTGAAAAATCCCTGATACTCAAATGAATACCATACGAAATAACATCAATACTATCGCTGTGTAAACGCGTTGATTGTGCCAAAAGAGTAAGTGGTAATAAAAAAAGCGTAAAGAAAAATGTCTTCATAATGCTTGAAATAAGATAAAAATAAAAACGAAATTAAGCAAAATAAAGGAATTTCAGAAGGTTTTATTCTCTTTCATTCTAAGTTACCGCTTTTTCTATCTTTCTGCAAATTATTTATTTCACTCTGTATGATATTGTTGAATCTTTCCCGAATAAATGTTCCACTGTTATTTTTTCTCCGGATATTTCAAAAGTGTAGATTTTGTTTTGAGGCATTTTGGTATATGCCATAACGAGTTTTGCAGCTATAATCTTATCATTTTTCGAAGCATTTTTGGAAATTAACGAGATTGGTCCAAGGACATTTTCGGGAACATCGAATGCAACATATTTCGACAATGTAAGTGTTGCCAAAATCTCATTTTCCGCTTTATTTCGTCCCATTACCAACTTTGCTCCACCGGGCAACCGAAAATGCCGACCAAATTTCAACACCTCAATATCTTCTACTTCAAACTTATCGTATTTGATAAATTCTTTCATCTTTCGTGAAAAATAAGGATCGGTAAGCAGGCATCCTCCCGACGGTGTTTCGTAATCGGTAAGTCCCCATTTCTCTGCCAACTCCAATTGCCGATAGCGTCCACGACCTTCTATATCCAACAGTTTTTCTCTGTCTACCCAACCTTTTTCTTCGGGAATGGTAACAGGCAAAAGTTTTGCCGACAAAGGTCTCAACACCAATCCCTCTACACCGCTTAATTTCGCCACCTGTCTCAACGCCACAACACGCTGGCTCATAGGTCGTTGCCCCACAACTTCTCCACTAATGATAAAGGATGCTTTTTTTGTTTCCAAAAATGAAGCCGCCACACGAAACATATTGGCATGACAATCGATACACGGATTGAAATTTTTGCCGTAACCGTATTTGGGCGAGAACAAAATATCACGAATATACTGGTCCCTTAGGTTAATAACTTCAAAAGAAAGTCCCAATCTTTTCGTAATGCGTTCCAAATAATTTTTCTTTTTTTCTATACCTACACTGTCGAATCCGACATCAAAATAAAGTGCCAATACTTCAATACCTTGTTCTTGAATAAGTTTTGCTGCCAACAAGCTGTCCAATCCGCCACTGAATAATGCCAATGCTTTCATACGCTTTTTTTATTGTGCCAATGAGAATCGAATACTGACACCAAAATTGGTGTTGGAAGTCGGGAAAGTATTGGAAACTTTTGGATTGTTTATGATTTTGTCAAGAAACAAGCGTAAATTCAAACGGGAACTCAGCACATAATCGGCTGTAATTTTAAGCGTGATAATTTGTTGCCCCGAAATAACTTGCGTCATGCGTTCTTGCATACGGTGAATGAGATTGACTTGGTCGCGCACACTCAAATCCAGACGAAGATTCAAATCGCTTTTAAACTCCTTGTTAAACCCACCGCTTTTGACGGTGAATGTCAAATCTTTGATTCGATATCCGGTTCCTACCACCCATTCCGTATTACGCATTTCATTGATTTGCGTGCTTGCCAAATTCAATGAAACATTTCGTGTTTTCTTTATTTCAAAACGAGTAATCAAACTATTGTTCCAAGTCAAATCAACATTGATAAGCGGATTGAGTTGTTCTGACAAAGAAACCGCTTGAATTTCATTTTCGGCATAAAAGTTTCCCAACAAATCACGCACATAGCTGAACCCATCTTCTCCGGGTTGATAATTTAAGTTTCGTGTATACGAATTGATACTGAATGTTCCCATATAAGCGTGACTAAGGTTGGCTGTTCGAATAAAATGTTTTACAAAATCAATTTTTGATAATCCATCGTATGAAACTCTCCAATTGGGGCGTGCCGCAAATACCGACGGGAAGGTTTTCAAAGACACATTATTGGGATCGGTATTGGTATAAGCTGCCAAGAAAGCCGGTATCAAGACATCTTGCGAATATGGTCCGTAACCATCGGGATAACCCGTTTGAGGATCGACCTTGTGCGGATCGTAACCTTCTTCTACGGCTCCGGAAGCATGTGCCCGTTGATAAGCCAATCGTTTAGAAATAGTATAGCGATTGCCTAAAAAATCATCAAATACTTCCGAGGTATATTCTCCCGAAGCATTGGCAGACACCGATTTGAAAGCGGTTCCCCAAGCAATTGTCGACATAGAGAAGTTTCCATTGACCATTCTGTTTTGCTCTTCGTAACCACCGTTGACATAGGCAATATTTTCGTGTGAATTTTCAGAAAAACGATGCGAAAGCATTAAGTCGACCCGCAAGCCTTTCAATGGTTCCAAAGAACCTCTCACATTGTAGTTGCGTCCGTGTGTCATCATCGATTGCTGATATAATAGCGAATCTTGCACCAACCATTTTTCGCGTAATACCGTTTCCATAAAATGGGGATCCTGATACCCTGCCACAAAGCCGATTCCGGGGGCTAAAACACCGTTTTCATCTTGCAATCCCAATGCTTGAAATTTTGGCAAATATCCGGGTAAAGTCGTTCCGTTATTATCATTTATGCTGACTTGGAAACTCTTTGCACTCATCAACAACAAAGCGGTATGTTCCAAAATTATCGTAAACAAATCATCTGTCTTCAAACGGGTTCCCGTGATTTGCACTTTTGCCCCTTTCACATCTTTTGATGCCGTAAAAGTAATACGATTGGGACTCAACACTTTCATCACGCCATCGACTTTTTTGCCGGCCGTATCGGTAACAACAATATCAACATCTATTGTCTTGAGATTGTGTAAAATAGTTTTGGTTTTCCCGGCTTTAAAATTTTTGATAAGAGGTGGTTTCCCTTGTGCAGGAAAATAGACTTTTTCTTTTTTCGGTTTTTGTTTTTTCCGCCGTCTGTATTTTCGCTGTATGCGTTTCAGCACCGGAAAATTATTGTAAAAAGTCATCATATTGGCATTGGCACTAATTTGCACCGTATTGCCATTGGTAATAGTATTTCCCGGATTAATAGAATCTAACAGAGGGGCTGCTTTCCATTCATAGCGAGCATTGTATCGGGTCGATACATTCAGCCAATTGAGATATGGTAATTTATTGATTGGCAATGAGTAAGACAAATTAAAATTGTGATTATAAATTGTTGGTCGTCCAAAATTTTTGATATTACTGATAATAGAATCCCGTTTCATTTCATAATCATCATCGTTTTTATTGATACGCCCTTCGGGTTCATCGATACGGGAATTAACATTGGCAGCAAAATCAAAAGTCAAGGAACGGGTAAATTTATGCCGTAATGCATAATTGCGATTCCAATAAAAGTTTTTGTCGAAAGTCGGTTTTATCAGAAGGTTATATTCCGATAAATTTCGTTTCATTTCTTCGTTGTAATCACGAGTAATATCCGTTACAAACGACAAGGATTGAGGCATTAAATAAAAATTAAAATCACGAATAAAACGGAATGATTTTTTTCTCAAAAATTTAATAGCGCTGAATGGTCTGTAATTTTTTGGGCTATTGTTATAGTTGTAAGCCAGACTACCTCTGTAATTTTTCCGATAATTGTATTTGGTATTAATATCGTGCATTTCCATTTCGTTGTAGGAGTATGATGCGGCCCAATTCGATAAGCTGTAAATATGTGGTTTTCCTTTTGCTGCTCCTACCTGCACATTGGTAAAGTTCAAACTTTTTCGTTTTAGATAAGTTTGTGAGCGTTCCAAAATGCTGTCTCTGTTAGATTTTGTAAGTGTGGTATCCGACAATGCTACACTCAACGGAATATCCGGATCCAACGGATCGTATTGCGGATTGCTGAATCGTTCGGAATATCCGATAAACATTGGCACTCTTACACCTGACTTTTCGGGAAAGAATTTTCCCAGTTGCAAATTTGTCGATACATCGTATTGATATACATCTTCTTTGCTTCGTTCGCTTACTTTTTTCTCTATACTTCCAAAGCCATGCTTGCTAATCATACCGGAAAGTGTTGCTGAACCGAAATCCGCCAAACGCGTTGTAATTCGTCCATTGGCAGCCCATCCTCCCCGTTCGTCAAAATCGGTCAATCGCAATTCATTAACCCATACTTCAACACATTTCGGCAAACCGTCATCGGGCAAAGAATTGGTGCCTTTTCGTCTGTTTCGCAACCCAATCATTACGGTTTTCACATTGCTGATATTCGGATTTCCAACAACTGTAATTGTATGTTTCCCATCTATTATAACCCTGTATGGCGATGATAGTGAAACCGTCGTTCCCGCTTTTCGCATTGCGGCATTTCGTCGTTGTTTGACGCGTTGCAAATCTTCAAACAAAATATTTACTTCATTGTTTTCCGGCCATACCAATTCTTTATCGCGTTCATCATCTTTGTTGTAAGTTCCCGGAGGTGTGATCTCAAGCGGGACTTCATATTCATAATAATTGTCTCTGTAATCGGTTCCTAATCTTACAAAAACACAAACATCACCATCTTTTAGTTCGGGACGATTCGGCACACTTTCGGCATGCACAAACATGCGTAAGCGTTTATATTTTCGCATGTCCATATACACATTTTTGTATACAGCTTGTGAAGCACCATCGGCAAGTTCACAGGATTTTAGTAAAAGAGCTTGTTCGTTTAGTTGCCTCAACTGCGGTTGCATCGGATCGATTACACGGGTTATTCCCGGTGGCAAGACATAGTTAACCGGTTTTTTACTTGAATTTTCTTCTATGTTAACTGCTGACACATCAAATGCAGATACTGTTGGTTCATCGGGCATATAAATACCACCTTCATCTAATGAACCGTCATATTTCCGCCATTCGTTACGCACCAACTCCAAAGTAGCAAATCGCAAAATAGTAGGTCTGTCAAAACCTTTCAAAAACATCCGAATGAAACGAATGGATTTAAAATCTTTTATTTC
>CAZSHT010000024.1:12014-15935 GCA_964606715.1 uncultured Bacteroidales bacterium
TGATATTGACGCGATTGAGGGTTATTATCAAATCCCATCACTACCGATTGAATCATTGGAACGCGTCCCCAAAGAGTCGTATCCACATTAGTTACCTTATCGGAAGTAGGAAAACCTTGTTCAAATGATTTTCTGGAATCTTTCAATACATCTTCCGAAATATCACCCAAATCAAAATACAAATTACCACCTGTTGCCGAAGAATCATATACAAATGGATCCATCAACCAAAAATCAATAAATTCTATATTGGCAGCCTCAAAATCATTGGTTTCCAGACTACGCATGATACCACCCCAACGCGATTGCGGATCTCTAAGGTTTCCGTTTTCGTCCATTCCTTTCGAAACAGCTGTCGGCTTCACATCATAGTTGTATTGTCCTCGTTCATTCGGATAAAATGCCAAGTTCAAAATAGGTATTGTTGTAGGGAAATTAGATGGACTTTCCCTGTTTGGAAACAACTCTGTTTCGTAGACTTCTCTCACGAAATGATTATCCTGAGCATCACTGTGTTTCAGATATTTCGGTGTTTCCGATTGGTCTCTTACAAATAACGGATCAATGGTATACCAAGCCAAACGAGCTCTATTAAATCCATATTCCAAACTATTGATTAAATCGCCTTCAGGAAACAAACGAGGTTGTTTTTGAGGGGTACTTGCCAATGACCATGCATGAAAAGAACGCAAATCGATAGAAGTCTTACTACCCTCAAAATCATCAATATAGGAAGTTCCTGTTTTGTTTATAACCTTCGGATGTCCGGGAATGAGTTGGGCAAATTCACCGGTAATAGTAATATTCGATGGTGCTTTGGTATCTAAAAATGGTAACATATCGACCATTTTGGTAATAAAACGGGATTCAGTACGATAGGTCCCATCAATACCCCAAATCGTATTGTTAATAGGTTCTTCGCCAATGTTTACTTTTTGCGTAAGCGGTCGTTCACGCAAGTTTAAAATCGTTGCTCCCAAATTAAAATCATTCGACACATGATAGTCCAAATGTGTCCCCATCAACCGTTTACTTTGAATACTAAACAGCGTATTACTTTCCAAGGTTATTTTTATGGGTGTTCCCGATTCCAACAATCCTTGATTCAATATTTTCACCCGTCCCAAATTATAATCGACCGTATAATCGACATTTTCGGTAAGTGTCTGTGCTCCGGCAGTTACTTTCACCGAACCTTCGGGAATATTTATTGCATTCAACGATATTTCCGATCCCGATGCTGACTGATATGTTCCGGCTAAGAAAAATTTATTTTTTTCGGCTACCTGTGCCGCAAAACTTTGTGTAGAATCATATAATTCTTGATAAATATATCTTAGAGCCGTTACCGAATCTTTTGGTGTATCGCCAATAATTTTCTTTTTCAGATAACCGCCAAACGGCTCCACTTCCGGAAAAATTATCTTTCCGTTAGAGGCATTTACCGTTACACCCTCAATAAAGTCAAACACCCCATCGGGCGAATTGTCCAATTGTTTATTGACATTATCCAAATTCAAAACCGTTATCAAAGGAATACCGTTAACGGCTCCTTGTGACAAATAATTAACCGAGGTTCCTGTTTTGTCATCTTGATAAAAGACATCTAGTTTAAAATTTTTAGAATTAATCTGATAAGCTCCAATGGCATAGATGTTTTTCATCATCAATTTCCAGTTGGGCATTTTGGGCGAAAACGAAGTTCCTTTTATCAATTTAAGAATCAAATTTTTCGGAGCACTGATTCCATCGGTAGAAAACTCTCCCACTTGATAACGATGCCCACCTACTGTATATTCAAAGGCTACGGCCAGCACTTCGTCGGAATTTAAAGCTGAATTAAGAGAGATATACCCTAATTTTTTGTTGATGGTATATTCGGACGGACTCAGTTTTCGTGCCGATTCTATTTTTTCGTAATCCACACCTATCTGAAACCCTTCATTCGATAAAAACTGTGATGCTGTATTGATATCGCGAATAGCAGAGTTCATCGAAGAAGTATCTTTGTAATCAAAAATAGTATTGCTCGAATCACTTGGATAAGGTGCTGAGAATAAATAATTTGGGGTAACTGCCGAAGAGTAAATCTTATCTTTCTCACCCAAGTCCATAAACGCAACAATATTTCGTGCATCTTGATAATTACCGGTTTTGTTGGTTACCCAGACTTCGACTCTCGTGATATTAATATTCGACATAATAACCGGCAAATTTTTCAATGCTTCATCATAATGATCGTGAAAATATTGAGCTAAGAAAAAATGCTTATTCGCTTCGTACTCATTGGCAAAGATTTTAAATTCTTGTTGCTGAGCACCTCCCTGAATATCAATTGTTTGTGTCTTTCCTTTTTGTTGCGAATAGATTGTTGTGATGTCCAGCTTTCCAAATTTCAATTTTGTTTTTATCCCAAACAATGTTTGACTTCCTTGTATAAGTGTTCCGGTAAGTGGCAACGACACATTTCCTGCTTCTATATCTTGAATAATCTCATCTTCATCGCCTTGATACCCCAATTTCATTTCGTTTTCGAAATCGAAACTGGCTTCGGTGTCGTATTTCGCTCCTATTTTCAGCTTTGTACCTATTTGCCCAACGACATTCATTTGTATTTTTTCCTGAAAATCGAAAGTCGTGTTTCGTCTTAGTTTCACCGGCAAAGACGGATTATCGGTCTTATTTGATTTGATACCAAAAATAAGTTCTGCATTTCCATTGGGTTTAATGTCGATAACATCGGTTCCGAAAATCTTATTGAAAGCCTCTCCGCCAATATGCAGTTTGGGTATCAATGTGGAATGGGATTCAAACGAAGAGCTTCGGGCTTTCATATGCCAATATTTATCCATTGAATGCTCTAAATCATATTTCAGATAATCTTCAAAACTCATCACATGTGGCATTCCTATTTCATTATCGCCTATTCTTTCTTTGAAAATATATTGATTGGTTACGGGATCGTATTCCACATCACGATGAAAATTGGACGGCTCATTCAAATACATCGGTGAAGACAAATTTTCTGACGGAAACGGCTGTGTTGCATCATCTGTCCTTGGGAACGGATATGGCAAATCACCCACCGATGAGGTGTCTGTATTATTTGAATCGGAAGGCATCACCGATGAAACAAACGGAATGGACGACAAAAATTCGTGATGCAACAATGGTGCAGCATATCCTTTATGGATAATACCCCATACAAAAATGAAAACAAAACCTATCCCTAAATATTTAAAAAAGATTCTCAAATTCTATAACCCTTTTAACACTATTTTTATCACTTCTTCGACACCCATTTCCGGACTGTCTTTCAATACTTTATCAATCATTTTCTCAACTTGCTTTTTGGTAAATCCAAGAGCAATTAATGCACTTAACGATTCCTCTTTAATTCTATTGTTTGATGAGGTCAAAAAATTACTCTCATTGCCGTCGGACAAACCGATTTTGTCTTTCAAATCGACAATCAAGCGTTGAGCTGTTTTCAATCCAATGCCTTTTATTTGTTTTATGACATCAACAGCTCCCGTTGCAATAGCATTTTGCAGTTCGCTCACCGACAACGATGACAATATCAAACGAGCCGTATTGGCTCCTATCCCACTCACCGATATCAATTGACGAAACACTTCCCGCTCGGCAACATTCAAAAAGCCATAAAGGTCGTAAGTGTCTTCACGAATAATTTCGTGAATAAATAATTTCCCTTCCGTATTTTCTTTCAACCCCGAAAATGTAGGTAGTGAAATTTTCACAAAATACCCTACACCATTTATATCGACAACAACTGCCGACGGGGTAAGAGCGGTAATCGTTCCTTTCAAATAATCAATCATTGGAATTATGTGTTTTTATAAGCGTGCTAAAATACTAAAAACGCTCCTATTATTCAACACAGAATGAGGTGGAAAATTT
>CAZSHT010000025.1:0-15835 GCA_964606715.1 uncultured Bacteroidales bacterium
CATTGTATTTCGGAATGGGGGCATGATTTTCGACCTGAATACCGCCACATTCGTCCATTGATAAATCAAATCGGCAGGGCTCCCATCATTGCCCTTACGGCAACTGCCACGCCAAAAGTTCAACACGATATTTTAAAAAATTTAGATATTCTCAATGCGTTGAATTTTAAATCATCTTTTAATAGGGCTAATCTGTATTATGAGATTCGTCCAAAAGTAAATCCGGAGAAACAGATTATAAAGTTTATAAAAGAAAATGCGGGTAAATCGGGAATTATCTATTGTGTGAGCCGAAAACGGGTAGAAGAATTAGCCGAAAAATTACAGGTAAATGATATTAAAGCGGTTCCGTATCATGCCGGAATGGATTCGCAAATGAGAAGTCTTAATCAGGATCGCTTTTTAATGGAAGATGTGCAGGTTATTGTTGCTACTATTGCTTTTGGAATGGGAATAGATAAGCCCGATGTGCGTTTTGTGATTCATTATGATATGCCAAAAAGTTTAGAAGGGTATTATCAAGAAACAGGGCGTGCCGGTCGTGATGGCGGAGAAGGGAAATGCATTGCTTTTTATAAATACGAAGATATTCAAAAATTAGAAAAATTTTTACAAGGCAAACCTGTTTCGGAACAAGAGATAGGCAAACAATTGATAAGTGAAACAATTGCTTATGCCGAATCGGCTGTGTGTAGAAGAAAGCATTTGTTACATTATTTTGGTGAGTCTTATGAAGCCGAAAATTGTGAAAATTGTGATAATTGTTTGCATCCGAAAAAGAAATTTGAAGGAAAATCCTATTTGCAACTCGTATTACAAGCCGTAAGTGTGGTAAAAGAAGGATTCAAGTCGGAACATATTGCCGATGTTCTTGCCGGTAATTTAACACCGGATGTTAAACAGTACAAACACAATCAATTAGAGATTTTTGGAGAAGGTGAAGAAAAAGATAAGAAATTTTGGAATGATATTGCTAGACAAGCACAAATTCAAGGTTTTTTGGAGAAAGATATTGTAAATTATGGTATCCTTAAACTGACCGATGCCGGAAAAAAATATTTAAAAAAACCTTATTCTATACAACTGCATGAATACCATAATTATGAGCAGTATGAGGAAAACGAACAGTCTGAAACAACAGCTATAACAGGAAGTGGTGCCGCCGATGAAGTGTTGTTCAATATGTTGAAAGATTTACGAAAAGATATTGCAAAAAAACAAAAACTACCGCCATATATCATTTTCCAAGATGTATCTTTGGAGGAAATGGCTACACAATATCCTATTTCATTTTCCGAACTTGAAAAAATTACAGGGATAGCACCGAGTAAAGCAAAACGCTACGGAAAGGAATTTATAGAACTAATAGATCGTTATGTCAAAGAAAATGAAATAGAACGACCTCAAGATTTGACGATAAAATCAGCCGTAAAAAAATCGGAATCAAAGGTTTTTGTAATAAAAAGTATCGATCGTAAAATACCTTTTGAGGATATTATGGAATCGAAAAAGATGTCTTTCGATGAATTGCTCGATGAAGTAGAATCCATAATCAATGCGGGAACAAAACTGAATATTGACTATTATCTCTACGATGTGATGGACGAAGATAAGATAGACGATATTTATGAGTATTTCAGAGAAGAAGAAAGCGACTCTCTTGATGATGCGTTAGATGAATTGGAAGACGAATATACCGAAGAGGAAATTCGTTTGGTACGCATCAAATTTATTTCGGATATGGCTAACTAAATGAACCGTTTGCTCAACAAAATTGCCCGTGTATTGCAGTGGCTTTTGCCATCACCGTTCACTTTGGCTGTTTTGTTGTTGGCTGTAACATATTTTTTTGCGGTTTTTGGGGCAATGCCACAAACACCTTTCTTACAACGCAATCTGGAAGCAATTTCTTTTTTCGAAAAAGGCATATGGTCGCTTTTGCCGTTTGCAATGCAAATGGCTTTGATGTTATTGCTGGGTTATGTCATCGCATTGTCCGATGTTGTAAAGTCTTTTATTACAGTATTGACAAAAAGATTGAAAAATACGGCACAAGCGGCATTGTGGATAGGCTTTTTTACACTTTTCTTTTCGTATCTCAATTGGGCTTTAGGGTTGATATTCGGAGCGATATTGGCTTCGGAAGTAGCTCAACAATTTTCCAAAGAACGAAAACCATTTAGTTATCCGCTTATTGCTGCTGCCGGATATGTGGGGCTGATGGTGTGGCACGGAGGCTTGTCGGGAAGTGCACCCTTGAAGATTGCCGAACAAGGTCATTTTTTGCAAAACAAAATAGGCGTTATCAATATTGGACAAACCATTTTTTCATCGATGAATCTTTTTGTGATATCCGCAACATTGATTGTGGTGCCTCTTTTCTTGTATTGGATTGGGAAAAAGGTCAGAACGGAAATTTATCATTTGGAACAAAACGATAGAGCAGACGCAAATCCAAAAACATTGAACCTGCAAGGTGCCGAACGATTGGATTATTCGCGAGGGATATCCTTATTGTTTGTTTTGTTTCTTTTTGGAGCAATTGTTTTAAAGTTGTGGAATCATTTTTCATTATCTGTTTTTACGATTAATTATCTCAATCTGATATTGTTGGCAACAGCCTTGTTGGTTCAGAAAAACTTTAACCGGTTTTTGTCGGCAGTAGGGCAAGCCATTGGAAGTACAGCGGGGATTCTTATACAATTTCCGATTTATGCAGGCATTATGGGAATAATGAGATATTCCGGACTTATTGATATTGTAACAGCAAAATTTATTGAACTGGCAACGCCTCATACATTTAATTTTTTAGTTTTTCTTTCTGCCGGAATGGTTAATTTTGTTGTGCCAAGTGGAGGTGGACAATGGATTATTCAAGGTGCTCTTGTTGTCGATGCGGCAAAAGCATTGCATCTTCCTGTTTCGCAATCGGTGATGGCATTTGCTTATGGTGACCAATTGACCAATATGTTGCAACCGTTTTGGGCGTTGCCGTTGCTAGGGATTACAGGGCTTAAGGCTAAGCAAATTTTCCCCTATACATTTTTATTGTTGATAATAGGTTTTTTGATTTTCACAACAGCTATCTTTTTGTTCTAATCAAAAAAACTATCGGCGATAAGCTACCGTAACAGGCAATTTGTAATGTTGTATATTTCCCGACAAATCGTAAATTTCTACAAATAGAATGTAAATACCGGGTCGTATTTTTTGCCGGCTATCGTTGAGGCCGTCCCAAACAATTGTGGCATCGCCGGCAAGTGTTTGATTGGTGAGCAGGTGTCGCACGAGAAACCCTTTCAATGTGAAGATATAGATAGTGCCAATATTGTCGGTTGTGGTGAGATGAAAATGAATCTTTAGTAAATCTTCGTAGCCATCGTTGTCTGGCGAAAATATATCGGAAGAAAGGGTAACGGTTTTATTGTCGTCAGTCGAAAAGGCATTGTATTGAGAGTTTTTATAGGCAGGAGTAGCAAATCCAACGGTTTGAGCAGCCGAGTGCCATTTGTTTGGAGTTAGACTACTGCCGTCATAGTCGATGCGTTCCAGCGAAACACCTTCTGAGGAGATGAGCAACGAAAATTGCATCGTGTCGTTGTAGTTCATTTGGTCAATGATGAATAAATGTTTATCGAGGAGTGCCAGTCGTCCGCTATCGTTCGGCATCGAAGGAAGGTGCTGAACTGTCAAAAATTTCTTTGGATGCGTGGTGGTATATTGTTCTTTTACCACAGAAGGATTGGTCGTGAGCACAACAAAATCGTTGGGAAACAGTAGGTAGCCGGTTGTTGTGAGCCAGTAGTTGTTTTTAAAATGGCTATCGTCGGTTTGATTTGCAATTTGAAGTGTTTTTAAATTGATGGTTTTACGACTTCTATTGTAAAGTTCAATAAAATCAACACCGTCGGGAAGAGGGTGATATAAAATTTCATTGAAAATGATATCTTCGGGTGAAACAGGTTGTGGAATTGCTATTTGGCAGGTTCCGTCTTCCAATAAATTGCCGGCACAGTCGGTTAGTTTGGTGGTGGTAATGGTGTAAATTGTGTTGCTGTCGAGAGGTGTGGCAAAGAGCAAACGAACTTGTGAAAGGGCATCACCGGAAACGATGACTTTTTTAGGATTGCCAAGAGAGTGGTTGCCACTATAATGTTGTGCGACAGATAATGATGTGGAGTCCATTGTTTCGGAAAAAAACAATACAACCGTATCGTTGTCGAGGGTGGCTCTTAGCAATTCGGGAGGTGTGAGGTCGGGATTGTCGGATTTTACGGAATTAACCGTTCCGGGAGTTCCGCCATTGGCATTTTCCGAAGCTGTCCAGTTTTCAAAACCTTCGCAAATATTATTCGGGTCAATGCGTTCCAATGACCATCCGCCGTCATTTTTGGCTTCATTTTTATACCACGACTTATCATAATCGACACGAGAAATAGTTTTTCCCGATTGATTTTTCAAGATTATTGTGCCGGAAGAATTAGTTAACACATTGGATTTTAGCAATGCGTAAGTCTTGCCGTATTCAGACAAGCCGGAGGTTCCGTCGGGAGAGGTAATAATGAGAAAATCGTGGGAGGCGAGAGTATCGTTGGCAAATGAATATCGAGAGTTGTTTACAAAAAGTTGCCAACCCGACAAATTGATGGAAAATGGTGTGTTGTTAAATAGTTCAATGTATTCATATTCAGGTAGTTCTACGGAAGGTGTTGGGTCTATCATTAGTTCGTTGATGACAATGCTGTTGCATTCGGGTAAGAAATAAAAGAATTGTTTTTGAACGGAAGCCGTTTTGTTATGGTTAAAATCTTCCAGGTTTTTGATAGTGAGAATGTAGTAGTTTTCCGATTGTAACGGGTGTTGTAGGGTAAGGTGTAGCAGTGTTGGGGTTTCTTGTTGTGCCGACAGCGGTATGCCGATACCCTGATTAATATTGAAATTGGAGAGGTCGTTGGTAATGTTTTCTAAAATTCCTTCCGAAAGTTGAACGGAAAGATGTAAACTGTCAATGACAGTAATGGTTTCAATAATAGGAGCGATACTGTCGATACGCATTTTGCCGGCATAGATATTATCAAAAAAGAAGTGATTGGAGGCATTGCCCGAAGTATAAGAGCAAGAGATACCCGTAAAAAAACGAGAGAAATCAAAAACTGCGTTGTCGATTGTGGAATCTTGTTTTTCGAATTGCAAAAAATGAGTGGTGTCGGTGAGTATTAGCCATTTTTTTGAAGTTGGAAAAAAGAGAATTTTAAGGTTGATATTTGGATTATCGGCAATAAGAGAGTCGCAGGTTCTTAACAAAACGCTATCGATTCCGTTGGTGCGTTTTGTAAGAACAATGGCATCGGCACTGCCATTTTCGCCCATTTGTAAAAAATAACCGTTTTGGCAATCAGCAAAATTTTGATTGTCGGAGAAAAGAAAAAATTGTGCAAAATTATTATCCGAAGGGTTAAAATGCAGATTAAGCGAAAGCGACCATTCCAAAATATCATTTGGTGGTGTAACGGCAGTCGATAGATAAGAAGTGTCTTTGTTGTCGGTAGAAGTAAACAGAGACAATACGCGATTGTCGGCGTTGTCGGGGTCATCGATTACGGCAAAAGCACCGGTATTTCCGTGCCAATGCGGTGAAGATGAGAGGTCATCATCGGAAAAATCGTCGAAAATACTACTGTCGCCTACCGATACAACGATTGTTTTGGAAACAACGGAAGGTAAGATGCCGGCATCGTCTGACGCTTTTAATCTTACGGAATTATTGCCCGAATATTGAAGATTGTCCCATTTGAGAAAACCGTTTTGTAAGGTGTGAGAGAGTCCATCGGACGATGAAAGAGTTCCATCACCATTGGCAACGGAAAGGGTTAGGGTAGAATGACACGAGGTGTCGCGGTTTCCATTTTTGTCGGTCGCTTCTATGCCTATCGAAAATGGCAAGTCTTGCCAGATGCTGTAAGGAATCTCTGTCCAATGTAGTTCGGTGGCTTGCACATTGAGATAAAAAAGTTTTGAGAGCAGTTGCTGATGTAAATTATCGACAAATCCGGAACCGCAGACAAAGGCTTTAAGACCGTTGTCGGTTGAATCAATAACGCATTGAAACGAAGTCCCGTCATTAAGAGGAGATGGGTTTAAAATTAATTTCAAAAAAATTGTTTTTGATGATGAATCGGGAATGATACAGTCCGAAGTGTCAAAATAAAACCGAATCGAATGACTGTCGATACGGATACTGTCGGTAGCAATGGGTGTATTGTCGTTCCATGCGAGAAAACAGGTTTTTATATCCTTATCCCAATCGAGAGAGTTTGCAGGGAATGTGTTATTTATTTGAATTTGAGACAGGTATGTTGGCAGATGGTCGCCACCGGAGTCAATGACAGTAATGGCAAAAACAGGTGTTGCCGATGTGGAATCATTGGCGGTAGAGCCGATGGTGTCATTTGTCGGTTGTGTTGCCGGCGAAATAGAAGACGATAAATCATTTAGATTGAGTTGTTCAATGAAACCGTCAATGCTCAATGAATGGTCGTTGATACGCCAAGTGCCGGAAGCACTTTCACTTTGGTAGCCATACCAACGAAAATAAATAGTATCGTTTTGATTTACAATGAGGTGCAGGTTTTCCAAGGTGGTGTCTCGTTCGTTGTCATTGTCGGGCAACGCTTTGTCGAGCAATTTTACCGAATCGGAAAAATCGGGCAAGTAGGCATAGTATACGGTGTAATGATGAATGCCGGAAAGAGAACGGCGTTCGGAAAACGACAATTGGCTGATGGTGATTTGATAACCCGAATCGGCAGAGAGAGCACATTGGAAAAAATCGTTGCTGTCGAGACCGTTGGTAGACCAACTTTTGGCGTATGCTCCGGTGCTGCCGGTGGTAAAACTTGTGAGTCCGCTACCGGGAAAAAATCCGGAAGCACCGCAGTGAGAAGCAATATACGATGGTAATGAATCACCCGATAAATCCCATTTTACAATTTGAGAAATGCCCGACAACGGAAAAATGCTGAAAAAAAGAATAACTAAAATTCCACGAGTGTTCATAAAAGTAAAGATACGCTAATTTGAAAAACAGAGTAAAACTTTTGAGGAAAAATAATAATATGTCGGGTAAATCGTGGTGGAAGCGGTGATTTATTTTCCTTTTGGCATCAAATCGCAAAACCAAAAACCGTATGTCTTTTCTTCCAAAATTTCTTCGCCGTTGTCTTTATAATTCCGACAAGTGCTTTTGTATTCTTTATAAACGACTTTCCCTTTTTCAAATTCAACAGGGTGGTGAAACAGCGGGCCGTCAAAGACAAACGAATGAAATTCACCATTTTCGCCACAAGGGTCAACATCTTTTGGGAGGTCGTCGAAAAAAGTTTTGTCAATGATACGACCGGCAAACGATTGGTCAAGGTGGCGAGAGTCCACAGCCGTAATGATGGTTTTAAATCCCAATGCAAGAAATTCGTTTAGCAATGCGGTTGTGTCTTGTTTCCACAGCGGGAAAAGAGCTTTCATTCCGATGGTTGCCAATTGTTTTTCGCGATATTGTCGTAAATCTTCCAAAAAAATATCGCCAAATATTGCTGTGTCGATACCGGCATTGCGATATTGCAAAAGGTGTTCGGAAAGCAAGTCTTCGTAGATTTGCATCGAAGGCATTTCGGGAAGTTCCAGTAAATCCAACGGGAATCCCATAGCTTCTACTTGTTGTTTCAACAGCGAATAGCGAACGCCGTGCATCGAGATACGCCCGGTTGTCTGATTGACAGAGGTGAGTAAATGTCGAATGTTGTGTTTTCGTCCCTGAAGAATCTTGAACAATGCCAATGCCGAATCTTTTCCGCCACTCCAATTGAAAAAACTTTCTGCCATTATTTGAAAATGATTTTTTCGATTATGCCTTCGCCAATCATTGTGTTTATTTTTTCCAAAATTGCTTCGCGAAGAAAATGAAGTTCGTTTTTCATGACCGATGATTCCAAATGAACAATCAAAGTTTTATCACGCACATATATTTTTGTGGTGCGTTTGGCAATGGTGCTTCCTACAATATCTTTCCACGCATTTACAAGTTTCCCTTTTTTGTATGCATCGGGGTCTTGTTGGCGTTTTACAAACGAATCAAACACATCTTTGAATGTTCGGGAGGTATTGTGTCGTTTATTAAAATCCATTATGTTACAGTTTGTATTTTTCCTTGTTCAACAGAGAATAATTTACCGGGAACATTTATCTCATCAAGCACTTTTTGCATACGGTCTTGATGGGTATCGGTGATGAAAATTTGTCCGTATTCGTTGGTGGCAACTTGTTCAATAAGGCGGGCTACGCGATGGGCATCGAGTTTGTCGAAAACATCGTCGAGCAAGAGCAATGGCAATCGGTTTTTATGTTGTTTGATGATTTCGTATTCAGCTAATTTTAAGGCTATCAGCAATGTTTTTTGTTGACCTTGTGATGCTACTTTTTTTAGTGGCATATCATTTATTTTAAATACCAAATCATCTTTGTGGATACCGGTCGTAGTATATTGTGTGCGACGGTCGTTATCAATGGATTGTGCCAACAGTTCGGCAAAAGAGGATTGCGAAAGTTGCGATTCGTATGTTACTTCCACTTGGTCGTTGTCGTTGGCAATAAACCGGTAAAATGTGTTGAAAAGTCGGCAAAGGGTTTTTGTGGTTTCGTGTCGTTGTTCGTAGATATATTGTCCGTATTGAATAAGTTTTTCATTCCAAACAGCCAATAGTTCATCAACGATGATAGCCGGTTGGTTCCAAGCATTTTTTAAGATGTGATTGCGTTGTTTCAGGGCGTTGTTATATTGTGTCAAATGATGCATATAGTCCGCATCAAATTGGGAAATGGTGATATCCAAAAAACGCCGTCGTAAATCACTACCGCCGGTTACCAAAAAAATATCGCCGGGCGACATCATGACTACCGGAAACTCACCGATATGTTTCGAAAAGCGTTTTACTTCTTTGTCGTTTCGTGTTAGTCGTTTACCTTTTTCACGATGATAGCGCAACGAAATGGTTTCTTGGTCGTTGTCAATGCGATAATGTGCCGATAAAAAATAAAACGGTTCGTCGGAATGAGCGTTGATGATTTGTTTGTCAAGAGTGTTGAAATAACTTTTTGTGAATGACAGCATATAAATGGCATCTAACAGGTTGGTCTTTCCCGAAGCATTTTTGCCGGTAAAACAATTTATCTTTTCCGAAAACAGAAGATTTGCTTCGGTGTAATTTTTAAAATTAAGCAGTTTTAGTGTTTCGAGGTGCACGCGGTTGTTATTTTTTTAGAAAACAAAATAATGAAAAGAAATTAAGAAAATTGGGGTATCAGGGGAAAAAGATATTGTGGTTTTCTCAACGGTTTTTCAACAAAAATTTGGTCGGGGTAAACAATGTTGGTGAGAAACAGACCTTTTGCCGGGACCGATAATCCGGCTTCGTTGCGATTTTTCTTTTCGATGATGTGGCAAAAAGCGTCGTAAGACAATTTCCTTTTGCCTACTTCCAGTAATGTGCCTACAACGGCACGCACCATATTTCGCAAAAAACGGTTGGCTGTAATCTGAAAAACAAGACCGTCTTGAAATGGCGTGAAACAAGCGGAACGCACTTCGCAAATATTATTTTCGGTTTGGGTGTGCAATTTCGAGAAACTGGTAAAATCATTAACCGAAAGCAGGTAGCCGGCGGCTTTGTTCATTGCGTTGATGTCTAATGTTTGCGGGTGCCACATCGAGAAATCTTTTAAAAACGGATTTTGCCGTTGGCGAATGAGATAATGGTAGGTGCGTTGTGTAGCGTCGAAACGGGCATGAGCACGAGGTGTTACTTTTACCAATTGATGAAAACGAATATCTTCGGGCAAAAAATGGTTAATGTCGTGAAGTGCTTTTGGGGTATCCAAATCGTGATGAGAGCTGTCGAAATGTAAAACAAAATATGAAGCGTGTACTCCGGTGTCGGTGCGTCCCGCACCGGTAATTTGAATAGGTTCCCGCCATTTTGTCGAGAGGCGTTCCGCCAAAATGGCTTGCACGGTGGTGGCGTTGGGTTGGATTTGCCAACCGTGGTAATGCGTGCCGTCATAGGAAAGAAGACCAAAATAACGCGTCATTCAAATGGTGTTTTAGTGCAACAAAATTAGGGAAACTACGGAAACGAACACGGCAATTTAGAAATTTGTTTTAATGGATTTGTGTGAATAAACCAAGAAATATTTTTGTGTTTTTATAAACAAACAAGTGTTGAAAATGGGTGCAATCCTATGGTGCATAAAAGATGTGTTGAGTCAAGCCTTTTTTATGTTTTTTTTCAACAAAAAAATGTGAATAAAATTAAACGGTTAGGATTGTTTGTAAGTTGTTGATTGTCAGTCTTGTTTATATCGTGTTAATAACCTCATTCTTGTTTTTTTAGCAAAACATCTACTTTAGCGGAGCATTTTGGACGACTGCCCTCTCGGTTGAGTTTAAACGCAAATATAAAAAGACTTATCGACTTTTAAAATATATTTATTATGACAATTGAAACATTACCATTTATGGAAGAAGAAGTAAAAACAACAAAAACAACAGCGAGTGGTGAAAAACAGTACTCAAATGAAGAAGCTTTGAAAGGAGCTAAAGCGTATTTCAAAATTGATGAGCTGGCAGCGACGGTTTGGGTAAATAAATATGCCCTGAAAGATTCTCAAGGAAACATCTACGAAAATTCACCCGAACAAATGCACCGTCGATTGGCACGAGAATTTGCTCGTATCGAAAAGAAGTATCCCAATCCGATGAGCGAAGATGAAATCTATAATTTGTTGAAAGATTTTAAATACATCGTTCCGCAAGGAAGTCCGATGGCTGGCATCGGCAACAAATACCAAATCACAAGTTTGTCGAATTGCTTTGTTATAGGTCATCAATCAAATGCAGATTCTTATGGCGGTATCATCAAAATGGATGAAGAACAAGTGCAATTGATGAAGCGTCGTGGTGGTGTGGGACAAGATTTGTCGCACATTCGTCCCAAAGGCAGTCCGGTGAAAAATTCGGCTCTCACAGCCACAGGCATTGTTCCGTTTATGGAACGCTATTCCAATTCTACGCGTGAAGTGGCACAAGATGGTCGTCGTGGTGCTTTGATGTTGAGTGTGTCTATAAAACATCCCGATGCCGAAGATTTTATCGATGCTAAATTGGAAGGAACAAAAGTGACAGGAGCCAATGTGTCGGTAAGAATAGATGATGAGTTTATGAAGGCTGTGATTAATAATGCCGAATATCAACAACAATATCCGATAGATTCACCAAATCCGACTTTTACAAAAACAGTCAATGCGCGTAAATTGTGGAACAAAATAGTGTATAATGCGTGGAAATCGGCAGAGCCGGGAATTTTATTCTGGGATACTATCATCAACGAGTCGGTGCCGGATTGTTATGCCGATTTGGGATATAAAACAATGTCAACCAATCCGTGTGGTGAAATCCCATTGTGTCCCTATGATAGTTGTCGGTTGCAGGCTATCAATCTATATAGCTATGTCGATAATCCATTTACGCCGGAAGCACGATTTAACTTTGAGAAATTCAAAGACCATGTGCGAAAAGGTCAACGCTTGATGGATGATTTGATTGATTTGGAAGCCGAAAAAGTAGATGCCATCATTAACAAAATAAAAAATGACCCGGAAGATGAAGATATAAAACATACGGAATTGAGACTGTGGGAAAAGATAAAAGAAAAAACGCTGAACGGTCGTCGCACAGGATTTGGAATTACAGCCGAAGGCGATATGATAGCTGCTTTGGGGTTGACTTATGCCAGTGATATAGCCGTTGAGTTTTCGGAAAGTGTACACAAAACATTAGCTATTGAAGCATACCGTTCTTCAGTAGAAATGGCAAAAGAACGCGGAACTTTTAAAATTTATGATGCGGCACGCGAAAAAAATAATCCTTTCCTCAATCGCTTGAAAGCCGAAGATGCCGAATTGGCTGCCGAAATGGAAAAATACGGTCGTCGCAATATTTCATTGTTGACAATAGCACCAACAGGTTCTACCAGTTTGATGACACGAACATCGTCGGGAATAGAACCGGTATTTCAACCATTTTACAAACGCCGTCGAAAAGTCAATCCGAATGATAAAAATGTAACGGTTTCATTCATTGATGAAACCGGTGATGCATGGGAAGAATTTATGGTTTATCATCCCCGTTTTTTAACATGGATGGAGGTCAACGGATATGATGCCGATGAAGTATCCAAATTGTCAGAAGAGGAATTAAGTAAATTGGTTGAAAAATCACCCTATTATAAAGCAACAGCCAATGATGTCGATTGGCTCAAAAAAGTGCAAATGCAAGGTCGTATACAAAAATGGATAGATCATTCCATTAGTGTAACGATTAATTTGCCGGCTACGGTAAAACCCGAACTGGTGGGTGAACTTTATGAAGAAGCTTGGCGATCGGGTTGCAAAGGCGTTACGGTGTATCGTGATGGTTCTCGTTCGGGAGTATTGGTGTCGGCAGATAAAAAAGAAGAAAAGAAAGAAGAAAATTCCATTTTCCCAACCAAGCGTCCAAAAACATTGAAGGCTGATGTTGTTCGATTCAGAAATGGAAGTGAAGAATGGATAGCCTTTGTCGGTTTAATTGATGGTCGCCCATATGAGATTTTTACGGGGAAAGTTGATGAAGATGTGCTAAATATCCCCAAAAAAATAACCAAAGGATTTATTATCAAAAATAGAGATGAAAACGGAAAAAGTCGTTATGATTTTCAATATGTCGATAAGCATGGTTATCGTACGACTTCCGAAGGGCTGTCGCGTTTGTTTGACAAAGAATTTTGGAATTATGCCAAATTGATTTCGGGAGTATTACGACATGGAATGCCTATTGTTAATGTAATAAATCTGGTCAGTTCGCTGAAAATTAATAACGATAATATCAATAGCTGGACAGCCGGTGTGGAACGCGCTTTGAAACATTATATCGAAGATGGCACTAAAGCAAAAGAAGGAGCTGTTTGTCCGCATTGCAAAAAAGAAAATTCATTGGTGTATCAAGAAGGATGTCTTACTTGTTCGGCTTGCGGATATTCGAAATGCGGATAATGAAAATTTAGAATATGAATAACAAAAAAGGTCATTGGTAAAGTTCTCAATGACCTTTTTTGTTGCCGAAAGAATAGCGATTGTTTCCGAAATTCCATTAAATTTGTTTGCCCTCAAAAAAACTAAAAACACTTGAAAATACACCGTTCCATAGAAGGTTTGTCGATTCAAAATCCGGTTATTACCGTAGGCACAATGGATGGTGTGCATTTGGGACATCAGTTGATATTGAAACGCTTGCAAGAACAAGCCGAACGATTAAATGGCGAATCGGTGTTGATTACTTTTTGGCCACATCCGCGGATGGTTGTGCATCATCAAGACATTCGTCTGCTGAATTTGTTGAATGAAAAAATACTTGTTTTGGAAGCAAAGACAAGTCTTCAACATCTTGTGATTTTGGATTTTACAAAAGATTTATCACAATTACCGCCACAAGATTTTATTGCAACACTTTTGTATCCGGCTTTGCGTTTTAAAGGTTTTTTGGTAGGATATGATCATCACTTTGGTCGCCGGCGTGCCGGTGATTTCGATTTGGTGCAATCGCTGGGGCAAACGATGGGGTTTGAATCGTTTCAGGTAGAGGCTTTGCAGGTGGAGGGCGATAATGTGAGTTCAACAAAAATTCGAAACGCATTAGCCGAAGGCGAAGTGAAAAAAGCAAATGCTTATTTGGGATATCCTTATAAATTGGAAGGAACTATTGTGAAAGGTGATGCTTTGGGACGCACATTGGGATTTCCAACAGCGAATTTACAGATAGAACCATATAAATTATTACCGGCAAACGGTGTGTATGCCGTGCGTGCAAAAGTGAAAAATCACGATTACAACGGAATGTTAAATATCGGCGTGCGACCAACGCTAAAAAAACAACCCGTGGAACCAACGGTGGAGGTGCATTTGTTTGAGTTTGAGGAGGATATTTATGGTCAATCTCTTATGCTTGAACTTTGTGATTTTGTGCGTAACGAACAGCCGTTTTCATCGTTGGACGCATTGAAGAAACAATTGCAACAAGATAAACTCGTTGTGCAAAGTCTATTGTCGTGAGCGAAGCGTTGATAGAAATAAAAAACTTATCCTTGTCATTTCCGTCGGAAGACGGTTATCGCCGGGTGTTGCACCATTTGTCATTGTCTATCCCAAAAGGAAAAACATTAGGAGTTTTAGGTGAATCGGGATCCGGAAAATCGTTGACAGCTTTAGCGTTGATGCGTTTATTGCCGAAAACGGTAAAAGTCGACAGTGGTGAGATTCTATATCATCATGCTGACGGAAAAATTGTTGATTTATTGTCATTGTCGGAAAAAGAAATGTTGTCTTATCGAGGAAAACGCATAGCGATGATTTTTCAAGAACCGATGACTTCGCTCAATCCGACCATTCGCTTGGGACAACAGGTTGCTGAAGTTTTGCAGATACATACCGATTTGTCGGAACAGGCTATTTATGAGAAAGTAATTGCTCTGTTCAAAAAGGTGAAATTGCCACGCCCCGAAAAATTATATAAAGCCTATCCGCATGAGGTGTCGGGCGGACAAAAGCAACGCGTGATGATTGCTATGGCTCTGGCTGTGGAGCCGGATTTGATAATTGCCGATGAGCCTACGACCGCTTTAGATGTGACGGTGCAAAAACGCGTCTTGGATTTACTGGCGGAAATACAAAAGGAGTATAAGACAGCGATATTGTTTATTACGCACGATATAGGCGTGATGGCACATATTGCCGATGAAATAGCGGTATTGTATAATGGAAAAAAAATAGAGCAGGAAACGGCAAAGGCGATTATCAAACAGCCACAAGAACCATATACCAAAGGTTTGATAGCTTGCCAACCGCCTATTGAAACGCGTCCCCAACGCTTATTGACAGTAGATGATTTTTTGCAAGAAAAGGCAGATGTTGTTCAGAGGTCGTTGACTTCGACAGCACAGTATGATAAACCGCCGATATTGGAAGTCAACCATGTCGATGTGGAATATACTGTGCAACGGAATTTTTTTGGAAAAGAAACACGATCTTATAAAGCGGTTGCCGATGTGTCGTTTCAATTGTTTCGTGGTGAGACGCTGGGGTTGGTCGGGGAGTCGGGGTGCGGAAAAACATCGTTGAGCAGAGCCTTGTTGCGATTGTTGCCGTATCGCCAAGGGGATATTTATTTTGCCGGAAAATCGATTGATGATTTTAATGCTTCGGAGATGACCGATTTCAGACGCCGTTTTCAAATTGTTTTTCAAGATCCGTATTCGGCTTTGAATCCGCGTATTACCGTTGGAAGCACAATAATGGAAGTGTTCAAAGTGCATCGCAAAGGAAAACCCGAAAACCGTCGTGAACGCGTATTGAAATTGTTGAAACAAGTCGGCTTGGACGAAACAGCTTACGACCGGTATCCTTCCGAATTTTCGGGTGGACAGCGACAACGCATTGTCATTGCCAGAGCATTGGCCGTAGAGCCGGAAGTGCTTATCTGTGATGAATCGGTGTCGGCATTAGATGTGTCGGTGCAAGCACAAATATTGAATCTCTTGAATGATTTGAAAGATCGCTATGGATTGACTTATTTGTTTATCTCACACGATTTAAGTGTGGTCAAGTATATGTCCGACCGCATTATGGTGATGCAAAACGGACAGTTGGTAGAATTGGATACTGCAGAAAAAGTATTCTTTGAACCACAAAGAGA
>CAZSHT010000026.1:0-15303 GCA_964606715.1 uncultured Bacteroidales bacterium
TTTATATTGGTGGAACTTACAAATACAATGATAAAGTTACTTTTGGAGCTCTTGGTCGTGTAGCAATGTATCGCTACTTGATGCATCCTTCGTTGACTTTAAGTGCCAATTCTCAACTTTTGAAATGGCTTGGCGGGACAGCAAGTGTTACCGTAATGAACAACCAATTTACCAATGTCGGCTTAGGACTTGTAATTAAAGGTGGTCCCTTACAATTGTTCCTTGCCTCCGACAATATATGGGGTTTTGTTTGGCCTCAATCGGCTCGCAACTTTAATTTCCGATGGGGAATGAACTGGCGATTCGGATGCTCACAAAAAGAAGATAATTCTAAACTCTAAGATTTATTAACGCTTCTCACAACTATGGCAACACCTATCTCAGAACTGGGAGAGTTCGGACTCATTGAGTACCTCACCCAAAATGTAAAACATTATCATAAATCAACCATAAAAGGCATTGGTGATGATGCTTCGGTACATTCTATCGGAGGCAACAAAGTAGAAGTTATCACCAATGACTTGTTGCTCGAAGGCATTCATTTCGACTTGACCTATATGCCATTGAAGCATTTGGGATATAAAGCTGTCGTTGTCAATGTGTCGGATATATATGCGATGAATGCAACCCCTAAACGAATGGTTTTGGGCTTAGGTATCTCAAAAAAATTCTCGGTAGAAGCATTAAATGAATTTTACGAAGGCATATTGTTGGCCTGCAAACGCTACAACATCGATTTTGTAGGTGGCGACACCTCAGCATCACTTACGGGACTCACCATTAGCATCACCGTATTAGGTGATGGCAATGCTGACGAAATTAGTTATCGTTCGGGAGCAAAAGAAAAAAACTTAATCTGTGTATCGGGCGATTTAGGGGGTGCTTATTTAGGGGTACAAATATTGGAACGCGAAAAACGAATTCTGAAAGAAGTCGGCAACGAAAAGCCTCAACTTGAAGACCATAAATATGCTATCGGGCGACAACTAAAACCAGAGGCTCGACAAGACATCATTACTTTTTTTAAAGAAAAAAACATTGTCCCCACAGCAATGATTGACATCTCCGACGGACTTTCGTCGGAATTGATACATATCTGCAAGCAATCGAATGTAGGCTGTCGTATTTATGAAGAAAAAATACCCATTGCCCTTGAAACAGAACAAACAGCTACCAAACTAAACCTCAACCCCTTAACCGCAGCCATCAACGGTGGTGAAGATTACGAATTGTTGTTTACAGTAGATATTGCAGACTATGAGAAAATTGCCGAAAATCCAAATATCACTATTATCGGACACATCGAAGACCACACAACAGGACAATTTCTCATTTCCAAACAAGAAGAAGCTATCCCTCTAAAAGCAATGGGGTGGAATCAACTAAAAAAAGACGATGAAGAACCTAACGACAAATCATCATCATAGTTCAATACCAAACACTATGACATCATCGGTTTGTTCGTAGGTCGTAACCGGGGTGTTTGACGATTCGATATCTTTCAAATCAAAACCTTTTTTCCACGCTTCAAAAATAATTTCAAGCCGTTTCAATTGTTCATCAATAGGAAGATGAGTATAGTTCAATAAAGTATTTTTGAATGGCAGATATTTTAATTTTTTCCCTTTTGGTCCGCCAAATTGGTCGGCAAAACCATCGGAAAACATAAATAACCGGTCGCCTTTTTTATATTTTATAATATTGGTTTTAAAAGGTGTCAGCATACCGGAAATACCAATAGGCATTTTATCTCCTTTTATCTCATAAAGTGTTACTTTTTCTCCCACCACTTTTTTATCACTCTCAATAGGCTCTTCTTCATTGGAACGAATGATATACAACGGGTTTTGTGCTCCCGAAAACTGTATTTCTTTTGTTGCCTTATTGATTCCTACAAACGAAATATCCATACCGTCTTTACTCTTTCCCGATTCTCCTGTTTGGTGTAATGAAGTTATAATTTTCTTCCGTAACAAATCCAAAATTTCTCCTGTTGTATATTGTTTATTTTGCAACATTATCTCATTGAGAAATGATGTTCCTAAAAGGCTCATAAATGCTCCCGGGACGCCGTGACCTGTGCAATCGGCAGCAGTAGCATACACCATATCGCCTATTTCTTTCACCCAATAAAAATCACCACTTACGATATCTCTCGGTTTGAACAAAATAGAACTCCCCGGCAAAGCTTTATGAATATAATCATTCGGAGGAAACACTGCCAACTGAATGTATTGTGCATATTGAATACTATCTGTTATTTCTTGTTTTTGTTCGGTAATAAGATGGTTTTTGGCTGCCAGCTCCTCATTTGCTTTTTTCTTTTGGCGATATTGTCTGAAAATTAATCCGATAAAGACTATGACAAAAACGACAACAATACCCATTGCAAAAATAAATAAACGCTGTTGCTTATTTTCAGCTTCCTGACGCTTTATCTGTGAATTACGCAATTGCAACAACCGTTCTTTCTCTTTGGTTTGATAGCGTTTGTTGAGTTCTTGTACCAGTTTATTGGTTTCTTCATTGAGAACTTGTTCTTTGAGCTCGGTATGTCGCTGAAAAGCCTCTAACGAATGACGATAATCGTGTAACGAATCGTAGATAGTTGCCAAAATGCGATAAGTCTCATATTCTGTTTTCTTAATATCGTTATTTTTTGCCAGTTCCAGAGCCTTTTGAGCCTCTTGTTTTGCTTTATTATAGCGTTTCAACACTAGATTTGCTTGTGCTTGATAATAAAACACAATACCGGAAAGATAAGCCGATTCCACTTCTTCCAGATAACTATTAGCAACCGCCAAATGCTTTAACGCTTTTTTTGCATCTTCATAATCTTGACTTGCATTATACAAACCGGCAAGATTCGTTTCGAGAGTAATGATACCTTTAATATTATTTATTTTTTGACTTATCTTTAACGCTTCCTCATAATGAGTAACCGCTTGTAACTTGGTGCTATCCAATTGATAATTTATTTTTTCAATTTGCCGGGCAGTCAAATTGGTATCTTGGACTTTTTGCAGATATAGGTCGTGCATCTGTGCATAAATATTGCCGATATTACTTAAATCCTCAATAATACCAATGGTATCATTCATACTACGACTTACTTCTTCGGCTTGTCTGTAATATTTTAGTGCTTCGTTGAGATTGTTCAGATTTTTATAATTTGCCAAATTCTCATATATGATACCAATAGAATTAAGAGCTGAAGCGATTAATTTCTTATTGTCAATCTTACGGGCTATCTTCAATGTATTTTGATAATGAAAAATAGATTTTTGATACTCCCCTTTGGTATTATAAATATTTCCAAGTGTAAGATAGGCTATTGCTTGTCCGCGTTTATCGCCAATTTTATTTTTTAAATCTATTGTTTTTTTGAGGTAATTAATCGCTTTGTCATAATGACTCATTGCTTGCTCTACCTGTGCCAAAGCATTATAGGCCTTCGACACCAAAATGGTATCTTTTGTTACAGAAAACAATTTGGTAACTTTAAATAAAAAATATCGAGCTTGTGAAAACTTCCCTGTTTTTTTGTAAAAAAATCCTTTATAAAAATATGCTGTAGATTCTTCTTTTTTTTGTCGATATTTTGATGATGCCTTAATAGCTTTATCAATATAATCAAGACTCTTAGGTGGCTCTCTTAAAAGATATTCTCGAGCAATTTGATTACACAACGGAGCTATCTCTTTTTCTTTTGCTTTCGAAAGTTCATTGAGAAGAGAATCTAAATTGCCGGCTATCGAAGAACCCGACAAAAAGATAAAAAACACTAATATCAATCTAAAACGCCACTTCATTAAACAAACCTTTATTATTTTATGCAATAAAAATACGATTATTTTTCTGATTTACAGCAATTATCAAACTTGCTCATAAAATCTAACGAACTTTGCGATATTAGCAATAACACCTGAAATATATTATCTTTGCCATATAATTGATGCCTAAAAATAAATGGTTGACAAAAAAATTCTGAATGATCCTGTTCACGGTTTTATCAATGTATTGTCGGAACACCTGTTTCCTCTGATAGAACATCCGTATATCCAACGATTGCGTCGTATCAAACAATTGGGGCTGACCTGCTTTGTATATCAAGGCGCTTTACACACACGCTTGCAACACACTTTGGGTGCCACACATCTGATGAATTTGGCAATAGAAGTACTTCGTAGTAAAGGGGTCGAAATTACCGAAGAAGAATCCAATGCTACACAATATGCCATTCTGTTGCACGATGTAGGACACGGTCCTTTTTCGCACGCTTTAGAACACAGTATCCTTTCCAATATCTCTCACGAAATTGTTTCAACCAAAATAATGGAACACCTAAACATTCAAATGGAAGGAAAGTTGGATTTGGCAATTCGTATTTTCAACAACCAATATCACAAACCCTTCTTACATCAACTCATATCAAGCCATCTCGATGTAGACCGCTTGGATTATTTGAAACGCGACAGCTTCTTTACAGGCGTATCGGAAGGCATCATCGGCACGGAACGCATCATCAAAATGTTGTATGTCTACAACAATCATTTGGTGGTAGAAGCCAAAGGATTACATTCCATTGAGAACTATCTTATTTCTCGAAAGTTAATGTATCTGCAAGTATATCTTCACAAAACGGTTATCGCTGCCGAACAGATGTTGGTAAAAGCCATACAACGCGCAAAACACCTTGAGCAACAAGGCATTGCCGTAGAATCGGCACCCGTATTATCCTTTTTCCTGAAAAATGACATTCAAGAACAAGATTTATTGTCTCCTATCAAATTCAACAATAGGACAATGACTGTTTTAGATATTTTTGCTTTATTGGACGACAATGATATTTTTTCTTCTTTAAAACAATGGTCATTCCATTCCGATTCTGTGTTGTCAGACCTTTCTTCTCGATTGTTGAATCGCCGATTATTCAAAATCAAACTAAAAAAAGAACCTTTTGACACATACGAAGTCGAAACCTTGAAAGCAACATTACCTTATGACGACAATGAACTGAATTATTATTTCATTCAAGGAAAGACAAAGCTCACAACAGAAGCTCAACCGGAAATTCAAATATATTATAACGACAATAAAGTACTTCCCCTATCGGAAGTAACCGATATTATTAATACCGATTTATTTTCACGAACCGATGTTAGACATTATCTTTGTTATCCGAAACAGCACGAAGAATCTTAATATTTTATGAAATTTACAGCAAAAACCATTGCCGATTATTTGGAAGATGCCAAAATAATCGGAAACCCCGACAGAGAAATAACCGCTTTTGCCAAAATAGAAGAAGGGAAAAAAGGAACCATTAGTTTTCTGGCAAATCCAAAATATTATTCCTATTTGTATACCACAAAATCATCAATTGTTATTGTCAATGAAGATATGACGATTGATAAACCGGTATTTGCCACCTTAATTGTTGTAAAAGATGCCTATCAAGCATTTGCCAAATTATTGGAAATGTATGCCGAATACCTTTACGAGCCAAAAATCGGAGTAGAAAAGCCTTCATTTATTCACGATACAGCCAGCTTGGGTGATAATATCTATATCGGTGCATTCACATATATCAGCAACAATGTAAAAATCGGTGATAATGTACAAATATATCCGCAAGTATATATTGGCGAGAATGTAACCATTGGTAATAACTGTATTTTGTTTCCCGGCACAAAAATCTATCACGACTGCTCCATCGGCGATAATTGTATTTTACACGGAGGAGTTGTTATTGGAGCCGATGGTTTCGGCTTTGCTCCTAACAAAGGAAACCAATTCAAAAAAGTAATGCAAATCGGCAATGTGCAAATTGGTAACAATGTGGAAATAGGTGCCAATACCACCATTGACAGAGCTACCTTGGGTTCTACCATTATTAAAAACGGTGTGAAACTGGATAACCTTATCCAAATTGCCCACAATGTAGTTATTGAAGAAAATACGGTGATAGCTGCTCTTACCGGTATTTCGGGTTCTACAAAAATAGGTGCCAATTGTATGATTGGTGGGCAAGTAGGCATGGTAGGCCATATCGAGATTGCCGATGAAGTGAAAATTGCAGCACAATCGGGTATTGCCAAAGCTGTAAAACAAAAAGGTGCTACACTCTTAGGTTCACCTGCCGTAAATGCTTTGGATTATCAAAAATCATATGTCGTATTCAAAAACCTACCGAACATTTTAGATGAGATACGACAATTAAAAAAAGAAATAAACGACTTAAAATCAGCAAAATAACACCAATGAAAGACAACAGCACACGATTGGGACGCATCGAAAGTCTGATACAACGACATTTGTCGGATATCTTTGCCAAAGAAAAAGATTTTATGGTCGGACACAATGCCCTCATCAGCGTAATGGAGGTGCGTGTATCTGCCGATTTATCAATTGCCAGAATTTATTTGAGCATTATGCCTGTTGAACATAAGCAAGAAATTTTTGAAGTCATAGAACAACATTACAAACCCATTCGCAAACTTTTGGGCAACAGAATAAAAAACCTAAGAAAGATTCCCGAATTACAATTTTTCCTTGACGATTCTTTCGATAAAATGCAACGCATCAACAACCTTTTAAATGATTAATTGTGAGGTTAAACACCTTTATAGCAAGCCGTTACTTATTTTCCAAAAAATCAACTAATGCAATAAATCTCATTTCTGCCATCAGTGTAACAGGCACAATGGTAGGCACAATGGCTTTGGTGATTATCTTATCCGTTTTCAACGGATTGGAAGACCTTATTGAAACGCGTTACAATGCTGTTGATGCCGATTATAAAATACTGCCTACCGAAGGTAAGACCTTTCCGTTTGACTCAACCTTGCTAAAAACCGTAAAAACACTAGACTATATACAAGCCATAGAACCTATTTTAGAAGAAAATGCTTTGGTAAAATACGGTGAAAACTACCACCCTGCTCATCTCAAAGGAGTTCCTTTAGATTACCGTTCGTTCAACGGTCTCGACACCATGCTCACCAAAGGCTCTTATCTTTTGCAACTACAAGAACGACCGGCAGCCATTGTAGGACAAGAGATTGCCAATATGCTATCGGTCAATATCGACTATATCACACCGCTGAAGATTTATGTTCCGCGACGCATCAAACACATATCGATGGATCCTCAAAAAGCGTTTAAATCGGCATTTGCCTACCCTTCGGCGACTTTTTCTATTGAACAAGATTTGGACAATTATGTCATTTTACCGTTCTATTTTGTAGAACAACTACTTGGATATCATCATCAAGTTACTTCGTTAGAGATTAACACAAAAAAGAATGTGTCTTCTTCAAAAATAAAACACGACCTTACCAAAATATTGGGACATCCTGTCGTTGTAAAAAATCGCTTTCAGCAACATGCTTTTGTCTATAAAATAATGCAATCGGAAAAAGCTGTCGTCTTTCTAATTCTCACTCTTATCTTACTTATTGCATCGTTCAATATCATCGGTTCATTGTCGATGCTCATTATTGAAAAAGAAAAAGACATTTTCACCTTTTTTGCCTTGGGTTTCTCACGACAACGCATTCAAACTATCTTTCTTTCCGAAGGAATGCTTATCACCTTCATCGGTGCATTTTTGGGGATTGTATTTGGGGTATTGGTAAGCTGGTTGCAACAAACATTCGGATTCGTTAAACTGCAAGGCTCTTCGAGTGATGCATTTATCGTGCAAGCCTATCCTGTGGCAATTCATTTTTTGGATATTGTTGTCGTATTTATTACCGTTATACTTATTGGCTATCTTGCTTCTCGCTATCCGGTGCGTTTCATCGTGCGAAAAAAAATAAGAAACAACGAAATTGATTAGTCTTTATCCTCGGTTCGATACCAATCGGCATACATAATGTAATTATTGGCAATTCGCTCTATCATCTCTGCCGACTGTTGTGGTGAGATATTTTTTATCTTTTTTGCCGGTACTCCGGCATAAATACTATTGGGTTCAACAACGGTGTGTTCCAATACCAACGCTCCTGCGGCAATAATAGAATTTTCGCCGATATGAGCATAATCCAATACCGTTGCACCGATACCTACCAATACATTTTTCTCGATAGTTGCTCCATGAACCGTAGCGTGATGCCCTATCGACACATTGTCGCCAATACGAACAATTGATTTTTGATACAAGCAATGTAAAATGGCCCCGTCTTGAATATTCACCTTGTTGCCCAAATAAATGGCATTGACATCGCCTCGCACAACAGCATTGAACCAAAAGCTACAATCATCACCGCTGTATATTTCGCCAACAAGAGTGGCATTGGGTGCTATAAAATTATTTTTCCCTAACTGAGGTTTTTTCCCATTCACCGAAATGATATGTGCCATAGAATATCCGTTTTTACAGCAGATTAACCAAAGTTTCCGTTTGCAATGTCGCTTTATCGACAGGCACAACCCCTACCGATTCACACACCAATCCACCGGCTAAGTTCGCAATTGCAGCCACAAGAAATAAATCGATATGTGCAGCCAATCCCAATGCCAACACGCTGATAACCGTATCACCGGCACCCGACACATCGGCAATACTTCGCTCAATAGTCGGTATCACTTGTTGTTTCTCTCCGGTTTGCACAAAAATACCGTATTCCGAAAGTGTAACCACCATATTTTCAATAGCTGATTCCTTCATAAATGGTTTCACAATTCGACTCAGAGCCTCCACATTGTTCGGTTCCAATGCAATATTTAGTCCTTCACTTAATTCCTTAAAATTAGGCTTAAACAGCGTAACGCCTTTATAATCAGTAAAATGATACCGCTTAGGATCAACTGTCGTAGGAATATTATTTTTATTTGCCAAAGCAATAACATCTGTTATTAATTTTTGTGATAATACACCTTTATCGTAATCTTCAAAAACAATTGCATCAACCGTAGAAGTTTCTATTATCTCCGTTATTGTAGAAAATAATTTTAGTTGTATATCCGTATCAATGGCTGTTTCCGTTTCTTCGTCGACACGCATCAACTGCTGTCCGGAACTGATAACTCGCGTCTTTATAGTTGTTGGACGATGCTTTTGAACAATAATTCCTTCGGTTGACAAATGAGCTTTTTCCATCAATCGTAAATACTCTTTCCCGGCATCATCATCGCCTATGACAGAACACACAATAGGTTCTGCTTCCAAATTTTTGATATTGAGAGCTACATTGGCAGCTCCTCCCAAACGGTATTCTTTTTTTTTGATGGCCACAATAGGAACCGGTGCTTCCGGTGAAATCCGTGAAACATTTCCCAAAATATAGGCATCAATCATCACATCACCAATGATAAGAATGCGTTTTGAAGAGAATGCCTTAAAAACTTGATTGATATTGTTTTTATTAAGTGTCGACATAAAATGCTGTTAATCGTTGAACAAAGATACATTGTTTTTTAATAAAACCGGAAACGGTCTTTTTTCTTCCAATATAGAATCAAGAAAAATCCGAAAATCATTCCGCCAAGATGGGCAAAATGAGCAACATGGTCACCCGGCATACTCAATCCCATATAAAGTTCCAATGCACCGAAAATGATAACAAACCATTTGGCTTTCAGAGGAAATAAAAAATAGAGGTAAATCACGGTATTTGGAAATAACATTCCAAATGCCAACAATACGCCATAGATAGCTCCCGAAGCTCCTACCATGGGAATGTTGATATAAGGATATATTTGTCCGGAAAGAAAATGCACCGCACTTTGAGCTATTTGTCCATTATCGGGCGACAGTTTCCATGCCTGTATAACATCGGCAATATTGGTCGTTTGAAAAAGTTCGGGGAAATACTGTGTTACAAATGCCGAAAATGCATCTACCGTAGGCATAGCCTCAAAACTATGAAAAGCTGTTAACATCGGGTGAGTATAAAGCCACGAAACAAATAAGTTGAAAAATGCTGCCCCTAATCCACTTACAAAATAGAAAATAAAAAAGCGTTTGCCACCCCATAAATTTTCGATGGCATAACCAAACATCCACAAAGCAAACATATTAAAAAAGATATGCCCAATAGATGCATGCATAAACATATGAGTAATAAGCTGATACGGACGAAATAACGGCGAATCGAAATTATGAAGTCCAAGTATCTCTTCAAGGTCTATTCGAAGTTTATACTTAAAAAAAAGAGTCGCAATATACATCACCACATTGAGCAAAATAAGATTTTTCACTACCGGTGGGAGCATTCCGTATCCCGACATTCGATGTTGTTGCATAAGATTATTAATTAAATATTTTTAATAAAAAATCATCATCTAAAATCGACACTATTTTTTGTCCTTTCGAATCATACGAAGGATATTCGCATTGAAACAAACGGTTGATAATCGTTTCCATCTCTTCTTGTGATGCCGGCACAGCAGTCGTTTGTGCATTATAATATGCCAATTCTTGCGACAACAGCCGATTGATAATTGAAGAATCCGAGACGGTATGTTCTTGAAGCGTATTGTAAAAATCAGCTATAATGGTATGAATAACCTTCTCGGCTTCCAAAAATGGTGGTGTTGCCGTTATATGAAGATTTTCATTTTGATAATTTGCATCAAATCCCAACGGTTTAATAAACTCTATCAGTTCGGCTATAACCTCTTCATTCGGTTCTTTCATCTCGATAATTATGGGATACAACAAGGTTTGTATTTCACGCGAACTATCTTTTGTGTATTTCGCCATATAATACTCAAAATGAATGCGTTCCATTGCTCGTTTGTAATCAACAACCATCAATCCCGATTTTACGGAGGTCAAGATATATTTATTTTTATACAATAAAAATTTGTCGGAAGAAACGGTCTCGGTATTTTCAAAGAAAGTCGATTCTATGTTCAAAGAAGTTTCATCGGAAACAGGTATTTTCTCTTCAAATGATTTCGTTTCATCATCAAATTGCGATAAATCAACTTTCGAAGGAGATGAAATTACAGAAATATCATCAGGAACATAATTCGGGGTAAAACTTATTTTCGGGGTTTCTACATCTTGCCCTTTTCGAGTCAATGGCAACTGTATCGTCTGTGAAAAATCCAATGACGGCGTGATATTGAAATTTCCGATTGACTTTCGCACAATAGACCGTAATATCTGCATCACATGTTGTTCGTTTTCAAATTTTATCTCTGTTTTGGTCGGGTGAATATTGACATCTATCGATTCAGGAGGCACCTCAAAAAAGATAAAAAACGCCGGATAATAACCTGGCCGTATCACATCTTTGTAGGTGTCCATGATACTACGATAAAACAACAGATGTTTGAAATATCGTCCGTTGACAAAGAAATACTGACGCCCTTGTTGTTTCGTTGCATCTTCGGGTTTTCCAATAAATCCGGTTACATTTATCAGCTGTGTGTGTTCCTCTATGGGCAATAAGTTTTTCCCAAATCGAAAAATTGATGACAAGCGTTTTTTCAGATTTTCTTTGTGCAGGTTGTAGTGTTGTTTTCCGTTTATTGTCAACTGCATTGCTACTTGCGGGTTAGCAATAGCAATTTTCAAAAATTCTTGTGTGATATAATTGGATTCGGTAGTATCGCTTTTCAAGAACTTTCGACGAACAGGCACATTGAAAAATAAGTTTTTCACAAAAAAAGTAGTCCCCGCAGAAGTTGCCACAGGTTCTTGGGTGATAAGTTTCGAACCTTCTATAATAATCTTCGTGCCGATGGTATTTTCTTTTTGGCAAGTGTGCATCTCCACTTGTGCAATAGCAGCTATCGATGCCAACGCTTCTCCACGAAAGCCCATCGTGTGCAGACGAAATAAATCATCAATAGTTTTAATTTTTGAGGTTGCATGCCGTTCAAAAGCCATACGAGCATCAAGTTCCGACATGCCTTTACCGTTGTCGGTTATCTGTATCAGCGTTTTTCCGGCATCTTTGATATTAACAATGATTTCTGTAGCTTCTGCATCTAAAGCATTTTCCATCAACTCTTTCACTACGGAAGCAGGGCGTTTTACAACTTCACCGGCTGCTATCTGATTGGCAATGGAATCAGGCAACTGGTGTATTAAATCGGCCATGTCTTAGTAAAATATTTAACAATGAGATATACGATAATAAACAATGCTGTCAAAGTAACGAAAGTGATAATTTGTCGCAAGCGTTGATTTTTCTCTTCGGCTCTGCGATATTGAATCAGATGGTTTTTCATTGACATTGCAGGGCGTTTTTGCTTAGCTTCTTCTTCTACATGCTTGCGGTGTTCCCGCCGTGAATCATAGAATCGTGGCTGATAATTGTATTGCCGATGAGCCGGTAGATGAAAAAATTTAAACCGCATAAAAACACCTTTGTTTAGAGAATGTCAAAATTACAATTTTTTCACGACAATCGCAGATTCAAATCTCTTAAAAAAACAAAAAGCGTCCTATAACCGACAGGACGCTTTTTGTGAAAAAATATTTTTTAATCTATCCTTGCGTCAAATCTCTCACAATGGATAATACTTTATTAGAATCGTATTTCGACAAACGAGCTTCGAACTTTCGAACACCTAATTTAGAGGGCAATTCATATTTCATCGTTTGCATTTCTTCGGTCTTAATCGTTTCTCTTATTTTTTCAAGCATCTTTTGTCTGGTTTCTTCATCGAAAAAGTCTTTCAGATTTTTCCCGATTACTTCATCGGGATTAACGGCCAATGGCACATCCGGATCCACATTATAATCGACATAATTGCCCTTATCATCAACAATAAAAAATAAATCGGGAATAGCTTTCAAGAGATTTTGATAGCGTTTTTCGCGTCGTATCAATTCTTGTTCTGCTTTTTTCATCGGCGTAATATCGGTAATGGATCCCATCACATGTTGCACCTCACCGTTTTCATCTTTAACGGCAATACCTCGTTCTTTCACCCAAATATAATATCCTTTTTTGTGGAACAACCGAATTTCTATTGACAGAGTGTCTGTTTTTCCTAAGATTAAATCTTCTAAAGCTTTATGTGATTTTTCCAAATCATCGGAATGTAATAAACTGTCATGTACCCCAAATTCATTTTCCAACTCATCGGGTTGATATCCCAACAACATCTTCCATCTGTCGGACAATTCTACTTCATTGGTTTTTACATTCCAATCCCAAAGTCCATCATTGGTTGATTGAGCTATTAAGGCATAGCGTTCTTTTGTTTCATTCAGTACTTGTTTGTTTTGCTCTTGTTCGGTGATATCGACAGTCCAAATCAACACCCGAATAATTTCACCTTTGGCATTTAAAATCGGATCGAAGTGTGTTTCTTTCCAATAATTCCCTGCATTACTATGAACATTTACTTTAAACGACACGCGTTTATCTTGCAATGCTTCGCTAAATCGCTCTTTAAAACTATCTATACCAACTTCATCAGCCACAAAATTAAGAATAGAATCTCCGCGTTTCAGGATATGATTAAATTCTTTTAGAATTAAATCGGCAGCTGATTTGTTAAAAGCAACTATGCGGTATTGCAAATCACACAAATAAAATCGTTGGAAACTACTGTCAAAAAGAGGTTTTATTTCGGTCTGTAATTCTTCCAACTCGTTTTTCAATTTATAATTCTCGGTTTCATCAAGTACAGAAACAGCAATATAATTGACGCGTTGATAAGCATCGGTAGAGATTGGAAATATTTTTATCCCCAAATGATATTCCTTATTATTAATAAGATAACGCCGTGTAAGGTCATGTTCTATTCCTTCAAATGAAACCGCAAACATTTTTTTTAGTTGTTTTTGTTCGGCAGGCAGAAGAAAAGTAAACAATGCCGAAAACTTCTTATCTTTCATTATCGAAAATCCGGCAGAGTTGTTGATAAAAGCATGTGCCCGTTGGTTGAAATCAACAAGAAAGAAATCTTTATCGAAAAGATATATGGCAGCATCGGATTTATCAAAAATAGTTCGCAAGCCGGCATTGATAGATTGTGTTTGTTGTTCGATGCGTCGTTTATCGGTAACATCATAAATGAAACAATAAATCATCGGTTCATTCTGTGCCGACAAAAATATACTAAATCGCAATGATAAAAAGCGTTCCTTATCTGTACCGCGTCGTTGAACAATATCAATTTCTTTTTCCTTATGTTTGATAAGATCTTTTATAAATGCTTCGTCAAAGAGAATATGTTCTTCAAATAAATATTCGGATAGTGATTTCCCCAAAAATTTATCATTCATGGAAAACAACTTTCGCGACAACTTATTGGCAAACAACAGATTACCATTCTTATTTGTCACCAATACTCCGACATTAATCCCCTCTACAATTTGTTTTTCTATAGATTGTTCCAAATCAAATTTTGAGAATGCCAATTCTATCGCAACCCGCAAAGTTTTTTTATCTACAGGTTTCAATAAATATCCATATGGATTTGATTCCAATGCTTTCTCTACGGTTTCCGTATCACCATGTCCGGTAATGTATATAGAAGGAATATTATAATTTGTTTTTAATTGAGCTGCTATTTTAATACCATCTAAACTTGAACCTAATTTAATATCGACCAATGCTAAATCAACTTGAAGCGAATCAATAACATCAAATAATTTTTGTGCCGAAGAATATATGCCTACTAATTCGTGTCCTAAATCTTTTAAGAACATCTGATAGATAAGAGACAGTGTCTCGTCATCTTCTATGATTATGATGCGTTTTTTTGTCATTAGAAAACAGATTTATTTCTGTAAAAATAAAAAAAAATACGGAAATTACCCGATACTTTAATTTTTATCTGTCATTTTATCCGGAAAATATTCTTTTACGGCTCCAAACGATTATCGATTTCTCCGGTGGGTAGCATATTGTCGGGATGGTATTCTCCGGCTTCTTCTTTTTGATACCGAATACATTTTTGCCAATTGCCACGACAATAATTATCTATCCATTTTTTCTCCAACCGACCTTGCTGCCAATAATATTTCATCGGACACACCGGAAACCATTTGCATTGTTTTTGAGGTATCATAGCGGACACGAATTTGAAATTTTCAGCGTAAATACCGACGGAAAATCAAGCATCACTTGTTTCATCGAACGATTTAAGACAGTCATTATCTTATCGTAATCACCCGTAAGCAATGTACTCATTCGCCCTACTTCCACAGTAATTTCTTCTGTCGAAATCTCTTTTATAAAGCGATTGATAATTTCAGAATAATCATCGGCAAGCGGATAATAACTAATTTCGACGGTAACGGTCATAATTCTTTTTTAAAGTTTCAGAAAATTCCGTTTATCTTCCAACAACCATTCGTAATAAATCGTTTCCAAATGGTTT
>CAZSHT010000027.1:0-15045 GCA_964606715.1 uncultured Bacteroidales bacterium
TTGGCAAGCCAAATAGAAAAACGAGCCCAAATAGAAAATCTTTTGGAGTTGATGAAAAAAGTATATGCAACGGGCAGGCGAATAAAAGAAATGCAAATTTCATTTTTTAACGATAAAGAAAATAAAAAACACTATGTTTCATTGAATATTTTCAAATTAAAAAGAACAGATGAGTTAGTGCTGTTGTCGAAAGATATAACAACCGAAAAAGAAGATCGCTTGAAATTAAAAGAAAGTGAGCAAAATTTCAGAGCATTATATGACAATGTTTCTCTTGGGGTAGCAATGTTTTCAGATGAAGGCGTTTTGTTAAGTGCTAATGAAGCCTTTTTTATTCAAATTAAAAAGAAAGAGTTAAAAAAAGTAGATTTTAGAAAACATGATTTTTTAGAATATTTCAAAGAAGTACAAACAGCTATATTTAGTGATTTTTTCAATGTGGTTGAATTGGGAAATAGTTTGGAAAAAGAATATGTCGTTCGTTATAAAGACGAAGAAAAACCGGATACTTATTTATGGGTTCATTTTATTCCATTATTGAAACGAAATAGAGTCCACAAGGTATTTGTAATATTGTCGGATATAACAAACCGAAAATTATTGGAAAAAGAATTGATGCAAGCAAAATTTAAAGCAGAAGAGGCTGATAGATTAAAGTCTTCATTTTTGGCGAATATGTCGCATGAAATACGAACCCCTTTGAATGCAATAGTTGGTTTTACAGATATCTTAACAGATGAAAATTTAGATGATGAGGATAAACGGGAGTTTGCAGAAATTATTAAAACAAGTAGCGACCATCTATTGCATGTTATCAACAGTATTTTAGATATTTCGAAGATAGAAACAGGACAAGTGAAATTGTTTGAAGAACAGTTCTTGCTTAAAGATTTATTGGAAGAGGTATATGGAATGTATTATCCGATGTTACGAAAAAAAGGTGTAGAACTGCGAAAAAACATAAAAGATGAAACAGTTGTCGTGAAAACAGATATGGTAAAACTTCGACAAATATTGATTAATTTAATAGATAATGCCTTTAAATATACAAAAGATGGATATGTGGAAGTTGGCTATCGAGTGCTTGGGGAAAAAGATGTTGAGTTATATGTGGAAGATACCGGTGCCGGTATTGCCGATGTAATGCATCATAAAATATTTGATCAATTCAGACAAGTAGAAACAACATTACAACCTCAACTGGGAGGAGTGGGATTAGGATTGGCTATTGTGAAAGGATATGTTACTAAAATGGGAGGAACAGTACATGTGTCATCATTGCTTGGTGAAGGAAGTATTTTTACCGTAACATTACCGATTATTCAAAAATCTAAAAAAATAAAAAAAGTAGAAGAATCGGATGATAAAATAAAAGTTGATTGGAGTGATAAGACCGTATTAGTGGTAGAAGATTATGAGGTAAATTATCATTATATTGAATTGATATTAAAAGAGTCAAATCTTAATGTTTTGCATGCTAGTACGGGAAGTAATGCTGTGTCGTTGGTGAAATCAAGAAATGATATTGACTTGATATTGATGGATATAAAATTGCCGGATATAGATGGTTTTCAGGCTACAAAAATGATAAAAGATTATAATCCGGATATTCCTATTATTGCTCAAACGGCTTATGCTTTGGCAGGTGATAAGACTAAAGCATTGGAAAAAGGTTGTGACGATTATGTGGCGAAACCAATAAAGAAAAAGGAGTTGTATGAAAAATTATTCCGATTCTTTGAATAAGCAAATTATCTTTGTCGTTTAAAATTTATTCATGCTTCGGATATTGATAGTTATATTATTGGGGATTTTATTTTTTTCTACAAATCCGTTTTCATATAGTGGATATCATCCGCAAACCGGCGATTTATTATTTCAAGATTTAGATTGTGGTCCATTGTGTGATGCTATCGAAAAAGAACAAAACAATGCTCATGAAAGGGCTTTTTCTCATGTGGGAATGTTGGTGTGGCAGGGAACAGAACCGCTTGTATTAGAAGCTTACGGAAAAGTGAAGCTGACACCGTTGTCGAAATTTTTAGACCGCTCAACCGATTCTTTAGGCAATCCGAAAGTTGTAGTAAAACGACCATTGTTAAGATATAAACAAGATCTTCTTGCATTGAAAAATGTAGGACTTAGTTATTTAGGAAAACCTTACGATGAAGAATTTTTGATGAATAACAACAAATATTATTGTTCGGAATTAATTTATGATATTTATACAACAGTAAGTGGTGATTCGTCTTATTTTCAGTTGTTTCCAATGAGGTTTTCGGAGTCAGGCGCAACAATAGACAGCGTTTGGATATCGTATTTCAAAAAAATAGGAATGAAACCACCTGTCGGGCAGTTGGGGTGTAACCCTACGCAAATGGCACAATCGAAAAAAATAGAACTTGTGTTTGATTTTATGCAAAATTAATTCAGCAAAAAATTGTAACTTGCCGATTGAAAAAAATAAAATAATTGTTTAGAAATCGTTTTTTATAATGTCGGAATACATTGTCTCAGCAAGAAAATACAGACCAAATACTTTCTCATCGGTTGTTGGTCAGGAGAATATAACTCATACGCTAAAAAATGCCATCAAAAAAGAACAATTGGCACAAGCCTATTTGTTTGCAGGTCCGCGAGGAGTAGGGAAAACGACGACAGCCCGTATCTTTGCAAAAACCATCAATTGCGAACACATCACCGAACACACGGAAGCTTGTGGCGAATGTGTTTCGTGTAAAGCATTTGACGATAACGCATCTTATAATATTCATGAATTAGATGCCGCTTCTAACAATTCGGTAGAAGATATTCGTAATCTGATAGAGCAAGTGCGTATCCCACCACAAATAGGGCGTTACAAGATTTATATTATTGATGAGGTGCATATGTTGTCGCAACAAGCTTTCAACGCTTTTTTGAAAACATTGGAAGAGCCGCCAAAACATGCTATTTTTATTTTAGCAACTACCGAAAAGCATAAGATTATCCCAACAATTCTGTCGCGATGTCAGATTTTTGATTTTGCACGGATAAAAGTTCCGCAAATGGTTAAGCATTTGCAAGATATTGCCGAACGCGAGCAAGTGCAATATGAAGAAGAAGCCTTGAATATCATTGCTCAAAAAGCCGATGGTGGATTACGAGATGCTTTATCTATTTTCGATAAATTGGTGAGTTTTACCGAAGGTAATATCTCTTATCAAGCGGTGTTGAACAACTTAAATGTGCTTGATTATGATTATTTCTTCACCTTGGTTACCAATTTTATGACGAATGATTATGCCAATGCACTGCGAACTTTGAATGAAATTCTAGACAAAGGATTTAGTGAACAAAATTTCTTAGGTGGGTTACTGCATCATTTTCGTGATTTATTGATGTTGCAAAACGAATCGACAAAAGATTTGTTGGAAGTAGGTGAGAAGATACAGCAGAAATATTTGGAACAAGCACAAGTTGTCGATGTTCAGTTTTTATTGAAGGCAATGAAGATTGTAAACACTTATATGCTGAATCTGAAAACAACATTGGACAAACACTTGCATACCGAATTGGCAATCGTGGAATTATCGACCTTAGGAACAGGTTCTGTTGATGATGATGCTTTTGCAAAGAAACATATTGAATTGAAAAAAACAAGTGATTCATCGGCAAACAAAACAGAAGTGCCAAAACAACAAAGTGAAACCACATCTTTGCCAAAAGAGGAAAAAACTGAACCTGAAAATAAACAAAAAATATCTCAAAACGAATCGCAAACGATAACTTCGGAAGTGAAAGAAGAACCGGCAGAATCTCTAAAATCCGAAGTAAAACCTTCATTGTTGGGAATTCCAAATATCGGGGAAACGATTAAGAAAAAGACAGATGCACAAGAAAAAATTACAAAAGAGGAACAAAAACAAGAAAAAAATCTGTCAGAATCATTTTCTCAAGAGCAGTTGTTGGAAGTATGGTCAGCCTATGCCGGAAAATATTTGAACGAAAATGAACGACTAAAATATTTGTTCGAAAATCATAAACCTCAATTACAAGAAAACTTTGTCTTGTCCTTATCGTTGCTCAATGAGAGTCAAAAAACACAGTTGGAGGAGATTTATTCTGAATTATTAAGTTTTTTGAAAATAAATTTGAAAAATACAAGCCTGTCGTTGTCAATAAACATTGTGAAAAAACAGCATGATGACAGTGATGTTCCTTATACCGAAGAGGAGAAGTTTGAATACCTCAAAAAAGAAAATCCAAACATCGAAAAACTGCGTCAGCAGTTGGATTTAGACTTCGAATAAGTTTTTCAGCATAAAACCTTTTTTTTGCTTTTTTTCTCAATCGTTATCGAAAAACTTTTGACTATATTCGTGCTCCATTAGAAATAATAAATCAGATAAAAACAATATAATTATGGAAAACCAAAAAATGTCTAAAATCATTTGGACAGAAATTGATGAAGCTCCGGCATTGGCAACATATTCATTATTGCCTATCGTAAATGCATTTACAAAAGCTGCCGGTGTGGTTGTGGAAACAAAAGATATTTCATTAGCGGCTCGTATATTGGCAACTTTTCCCGATTATTTGACGGAAGAGCAACGACAAGCCGACGAATTGGCTTATCTAGGGGAATTGGTTGAAAAACCGGAAGCCAATGTTATTAAATTACCCAACATAAGTGCTTCTATTCCACAGTTGAAAGCTGCCGTGAAAGAATTGCAAGAAAAAGGTTACAACCTTCCTGATTATCCGGAATATCCGGCAACAGATGAAGAAAAAGAATTACATGCCCGCTATGCAAAATGTTTAGGTTCGGCAGTTAATCCGGTATTGCGACAAGGTAACTCCGACCGTCGTGTAGCTCCTTCGGTGAAAAAAAATGCACAAAAAAATCCGCCAAAATTAAGTCCGTGGGAACCTACCTCAAAAGCACATGTAGCTTGGATGACAGAAGGCGATTTCTATGGCAATGAAAAATCAATTGTGATTGACAAAGAACAAGATGTTCGCTATGAATTTGTTGATAAAACAGGAAAAGTTACTGTTTTAAAAGAAAAATTACATCTTTTGAAAGACGAGGTGTTAGATGCTACTTTTATGAGTGCCAAAGCTTTACGGGCTTTTATTGAAAAAGAAATAGACGATGCAAAAAAAGAAGGAACCTTATTCTCTGTGCATCTAAAAGCAACCATGATGAAAGTTTCCGATCCTATTATCTTTGGACATTTTGTGTCGGTATTTTTTAAAGATGTTTTCGAAAAACATGCAACTACATTTAATGAATTAGATGTTAATCCGGATTTGGGATTAGGTGATTTGTATTTGAAATTACAAAAATTACCGGCCGACAAGCGAGCCGAAATAGAAGCAGACATAAAAGCTGTTTACAAAAAGCGTCCGGCATTGGCAATGGTCAACTCCGATAAAGGAATTACAAACTTACATGCCAGCAATGATATCATTATAGATGCCTCAATGCCTGTTGTGATTCGTGATGGCGGAAAGATGTGGAATGCCGATGGAAAATTACAAGATACAAAAGCCATTATTCCTGATAGATGTTATTCCCAATGGTATCAGGAAGCTATTGATTTTTGCAAGAAAAACGGTGCTTTCGATCCTTCTACAATGGGTAATGTCTCCAATGTTGGGTTGATGGCTCAAAAAGCCGAAGAATACGGTTCTCATGACAAAACTTTCAAAGCTCCCGGAAACGGAACCATTCGTGTGGTTGATGCCGATGGAAAGATATTATTTTCTCACGAAGTCGAAGAAGGTGATATTTACAGAAGCTGTCAAGCAAAAGATTTACCAATTCGCGATTGGGTGAAATTGGCTGTCAACAGAGCACGAGCAACAGGTAATCCTGCTATTTTTTGGCTTGATGAAAACAGAGCTCACGATGCTGTAATGATTGAGAAAGTGAAAACTTACTTGAAAGACCATGATATTTCCGGTCTTGAAATAAAAATCATGAAACCGGTTGATGCGATGCGTTATACTTTGCCGCGTTCAAAAGCAGGATTAGATACCATTTCTGTTACCGGTAATGCTTTGAGAGATTATCTAACCGATTTGTTTCCAATTTTGGAATTAGGGACTTCGGCAAAAATGCTTTCCATCGTTCCGTTGTTGAATGGTGGCGGTTTGTTCGAAACAGGAGCCGGTGGCTCTGCACCAAAACATGTTCAGCAGTTTTTGGAAGAAGGACATTTGCGTTGGGATTCATTGGGCGAATTTTTGGCATTGATGGTGTCATTGGAATTTTTGGGCGAAAAATCAGATAACAAGCGAGCTCTTGTATTGTCAAAAGCATTGGACAAAGGAGTTGAAAATTATTTGGAAAATAAAAAATCACCATCTAGAAAAGCCGGTGAAATAGATAATAGAGGAAGCCATTTTTATTTGGCAATGTATTGGGCAGAAGCCTTGGCAGCTCAAAATGATGATGCCGAACTAAAAGCTGTTTTTGCGGATGTAGCAAAGAAAATGAAAGATAACGAACAAATGATTTTGAGTGAGATAGCTGCTGCCGAAGGAAAACCTGCCGATATGGGAGGGTATTATAAACCCGATAAGGAAAAAGTTGCAAAATTGATGCGTCCGAGCAAAACGCTGAATGCAATTATCGACAGTATTCGATAGGAAAATTGAATTAAGGAAATTGATAAAAAAGCGAACGAGAATATGACCGTTCGCTTTTTTTATTGAATAGAAATTTCAAAAATATGTTTTGTGCCGGAAGTTATTTTATAACGATTGTCGAGGCGTTTGCCGATTATCCATACAACCTGATTGTCGTTGGTGGTTAGCAAGAGGGCGTTTTCTTTTTCAGACAGGGCATATTTTTCATCAATGAAAAAATCACTGATTTTCTTGCGTTTATTCATTCCTAACGGATAAAAATAATCGCCGTGTTGCCACGGGCGGATTATGAGCGGAAAAGAGAGCTTGTCGAAATCGAGAGTTGCTATATTGTTGTTCGTTGGGATTTTAAAATCGTCTGTTTTTTTTATCTTTCGAAATTTTAAAGCAATGGGAGAGTCTGTTTGTTGGTCGTTGGCAGAAATGCGTGTAGGTGTTAGGATTTCCTTTTTTGTTTTTCGGGAAATAAGCAGAGCGTCCCGGTTTACAATAAGTCTGTAATGGGCACTGGTGAATTGTTTTCCCGAAGTTGTCGTTGTAGAAATATCGTGTGTTTGTGTGCCGTTAAAACCATATTTTTCTAAAAGATAATGCAAAAAGAGAGCATAGTGAGGAGAGTCTTTTATGGATTTTATGCTGACTTCTATTGTGTTGTCTTTCAGTTTGTTAACAGTGTTTTGTTCGAGTGCTTTTATGGTGTCTTCCATAAATGATAAAACTTCGTTGAGATGTTGTGTAGAGCGTATTGCCGATGAAAGAAATGAAGGGTTTAGGTTTTCAAATAATGGTATAATTTTATGTCGAATAAAATTTCGTGTGTATTTTGTAGATGCATTCGAAGAGTCTTCGCGATAGTCTATCTTTTCTTTGGAAGCATAGTCAATAATCTCTTGTCGTTCGGCAAACAAAAGTGGACGAACGATATGTCCACTTTTGGATTTGATACTGCTCAAACCTTTCAGACCGCTTCCTCTGCTAAGGTTTATAAGCATTGTCTCAACCACATCGTTTTTGTTGTGGGCAATAGCAATCTTTGAGAAATTATTTTCTTGTCGTATTTTTTCAAACCATTGGTAACGCAGTTCACGAGCTGCCATTTGTATCGACATTCCGTGTGTTTGTGCATAGTTGCTTGTGTCGAAATGCGTTACAAATAAAGGAATATTGTGTTTTTGTGCCAAGTGTCGAACAAAAGTTTCATCATCATCAGATTCTTTGCCTCTTAAATGAAAATTACAATGAGCGAGTCCAATCGGTTGATTTATAGCTAAAAATAGATGCAATAATGCCGTAGAATCAATTCCACCACTGATGGCAATAAGAATTTTGTCCGATTTTTTAAAAAGGTTATTGACTTGGCAATATGTTTTGAATTTTTCGAGCATCAGAAAGAATAAATAAAAAAAGCATCCTTTTTTATTGAAAAGGATGCTTTAAAGATAATGCAAAAATTATAAATGTTTATGCTTCGGCTTCTTCGGCGTATTCTTTCAAGAGTTTTGCTTGAATATCGCTTGGGATAGGGGCGTATTCATCAAAAGTCATTGTGAAAGTAGCACGACCACCGGTCAGTGATTTTAGAGCGGTAGAGTAGGTCAATACTTCTGCCAACGGAGCTTTTGCAATGATTTTCTCAAATCCGTTTTGACTTTCTGTTCCCATCAATATCGCACGACGCGTTTGAAGGTCACCAATAACATCACCCATACGGTCGGTGGGAGCTAATATTTCTAAAGTGTAAACAGGTTCAAGGATTTTCGGATTGGCATCTTTAAAAGCCATACTGAAAGCTGTCCGTCCTGCTATTTTAAACGAGATTTCATTGGAGTCAACAGGGTGCATCTTTCCGTCAAAAATGGAAACACGAATGTCGCGAGCATAAGAACCGGTAAGAGGACCTTCTTCCATCTTTTCCATAATCCCTTTTAGGATAGCCGGCATAAATTTAGCATCGATAACTCCACCAACAATACTGTTGTAAAAAATAAGTTTTCCACCCCAATCCAATTCAATTTCTTGTTTGTCTTTCAATGTAATTTTAATTTCTTTACCGGCAATTTTATACATTGTTGGATCAGCCATTCCTTCTGTATATGGTTCAATAACCATCGATACTTCACCAAATTGTCCGGAACCTCCCGATTGTTTTTTATGGCGATAAGAGGCCAACGCCGTTTTTGTAATGGTTTCTCTGTAAGGAATTTTTGGAGCTAAATATTCTGTTTCTACTTTGAAAATATGGTCAAGATGCCATTTTACAATGTTTAAATGATATTCGCCTTGTCCGTAGAGAAGAGTTTGTTTTAGTTCTTTTGAAAATTCAACAGAAATACTCAAATCTTCATCTTGTAGTTGGTTGAATGCTTCGCCTAATTTTTCTTCTTCGCCGTCTTTCAGATTTTTTACGGCAAAATGAATCTTTGATTGTGGCATTTCTATTTTTGGAAATTCGAAATCCAATCCGGCAGCATTAATAGTGTGGTTGGTTTTAGGTGTTTTTAGTTTTACCGTAGCACCAATATCACCGGCTACCAATTTTTCTACTTTATGACGGTTCTTTCCGCTGGCACTAAAAATTTGAGCAAAGCGTTCTTTCGTTTTATTATGGCTGACATTTATCAAATCTTGATTTTCGGTCAGAGTACCTTGGCGAACTTTGAAATAATTAACTTTCCCGATATGTTCTTCATAAGATGTTTTAAATATGAATAAAGAAGTGGGTGCAGATGCATCATAAGATATTTCTTGACCATCGGCAGTAGCTATACCTTTTACATCAGAAGGATTAGGAGATACATTGATGATGAATTCTAATAAGCGGTTAACACCGATATTTTTCTTTGAAGACAAGCAAAATACAGGAAATAATTCGCGAGCTAACATACCTTCTTTGATTCCCGAACGCATCTCATCTTCAGAGAGTGTTTCTTTTTCAAAGAAAATTTCCATCAATGAATCATCACTTTCGGCGGCTTTTTCGATGAGTTCATTTTGATATTCGAGAGCTCTGTCCATTTCATTTTCGGGAATATCAACAATTTCGGGTTCTTTTTTGCCTTCGGTGAATTTATACATTTTCATTGTAATAATGTCGATGATAGCATCGAAATCATTTCCGGGGTTGACCGGATATTGAGCAACGATGACACTTGAACCAAAACTTTGTTTTAGTGTGTCAATAGCATTTAAGAAATTGGCTTTTTCGTGATCCAAATGGTTGATGCCGAAAATTAACGGTAGGTTTTGTTCGGCAGCAAAACGAGCTTGTATCTCAGTGCCTACTTCTACGCCGTTTTGAGCATTGATAAGCATTAAACCGGTTTCGGCAACACGCAATGACGGGATTAATTGTCCGATAAAATCGTCGGCACCCGGATTGTCTATAAAATTGATTTTATGATTTTTATATTCGGCCGAAATAATAGAGGAGAACACCGATGATTCGTTTTGGTGTTCTATTTCTTTAAAATCAGATACCGTGTTTTTGTTATGTACCGAGCCCATACGGTCTATAACACCGGCATTATACATAAAACATTCGCAGAATGTAGTTTTTCCGGATCCGGCATTTCCCAACAGGGCTAAATTTCTAATTTGGTCTGTTTGATATACTTTCATTTGTCGTATTTTTTTAGTTAAAAAATAATGGAGAGCAAAGGTAAAAAATATTTTCGTGAAAAAATAGTGCTACAAGCTAAAATGTTAGGGTAAGTTTTAAGTTTAATCGCCGTGAGGTTAAATAATTGGGAACACCGTATTGACGAGCACGAATATCGGTAACCCAAATGTAGGAAATTGTGTTGTTAATATCAAGCAAATTAAAGACTTCCAGAGTGAGCCACGCCGATTTTACGGCATTAAACCAAGTGAGTTTCGAAAATTGGGTAGATTCGTTTTTTAGATGATAGGCAAAGCCGATATCTACACGACGGTAGGCGGGTAGGCGGAAAACCGCTTTGTAGCGAGGTTGATTTGGGGGACCAAAAGGCAGTCCGGAGCCAAAATATAAGGCAAGATGCATTTTGAATGCCGGATATTTGGGCAGATAATCTTGAAAAAATAAAGCAAAGTTTACCAATTGGTCGGTAGGACGGGGAATGTAGCCCGGATAAACGGTGTTTCCTGTGCTGTCGATATAGGAATCATCTAAAATGTCTTCTTGTGTTTGCATCACCGAAACGCTGGCCCACGATTCTATACCTTTTACAAACTCACCATTTATTTTAAAATCAAATCCGGTAGCATAGCCTTTTGCATTGTTACTGCCGTAATAACGAATACGCACATTGTCGATTTGGTATGGAATGAGGTCGGTGAGTTGTTTGTAATAGATTTCCGACAGGAGTTTGAACGGGCGATTCCAAATTGTGATATTATAGTCGGCACCAAGAACATAATGAATGGCTCGTTCGGGTTTTATGTTTTGATTGATAGAACCGTCTAATCGTCGCATTTCTTTGTAGAACGGCATCTGGTAATAATAGCCGGTAGCAAATCGAAATTGGATATCGCGATTCCAGTGGGGTTTTATGATAAATGCAAATCGGGGACTGATGACATTTTTATTGATAAATGACCAATAATGTGACCGTATGCCACCAATAATTTGTAAACGAAACTTGTCGAAGTCGGTGCTGTAATTGTCTTGTATATAGGCTGTTATCCTGTTTGATATAATGGTGTTTTGAGTTTTGAGAGTGTAAAAAAGATTGACCGAAGTGTCGGAATAGGGCAATGAATAGCCGGCGGAATCGAGCATTTGCCATTCGCTGATTTGGTCATAAATCCATTCTTGTTGCCATTTGGTTCCCCATTGCCATTTATGATTTTTCAGTTTCCATTCGCCTTTGTGATAGATATTGTAAACATAAGTGTTTAGGTAGTTTCGAGCGTGGTTTAGGAAAGTGCCTACGCCAATATTCATAGAGCTGTCGCCCATATTGTCGGAGCCGAGTTCTTTGTCCAATTCGTTGATGAAATATTGTCCCATAATATCGTAAGTCTCTTTTTCATTGCTCAAATAAGCGGAGGTGATAAAATTGAGTTTGATATTTTCTTTGGGATTGTATTGTAATGATAAAGCTTGTGTGGTATTGGTGAATTGGTCGGCTTCGCTACCATCGAAATAGATACGCAACGAAAGGGCTTCACTTACGGTGCCAAAGCGGGTATCGCGAGTGGAGGGAATGAATGAATAGATATTGTTGGAAAGATAAGACAGGTAACTCAACGATAATTTTTCCGAAAATTCATAAGAAAAAAGTCCCTGAAAATCGAAAAACTGAGGTTTGTAGTCGCCTTTGGTATCGAGAGAACCCAGCAAGTAAGAATTGGTTTTGTAACGCGAGCCTATATTATACGAAAACAAACGGTTTTTTGAAGTGCCTTCAAGGTGTAGACCGCCACCGAGCAGACTGCCATAGACAGAAGCTCCAAAGAGATAAGGCTTTTTATAGCGAATGTCAAGCACCGATGACATTTTATCGCCATATTTTGCATCGAAACCACCTGCCGAAAAGAGTATGGAACCAACCATATCGGGATTGACAAAACTCAAACCTTCTTGCTGTCCCGAACGAATTAGCAAAGGGTGATAGATTTCAATGTCGTTGACATAAATAAGATTTTCTTCGTAATTGCCACCGCGCACCGAATATTGTGACGATAATTCATTATTGGACGAAACGCCGGGTAATGTTTTTAAAATAGTTTCAATGCCACCGTCGGGAGAGGGAATACTGTTGACAATACGCGGATTGATTCGTGTCATATTGTCGTTGCGTTGCTGGATGTCGCTTACCGAAACTTCTATAAGGCGGTTGGCTTCTTGATGCAATGTCAAATTGAGTCTTAGAGAAGCGTTCGGTTTGAGGGTAACGGTTTTCTTTTGGGTTTTAAATCCAATAAACGAATATTGGATGGTGATGGGAGTGTCGGCAGGAACTTGCAAACGGTAATTGCCGTCATCGTTGCTACTGGTGCCGATGGTTGTGCCTTCTATCAAAATGTTGATAAGTCCGATGGAGTGTCCGTTATCGTCGGAGAGGTGTCCGTAGATGGTGGCGGTATCGTTTTGTGCCGACAAAACAACCGATAATGATAACAAAACAATGAGGACGAAAAACCGTCGCATTAAAAAGTGGTATTTAAAATTATGTCTAACGCAAAATCGACAAAGAAAGTATGAGGTTTATTGTTGAGGATGTTTTTTATGATAGTTTTTCAAAGCGGTTTCTAAAAATTCAACAAAATTATCAATATTTGTGTCGTATGATTTTGGTTTTACCAGTTCAGTTTCATCATTCGGGTCGAGCAACACATAAAACGGTTGAGCATTGATATTATAACGAGTGATTTGCAGATCGGCATATTTTTTTCCGATGGTCTTTTTTATTTTTCCGTCATAAGTAGACTTAACCCATTCGTCCTTAGGTAGTTTTGTTTTGTCATCTACATAAAGAGCAACCACTACAAAATCATTTCTCAAATGTTTCAGCACTTTTGGATCGGCCCATACGGTGGCTTCCATATTTCGGCAATTGACACAGCCGTGTCCCGTGAAATCAATAAAAACAGGTTTGTTTTGTTTTTTGGCACATTCTACGGCTTGTTTGTAGTCGAAATAACCGTTTAGTCCGTGTGGCAATTCCAATTTATCGGCATATTTTGGATGTGCACACATACCTTGTGGAACAGTGTTGTTGCTATTGCTCACACCTCCGTAAACTTGCAGATTGTTGCGAACAATCCGGTCAATATTGAAATCGATAGTCGTTTCGGGAGGTAAATATCCGGCTAATGCTTTTAGCGGTGCACCAAACATTCCGGGAATCATATAGACAACAAATGAAAAAGTTACGATAGAAAGTAACAAGCGACCAACGCTGATGTGTTCCAATTTGCTGTCGTGAACGAATCGTAATTTTCCCAACAGATAAAATCCCATCAAAGTGAAAATAACAATCCAAATAGCAAGATATATCTCTCTGTCGAGAATATGCCAGTGATAAGTTTGGTCGGCAATACTCAAAAATTTAAGACCAAGCGCCAATTCCAAGAATCCGAGAACGACTTTTACGGAATTGAGCCAACCGCCCGATTTCGGCATTTTGTTGAGCCATTGTGGGAAAAAAGCAAAGAGTCCGAACGGAATAGCAAAGGCAAGCGAAAAACCAAACATTCCAATGATGGGTTTCAAGACTTCGCCACCGGCTGATTCTACAAGAATAGCACCGACAATGGGACCGGTGCAAGAAAAAGATACCAATACCAAAGTGAAGGCCATAAAGAAAGCACCAATCATACCGCCTTTATCGGCATTTTTATCGGATTTTTCGATAAGCCAACTGGGGAGTGTGATTTCGAACATTCCAAAAAAGGAAAAAGCAAATACCAAAAATATCAAGAAAAAGGCAATATTTGGAATCCAATGTGTGCTGAGCCAATTGGCAAAGTTAGGTCCTAAGGTGATGGCTACCAGGGTGCCAATGAGCGTATAGATGAGGATGATGGAGATGCTGTATGTGAGCGCTTCTATACGGGCTTTCGCTTTGTTGTCGCCATCGTGCATAAAGAACGATACGGTCATAGGAATCATCGGAAATACGCAAGGTGTAACAATACCTAACAGCCCCGACAGAAACGATACGAAGAAAAACCACCATAAACTTGAATGTCCTTCGGTGGTATTGTCAGAAGCGGTTGTTGTAATATCGGTTTGTGTTGTAGTCGTGTCGGTAGAAGTTTTTGTTTGAGAGACCGTTTCGGTATCTGTAACGGTGGTATCTTGCTGAGTAACAGGCGTATCCGATTGTGTTGTTTCAGGAATTGTTTCGTTTTCTTTTGCCGAAGGCGTGTTGTTTTCTTTTGGTTTTTCGGTTTCGGCAGAAACGCCTTTTACGGAAATTTCAAAATCATATTCGGTTGGCGGTAAGCAAGTTTCGTCGTTACACATCATATATTCAACGAATCCTTTCAGTGTAAAATCGTTGGGAGATAAAATTTTTAATTTTTGTGTGAAAGTTACGGTATTGTTGAAAAAAGCTAGTTCGATACCGAAGTTTTTGTCGAACTCTTTGTGTGGAGCCGGTGATTCTTGCCATTTCCCAAGAAGCTCATATTGACCTTCATTGCTGTCGTCAATTATCAATGATGTAGGGATAGGACCGCCGGGTTCGATGTAGTGCGAATAGACATGCCATCCGTTTTCCAATGTGGCTGTGAATTTTAAAGTAACAATATCTTTTTTTTGCGTATGCGAAAACTTCCATTTTATAGGATTCAACACTTGTGCAGATGCAATACCTGCAAGGAGGGCTACACTAAGGATTAATACAGCAAATCGTTTCATGGTTTTCTAAATTTTGCAAGCAAATATAATCAAATAATTCATTTGTTTTTATCTTG
>CAZSHT010000028.1:0-15044 GCA_964606715.1 uncultured Bacteroidales bacterium
TTATAGTAATATCGTTTCCGACATTAAAAGTGCCATAAACCTTAATAAAACAATCATAATTGTAACTGTCGCCATAATAATTTACATATACACCATTATTGATTGTTAATGTTCGATTGGGATTGATGGTTAACATATTGTAGTTGTGCTTGTTGTTGTCGTAGTTGTTCATATAAAGAGAATCACAAGTAGCATTGCTGTCTTTGACAGTAACGGAATAGCCGTCTTCAATTATAGCAATATCTCCGGCTTGAGGATGACCATGAGAACCCCAGAACCAACTGTAACTAAGCCAAGTATTATCATTGTTCCAATCTCCATCATTTACGGCATACCAAGTTGTGCCAAAAGTGAATTGAGAGGAGAAAATTAACAATAATATTAACAAATATTTTTTCATGAGTTTAGTTTTTAATACAACCAATTAATAATACAATGAAAACAACATAAAAGTTATTTCTTTTATGTGAAGGATAACGACTTTTATGTGAAGTTGTGTGCATTGTACAATAGCTCAAATTAACACATAAAAATAAGCCAAAAAGCAGAAATAGACGATTTCTGCTTTTTGGTATTATGTGGAGTGTTTGATTGTTTATGTGAAGGTTGTGTTATTGGCTGTTAATGTTTGCTTTTTTTTGTGTAAAATAAGTTTTTTATTTAGAAGCAATGGCTTCTATCTCAACCATCACATCTAATGGTAATCGCCCAACTTGAAAAGCAGCTCTGGCCGGTGGGTTTTCTGTGTAATAAGTGGCATATACATCATTCATAGCTTTGAAATTGTTCATGTCGCTCAGTAAAACAGTCATCTTCACAATATGGTCAAACGAATAACCTGCTTCGTCCAAAATGGCTTTTATGTTTTCAAAAACTTGTTTGGTTTGGTCGGTAATGTTATCCGGGATATTGCCGGTTTTCGGGTCAACGGGTATTTGTCCGGAGATATAGAGTGTGTCGTTGCTTTCAATAGCTTGGCTGTAAGGTCCTACAGGAGCAGGGGCATTAGGCGTATAAATTACTTTTTTCATGGTTTCTTGTGTTTTATGTTATGGCAACAAAATTACACTAAGTTTTTCAGACGGTAAAAATTTTATTGATTGATGGTCAGGTATGTGCTGTAGGCTTCTTGCAGATAGGCTTTGTCGATTGTTATCAGGTTGTGTGTTGTCTGTGTCTGTTTGCAAGATGAATTTATCAATTTGTTATCATACAGATGATATCCGACAAAGCAGGAGTCGATGGCAAATCCGGCACAGTGTTTATAAGAATAAAAAGCAAAATGTGGCGCTTTCGGGTTGAAATAATCTTTGCTCCAAACAAATTTTTTTGAAGGTAAATGCAATTGGTCTAAAAGAATTTTTGGAATGTCAATTTGTGAGACAATGTCGGTGATTTGTTTTCCTTGAAATTTGTTTTTCAAAACATCTCCATAGAAAAATGCGGTGATGCGATGTCCTGCCGGTGTGCAGAAAGGAGTGCTTACAGGAGTGAGATGGATATGGTCGGAGGAAAATACAAATAAAGTATTTTTATACCACGATTTTTGTTTTGCCCTTCGCAAGAAATCGCCGATACAGCTGTCGGCATAATGTGCCGAAACAATATAAGGAGTATAGCTTCCGTATTGGTTGAATTGTTTGGTGTGAAATGGTACATCATAAGGGGAGTGTGTGCTGGCGGTAAATGCTCCTGCCAAAAATGGTTGTGGGTAATGATCGATATCGTGTAGCAGACGATCAAAAAGATATTGGTCGTGAATACCGAGTTTTCCCGAAGGAATACTGTCGTCAAAATCGCGTTGTTCTACAACAATGTCTGTCGTGTGTGAATAGAAATAGCTTTTAATATTGCCATAACTTAGTTCTCCGCCAAAATGAAACGAAGTGTGATAGCCGTTGTCGTGCAGTATGTTGAAGATAGAGGGTAGGCGACCGACTTTGTCGGTCATATTCATAATGTAAGCAGTAGCCAATGACGGAAAACCGCTGAATAAAGCTACAACGCCTTCTTCGGAATGATGACCGGTAGCAATCATTTGGCGAAATGACAAGCCGTGATGAATGAGCGAATCAACATTTGGAGTAATTTTTTTTAGACCACCAAGCGATTCTACTAAATCGGCAGGCCAACTTTCTAAAACAATAAATACAATATTCGGGTGAGTAGTGGTGAGAATAGGTGTAACAGAATCTTGTGGGAAAGTATATAGCTTTTTGATAATGTCTTTGGCCGTTTTGTCATTGAAAAAATGATAACGATTGATGTCGCTGTATTTTATTGTTTTCAAAATGTCGAAGCCGAAATTCCAAAAAGTGTTGACACTTGCTTCGTTAATTGTTTGATTTTTTGAGAAATAACACCGGCTTTGCATAATGGGGACTTCCGAAAAACCGCCACGAATGAGTAACAATAAAATGCCGGGGGTGAGCAAAATAAAACTGCTTATAGGTAACCATTGTAATTTTTTTTGTTTGTGAGGATTTAAGGTTAATAGTTTTTTTGAGATAAGATAAGCGAATGAAATGATAAGGGCAGATACTACGAAAAACGCGAAAATATATTTTGATGAAGATGATTTTACCGCTTCATCAAAATGGCGAAGGTAAGAAACGGCTTTATAGCCTATTTGAGCATTCCATTCTTCATAGATGCCAAGATTTCCTGCTGTGATAAATCCGATGATGATTGCCATCAGAAAAAAATAGCCGGTAGTGATTTTAATGAAAAAAGATTGTCGAATGAAAATGTAAATACTCAACACAAGAAACGGAAAAATCAAAAGATACCCGACTGCCGATAAGTCAAGTGGAAACCCATAGTAGAAACTGAGAAAAAACTCAGAAGAGAAACCGCCAATTCTATCTAAAAAATAAATAAGAAACACAAGTCTGCTTATCCAAAACAGTAGAAGAAAAGCGAATGCCAGTCGCAGAAAATAAAAGAAAATTGTTCGCATCTTTTTTTTACAAAAATAGAGATTTATCGGTGGCGAAAACGAAAAAACAATTGAAAAATCAGAAAATAAAATATAGAGATACTTGACAGGGCATAACCAAGTCCTATTGTGTCGGCAAGCCACCCAATGAGAAATGCTGTGCTACTTGCCAAAATACTGTCGAATAAAGAAACAACCGACAGATTTGTTGCCATAGCTGTTTTGTCGAATGCTTCGGCAATAAATGCGACACCTATGGGTTTGCGAAGATTTTCGATAAGGTAAATGAGGCTGAATAAGATTATGGAAATGCTGAAATATTGTATTTGAAAAAAAAGACCTGCCAAAAAGCCGAAAGATACACCGAAAATAAATAAGCTGTTTAAGGCGGTGGTTTTCTTTGAAAAAATAGTTAAAGCCCATTGCGATTGTCTTGAGGCTTGTGAAGTGAGCAGATATAAGATGAAAAACACAATGCCGATAAGTATTGTAGAGAGAGTTTCGGAAGGCAATGAAACGACAGAAGAATTTGTGGTGATATTTATTGCCCACGCAGCAATGATTATTTGTAAAAAGTCTTTCATCTCTTTATAATAACCCGTAAAAGAGGAAATGTTCAGGTAATTGCGGAGGTTTGATATTTCCTTAATGTCGTTTGTCAAAGCAGTTATGTGTTTACGAAATGATTTTATAAATAATTGCATACCGATTGGTTTCGGGGTGCCGTTAAGATATTTTGGGTATGATGAAATGAGTAAAATATCGAAAACAAATGGAATGACCGAGTATATAAATATATCGGCGTAATTATTTGAAAACCAAACCAAAAAAGCTGCTATTAATGCTGATAATGCCGACCCTTTTTGGGAACACGACCGCGTTGCACCGTAATAGGATACTTTTTGATGTTCCCAATGATGATGTGCCAAATAGTCAAAAATCATTGCTTTGTGGGTGCCACTGCGAAAAGCATCGCCCAAGGCAAAAAATAACATTGCCACTACGAGCAAGCCAAATTGTTGACTGAAATAAAACACAAAAAACGAGATGATATAGATACTAAATGAAAAAATGAGGGTGCGTTTGCGTCCCCAAATATCAGCAAGGATACCGCTGGGAATTTCAAAAATGTATCGTGTGATTTCTTTCAGCCCGTATAAAAATCCGATTTCGGCATAGCTGATGTCTTTTGATTTTAAAAACAGCAAGAAAAACGGAACAAACAATTTGAGGTTTTTGAAAAAACCATAAAGACAAAATTTATAAAACTGGCTGTCTTTGGTGATTTTTTCCATTATGGTTTTCTTAATTTTTCAATGCGTTGTAGCAAGGTGGGGTGAGAATAGTTTACCGCGACATAAAAACGATGGGGTGTGAGGTGGCTCAAATTGTTTTTTGAGAGTTTCTTCAAACCGCTGATGAGATATTCCGACAGGTTATGTTGTGTGGCAAAAGCATCGGCTTCATATTCATTTTTTCTGGAAAACTTATTTGTAATTAGGTTGATGAGCATAGAGATGGGCGAGAATAATAGAGCAAACACAATGATGTTGAGATGGAAAACAGCTGTTCCCGAAGCAAAAGTGTTGGCTTGATATCCAAAAGGAGAAGTGAGTAATGCTTGTGAGAGGAGTGTGCTGTGGGCAAATAAAGAAAATAAGTAAAACAAAATACCTGTTTGTAAAACACCGAGAATCAGTGATTTGATGATGTGTTTTCGTTTGTAATGTCCGATTTCGTGAGCCAATACTGCTACAATTTCATCTTCGGAAAGTTGTTGTAACAATGTGTCGAACAAAACGATGCGTTTTTGTTTTCCGAGTCCCGAAAAATAAGCATTAGCTTTGGTGCTTCGTTTAGAGTTGTCAATGACAAAAATATTGGTGAGCGAAAAATCAGCTTTTTGGGCAAATGCTTCTATTTTTTGACGAAGACTGCCGTTTTCCAACGGTGTTTGTTTGTTGAAAAGCGGAACAATAAGCGAAGAATAAAACATCGCCATAAAAATACTAAACCCACTTGTGAGTATCCAAGCGTATAGCCAAAAGCGATTTGGTGATGTTGTGTAAAACCAAAGAATAAGATAGAAAATACTACCGCCGATGAGAATTGTCAATAGCCACGACTTGAGATGGTCAAGAATAAATGTTTTGGGAGAGGTTTTGTTAAAACCAAATTTTTCTTCGATGACAAATGTATCGTAAACAGAAAATGGAAGATTTAATAAGTCGTAAATCAAAAACAACAATCCGAAAAATAGCAATGTTTGAAAAATATTGTTATTCGTGATAGAGCAAACAAAATCGTTGAGATAGGCAAAACCGCCAAAAAGAAGTAACGATAAAATAATGATAGTGTTGAATCCCGAAGTTAATAATTGGTAATGGTAGTTTACTTGGTGGTAGGCAATGGATTTTTTATGTTTTTCCGTATCGTAAATATCTTGCAGAACGGAGGGGATAGGTTGATTGATGGCAGTATTGTTCAGATATTCAAGCCATTGTGTGAATAGGAAGTCTAAAATGATAAGACTACTTAAAATCCAAATGATAAAAACGGGTGTCATTGAAAATGCTGTTTTTATATCGGCAAAGATAGTATTGTCTGTAAATAGTTGGTTGGCAAAAAGACAAATTGTTTTTGTGTGAAAAACATTATCGTGGTTTTATGATAAAATTTATACCTTTGGCAAGACATTTTTACCGGCAGATGATATTAAATTTTTTCATTACGCTTCGTTTTTTTGATGTGCTAGACATTGTTCTGGTAGCCTTGTTGTTGTTTCAGATATACAGATTGCTGAAAGATTCTGTTGCGGTGCAAATATTTATTGGTTTTTTTGGATTGTATCTGTTGTGGCTTGTGGTGAAGGCATTCGATATGGAAATGTTGAGCTTGATATTGGGGCAGTTTGTCGGATTGGGAGCCATTGCTCTATTGATTGTTTTTCAGCAAGAAATACGACATTTCTTTTTGGTAATAGGACAAAAATATTTAACCAAATTATCGTTTACCACTTTTGAAGAATTGCTGAAGGGAAAGCGAAAGCAAGATACAAGTATTGATAATGCATCGTTGAATGAAATAATTAAAGCAATAAATGTGATGTCGCGAAATCAAACAGGAGCTTTGATTATTATCTCAAATGCAATGCGGTTGTCGAATTATGTGGAAAACGGAGTGTATATCAATGGAAAGATATCCCACGAATTGTTAGATGCTATTTTTTATCCGAAAAATCCGTTACACGATGGAGCGGTTATCATTCATCGCGATAGTATTTTAGCCGCAAAAGTTATTTTGCCTATCAATAATGAAATAAAATTGGATGAACAATTTGGGACGCGTCATAGAGCGGCAATGTCGGTTCATTTGGAGCTTGGGATTCCGGTGGTAGTGGTTTCGGAAGAAACAGGACAGATAGCATTAGCCATTGATGGAGAATTACAACATCCATTGAAGCCGGAGCAAATTCGAAATTTGTTGCTACCTTATTTTCAATATCAGTAAAAAACAAAAAAGCTTGCCAAAACGACGGCAAGCTTTTTTGTTTAAAGTAATAATCAGACCAAAAAGATTAATTTTCGGTATCTGTAGTTGTGTTGTCGTTTTCCACGATAGTGTCTATTTTTTTTGCGGTTGATTTGGCAAACAGATAGCCTACATAAAGAAATGCCGGCCAAGTGAATAACCAAAAAACCATTGCTCCTATACTGTCATACATAATTATAAGGTTTTAAATGATTAATATAAATGTTCTTCTGTTTCTATTTCTGCTTCGTCAATAGGTTTGGCATTGAGTTTTCGCCATACAAAGATGATATACCATAGCACGAATGGAATCATCAATGATACATACGACATTGCAATCAAAGTATAATGACTTGACGATGCATTTTCAATTGTCAATGAACTTTGCAGATTCGATAACGACGGATAAAACGAGGTGTTGTTGTATCCTGCCAATGAAAAGATGGCCAATACAACCAATACAACGCCAATGCCCGTATACCAAAAGCCCATTGTCGTTTTTGTGTCGAAAATACCCTTATATAATCCCCATAGAACGCCAACAACACCAACGAGCAATAATATCAACACCATCGGCATTGCTAAGAGATTGTGCAGATATTTATAAGGTTCCATAAAGATTTCGTGAGTTTCAGGATTGACGGCAAAACCATCAATAAACATTAGGCGGATAATCCAAAACAAGAAAGTTACCAAAAACGCAATGGCACACATCTTTAGCTGTTTGCGAGAGCGTTCTACAATAGCATCGTGGGCTATGTTGCGAATGAAATAGAGTAGTCCCAAAACGCGTGATAAAAAGAAAATAGCCAATCCCAAAGCTAGGTTTTGGAGAAATGCGAGATGTTCGGTTGTCCAAATTGCTTCGAGACCACCATAAGGTGTATCCCAATGCGAAAATTTAGTAATTGAATCAACAGTAAAATTCCCTCCTGTGAAGAAAGTGGAAACGGCAGCACCCAATAATATCGTTGCTAATAATCCGTTGACAAACAAAAAAGCATCATAAGTTTTTTGTCCTAAAAAGTTGCCGGCTTTGTTTCTGTATTCATAAGCAACGGCTTGAATGATAAACGCAAACAAGATGAACATCCATACCCAGTAAGCTCCGTGGAAACTTACGGAATAAAATAGAGGAAAAGAGGCAAAAGCGGCTCCTCCAAAAGTTACCAAAGTGGTAAAAGTGAGTTCCCATTTGCGTCCAAGTATATTAATCATCATTGTGCGTTCTTTGTCGGTTTTGCCGATTTGTCCAAGTAGCGTCTGTCCGCCTTGAACAAAAAGCAAAAATACCAGTAAGGCTCCCAAAAGGGATACCAAGAACCACCAGTATTGTTGTAGTGTGAGATATTGCATTGTTTCAAACATAATATGGTTCCTCCTTAATTTTGGTTATTATTTGGTCCTGCGCCGATTTGTTTTTTCATAATACGAATTTCGGCAATGAGCAGTAGTGTAAATACAGCCAAGAACATAAAAAAGGTGATTTGCACACTGCTGGCATCTATCATAGAAGCTGAAGCCGAAACCGGTAGCATATCTTGTATTGTCCAAGGTTGGCGACCTACTTCGGCAACAATCCACCCCATTTCGGTAGCTACCCAACCCAAAACAGATGTCAAAATACCCAATTGCAACCAAAGCTTGGAAGAAGTGAGGGTATTTTTTACAGATTTAAAGAACATTACTCCAAGAAATATCAAAAACCAAAAACCCAATCCAACCATAATACGGAATGAATAAAAAGTAATTGGAATATTTGGAATGAGGCTGTCGACATCATTTAAAAAGCCATAGCCGAAATATTTTACATTATTCTCAAATTCTACTTTAGCTGTTTCCATTGATTCGGTATCACCGCTTTTTTTCGCTAATTGATATTGAGCCATTGCTTCACGGGCTTTCTTGCCCATTTCAATTTTTTCTTGAGCCGATGGTTCTTTTACGGTAATACCATTTTCTCCGGTAGTTTCGTAACCTTCAATAATGTCTTTTACTCCGGGGACAAAGGCACCGGAAGAATGATATCCCAAAATAGAAAGAAGGCTTGGAATTTCAATGTTAAAATGAAAAGCATCTTGATTGTCATTGTATTTTTTGTCGTTGTTTACAATGCCAAAAAGACTAATGCCGGCATTGGTCTTTCCATTATACAGATTTTCCATAGCAGCCATTTTCATGGGTTGCTTGTGTGCTATTTCATAAGCAGAACCATCGCCCGTAAAGATGAGGTAAATAATAGCTAACAAACCGAAAGAGGAGGCTACTCCAATACTGCGTTTGGCAAATACGATTTCACGATTTTTCAGTAAATACCAAGCACTTACAGCAATAACGAATAACGAAGCTAAGACATAGCCATTTAATACAGTGTGTAAAAATTTATTGATAGCGACAGGTGAAAATAGAAGAGTCCAAAAATCGGTCATTTCATTTCTGGCAGTATCAATATTGAAATGCATGCCTACCGGATATTGCATCCAACCATTGGCAACCAAAATCCATAGAGCCGAAAGGTTTGAGCCGATGGCTGTGAGCCAGCTGGAAGCTAAATGCACTCGTTTGCTGACTTTGTTCCATCCGAAAAACATAATGGCAATAAAAGTACTTTCCATAAAAAATGCCATGATGCCTTCAATGGCGAGAGGTGCTCCAAAAATATCGCCTACAAGCCAAGAGTAATTAGACCAATTGGTCCCGAATTCAAATTCTAAGATGATACCGGTTGCTACACCAATGGCAAAGTTAATTCCAAAAAGTGTCATCCAGAATTTGGTGAGTTTTTTCCAGGCTTCATTGCCTGTCTTTACATAAATACTCTCCATAATGGCCACTAAAAATGATAATCCCAGTGTGAGAGGGACGAATAGCCAATGATAGAGAGCGGTTAGCGCGAACTGTGCTCGCGACCAATCTACTACAGCTAATTGATTTACATCCATAATTTATTTTGTTTTGATTAGTTGCTCAATTACATGGTTGGCTTTGTCTTGCGTTGTTTTATATTGACTCAGTTTGTCTTTAAAAAAGAAAACTTTGAAAACTAAAAACATGATGGCTAATTTGATGATAATGACTGTCCATACTTGTTTGCCATAATGGGGCATGTCGGTGAAACCCCGATAATAAAAATGAAATATCTTTTTTAATACAGTCAATTTTATTGTATTTTTGTTCGGAATAACAAATTGAAAGTAAAAGAGTTTTTCAAATGTAATGAATTTTTTTTGATAAACCAAATAAAATATGCAGTAAGTACTACATGAAGGTAGGTGAAATAAAAAAACAGATTATCGACTATCAGCAGAAAGGATTAGCCTTGTTTGCTTCATCTTCATTTCAGACACATAGTGTTGTGATGTTGCATATTTTAAGTCAAATAGACAACACGATTCCCATTTATTTTGTGAATACCGGCTATTTGTTTCCTGAGACAATAGAATACAAAGATTTGATAGCCGAGCAGTTTGGGTTGACTGTTATAGATGTAAAGCCCTTGATTCCGAAAAGTCAGCAAAAAGATGTGTTGGGTAATTTGCTGTTTACTTCCGATCCGGATTATTGTTGCTATATAAACAAGGTGCAACCGCTGGAGCAAATTTTAATGCAGTATGATGTATGGATTAATGGTGTGCGAGCAGACCAAACCGAAGTACGAAAGAATATGTCGGTAGAGCAATCGGCAAAATATGGTGTAAGACGCTATCATCCGATGTTGGATTGGGATAAACGCAGTATTTATCGTTATATAAAAGAACATCAATTGCCGAAACATCCATTGGAGGAAAAGGGCTATCTTAGTATTGGTTGTGAGCCGTGTACGAGAAAGGTAGATTTGTCGATGGGTGAGCGAGCATCACGATGGTTTGGGTTGAACAAGACAGAATGCGGATTGAATACCGATTTAGTTGATAATGAATAAATGAAAAATATGAGAGTTTTAGTTACCGGAGGAGCCGGTTATATAGGAACGGAATTAGCCCGGGTTTTAAATACGATGCCGGAAGTGAAGGAGGTTATCATTTATGATAATTTGGCTCGTCGAAATTATAATTTGTTTTTGCACTCAAATATCGAAAACGGAAAAATTCGGTTTATAGAGGGAGAGTTGTTGGATTCACGAAAATTGAAACAAATCATGCAAGGCATTGATGTGGTGATTCATTTGGCAGCCAGAGTTGAGTCACGATTGATAAATGCCAGTCACCATTTGTATGAGCAGATAAATAATTGGGGAACAGCAGAAGTGGTATATGCTTCAGAAGAAACCGCATCGGTAAAAAAGTTTATTTATGCAAGTTCTATTTCGGTATATGGCAATTCACCTACGGCTGTAAATCATACCATAGAGCCTTTTCCGAGGACTTATTACGGTTCTTCAAAATTAAGAGGAGAATTCCATGTGAAACGCTTATTTCCTAAAATGCAAACCGCTATTCTTCGTATAGGAAATACTTACGGCTATGGTGTTTCTTTCAGGAAAGATACTGTGATGAATGCTTTTATGTTTGATGCGGCATACAAACATAAAATTAAGATTAATGGAACGGGATTACAAAAACGGGGATTTATACATGTCAATAAATTGATAACTGTTTTTGCCGATTTTATGTTACAGAATTTTGAGTCCGATGTATATGATGTTGTGGATAAGAATTTGTCGATAGTTGAATTGGCAGATTTAGTAAAAGGCATTTATCCCGATGTGGAAATGTTGTTTGTAAACCAACATCTGGAATTGCGAAATTTAGAAGTCGAACCTGATTTGCGATTATCTTTACTGCAAAAGGAGTCGGACATAAATGAAGAATTAAAGCAGTTTGAATGTCATTTGCGAAAATCAAGCATAGGATGTTAAAAACTGATTGTTCGAATATTCATTATTTAAATTAATTGCATATATTTGTTTTTTCAAAAAAAGGAATGATGGCCTTTGATTTACAAACATGGATAGAAGATAAGAAAAAAGGGGCAACTCCTATTGTGGAGTTCGAAGGTGGTGTTTCTTCTGAAAAAATAACAGAATTTATCGATAAAAGTGAGGCTGCATTAGATAAGTTAGAGGTTGATAAAAAAATACGAAAACGCATCTTGTTTGTTATTATAGAATCTTTACAGAATCTATACCATCATAGTTACGACAAAGAAGTGTTAGGGCAGGAGTCTAAATTTGGAGTGTTTTTGTTTTTGAAAAAGGAAAATATGTTGTCAATCGTTTCGGGGAATTTCTTAGATGAACAAACCGTTTTATTTCTGAAAAATAGAATAAGACAATTAAATGCTTTAACGATAGATGAGATAAAGGATTTGTATAAAATAATATTGAATGAGACTTCATTGTCGGAAAAAGGCGGAGGCGGACTGGGAATGATTGATATTATCAGAAAAACAAAGCAACCGATAGAATATGACTTTTTTGATGTAACAAAAAATATTGCATTTTACGAATTTGTATTAAATTTGCCACTAAAATAAATGACTTATGAGAAAAATAGAAATAGAAGGAACGGCTAAAACGCCATTTGTAAAGTTCGAAGAAAATGGTCAATTGGAGCTAAAAGGTCGTTCAATTCCGGAAAATTCAATAGAATTTTATGAGCCAATGGTAAGTTGGTTGGAAGAATATGCTACCAATCCTCAAGAGAAAACAGTTTTGCATGTGCAATTGGAATATTTTAATACCAGTTCATCGAAATGCATTTTAGATGTCTTCAAAAAATTAGAGGCTATCAAAAAAGCCGGTCATGATGTTGTGATTAAATGGTATTACGAAGAAGATGATGAAGATATGTTGGAAGCCGGTGAAGATTATCAAACAATTATCTCTGTTCCTTTTGAAATGATTGAAGCAGAACTTTAAAAAAAAGATTCTTATTTTTAATTTTAATGGATTTGGTGAATATCTACAAAAATTGGTAGATGGTCGCTAAATCCATTGTTGTATTTATAGCCTATGTAGGTTCTGAATGGTTTTGTTCCGGTATACCGTTCATCGTTTTCCAATAAAAAATCAGCTTTAAAAATGTGAGCATCTGTCAATGATATTCTGAGGTGTTCATTCCCATAAAGTAGCCCCCCTGAAATAATAATTTGGTCTAATATTTCCCAGTGTCCGTGGTATTTATAACTTCCTTCTCCTGCTTTCATTAGTCGATACGATAAGTTGTAAAGAGCGTTGTTTGTATTTGCCGAATATTGATGACCGGCTTGAAGTCCTTGCGTAATACTTATATCATCGGGATGATCGTTGAAGTCACCCATAATAAGAATATTTGCGGTAGAATCTTTTTGTAGAATAGAATCTGCTTTTGAACGAAGAAACTTTGCTACGAATAGTCGTTTTGGTTCTGTGTTTTTTTGTCCGCCCCAACGGGAAGGCCAATGGTTGACAAAAAAATGAAGGGTGTCTTTATTTTTCAACAGACCTTTGACATAGAGCAAATCTCGTGTTTTTGAACGCGTCGCAAACGGAAATCGAATTGTATACCAATTTGTATCTAAAGGTGTAAATTGGTTAGGTTGATATAGAATTCCGACATCAATGCCACGACGATCCGGAGATTCTTTGTGAATAACTCTGTAGTGTAATTTTTTAAGAGGCGAATAGCCAACTAATGACAACAAAGTGTGTTTGTTTTCTATTTCACATAGCCCGATGATGGCAGGAGGCTTCCATTTTCCAACAGCGATAATGGTTTTTGCAATGCGGTTTACTTTGTCCCAATAATGTTGTTTGGTCCAATGTTTTTTTCCGTCGGGAAGAAACTCATAGTCGTTTTTCAAGGAATCATGTTGTGTGTCGAAAAAATTTTCACAATTATAGAACATGATGCGAGCAATCGTTTTCCCGTGTTTAACAGTTGAATCATTTTTTTGTGTAGCAAGCGGTGAAAGGTTTTGAATGCGATTGCATGAAAAGCAAATAAGGGCGATGAAAATCAAAGAGAAGAATGAAAGTTTTTTAGTAAATAACATAGAGTTTGTTTAATTCGGAGAATATTCGAAAGCCCCTAAGTCGGGAGCAGAATCTGTCGTTCTTGGTATTTCATCAAGGTCTGTTGGAATCGTATTGCCAATGGTTTTATCGCCGGCATCAATACAGGGTGATTCTTGCATTAAATGGAAATCATTTTTTGTGTAATCAACCAATTTTGCATCGCCGGTGATGATATTTTGGAAGTGGTTGGTGTCTGAAATGTCCGTTTTTTTATAGGTAATCAGGCAGTTTTTAAATTGATAATTAAATTCGGTTGTATTGTCTTTCCCAAAGCCGATTTCATCATCAAGACTACCATATATAATACAGTTTCCGAAAAAAGCTGTAGAGAGATTGCCGAGGTAATAAGTGTTGTTTGCCAATAAGAAATTGGTGAGAACAATAGATGGTTCCGAACGATTGGCATATTTCCAAAAATTAACAAAAGTACATTGGTTGAATTGATAATTTCCTCCAATGAGTAAAGCGGCTTCGTAGAATCCGCAATTGGAAACAATCGTGTTTTCGGCAGTGATTCCGCCTCCAAGAGAATATAATCCGGCATAATTCATATTGAGAATTTCGGTGTTTTTAATTTCAACAGAAGGTTTGTTGTTTATTGCTAAAGAACCTGTTTGTATGCCAATAACACCATTCTTGATGATGGCATAATTAATCTTATTATTAAAACTGCCTTCAAGAAAAGCAATACGGTCCCATTGTCCAGGAATATCATCGTAAAAATGTTCTAATCGATCGCCTTGAAATAAAACAGGATTGTCTTTTGTCCCTTTTACTATTAATTGCCCTTTTATATACATGCCCGAATGATGATGAAAGTGTAATCGGCACCCTTCTTCTATGGTGAGTGAGGTGAGGCTGTCGACAAGCATAGAGTTGTAAATGAGATAAGGTTTGTCATTTGTCCAAGTTGTGTCTGTTTTGAAAATTTGTCCGTTTATCAAATGCACATCTTGACCAAAAGCTTGTAATTTTATATTTTGAGAATGTTTCTCCATTTGAAAAATGACCGAATCGAGAATTACCATTGGAGAGTTAGAGTTGGTTGGATTTACGGTTACTTCTACGAAAACAAACAGGCTGTCATTGGCAGGGATTATTAGATTCTCAATAGAATTTTTATTGTAACCATCAATGTTAAGGCGAAACATAGAATGTGAACTGCCGAGGTGAATCTTGCTAATTTTTAAATCCGTATTGTTTGGGTTGTATATCTTGAAAAATGTGGTTGTTGAACCGATTGTTGAAAATATTGTGTCAAAAGAAACGGTATCTGTAGAGAAAGTAATACTTCCATCACTATCTATTTCTGGTTTCTTACATTGAACCAGCAGGATAATACTAAAGACAGAAAAAATAAAATAAATGAATCTTCGAAGCATTGTGTCAAAATTTAATTCCGATAACGCAAACATCATCAATTTGTTCCAACTCACCTTTCCATTCATTGAAATCGGTTGTTAGGGTAGATAGTTGTTGTTTTATAGTTGACGGATAATGTTCTAATAGAAGGCGTTTGAAGGTTTCTAATGCTTGTTTGTAATTTTTTTGATAATAATAAATGAGTCCAATATTGTT
>CAZSHT010000029.1:0-6287 GCA_964606715.1 uncultured Bacteroidales bacterium
ATATTCTTCTTGTTATCCTCAATAAAAACTATTATCTTTACACAAATCAATCGTAGAAAACTATGGATATTGTTTTTGCCGAAGATATTCGAAAAGGACTGACTGCCGAACATAAGTATATCCCCGACCGCCAATATTACGATGATCGTGGCAGTGTCTATTTTCAAGAATTAATGGCAACACCCGATTATTATGTTACTTCGAGTGAATTGGAAATTTTTAAAACTTATAAATCCGAGCTATGCAGATATTTCTCCGACCAAACACAAGCTATCAATATCATTGAATTTGGTGCCGGCGATGCACTGAAAACAAAAATCTTATTGTCGGAATGCCATCGACATATCACAACCCGCTATTTTGCAATCGATTTTAGTAAAAAATATTTATCCGATATGGAAGTCGATTTTGCCAAACATATGCCACAGATAGACCTACACACCATCAATGCCGATTATTTCGACGCACTCAAAACCATTCCCCGTCATAAGTCAACAAAAAACATTATCTTCTTCATCGGCAGTAGTTTAGGCGGACTCCTCGATACAGAATTTTCCGATTTCTTTCGCCGGATAACCAAGCTTATGACCAAAGGCGACCTTTTATTTTTGGGACTTGACCTAAAGAAAATGCCCGAAACATTATACAAAGCCTATCATCACACCTGCAAAAATTGGTGTTCCTACTTGTTGCAACGCATCAACAATGAGTTGGGCGGAAACTTTAATCTTAAAAATTTTGAATACTATACGACCTACAATCCCGAAGATGGAAAATTCAAATGGTTTTTTATCAGTAAGAAACCACAACGCATTCATATTCAAGCCCTAAACCTCACCGTTGATGTTGAAGAAGGGGAACCTATTTATATCGGACAATCCAAAAAATTCAGTATTCGGGAAATAAACGCTACAGCAAACACCTACGATTTTGAAATCGTCAACTATTTTTTTGATAAGAATCGGTATTTTGCCAATGTAATAATGGAAAAACGCTAATCAAATTCTTTATATTTCTGCACAATACGAATAGCTTCCCGGGCTTCTTTCACATCGTGAACCCGCAAAACAGAGGCACCGCCCAACAATGCCAAGACATGCACCGCCGTTGTCCCGTTCAAGGCTTCTTCCGGTGTCGTATCCAGCAACCGAAATACCATCGATTTTCGTGAAACACCTACTAATAAAGGCAATTCAAATAATCGAAAATCCGACAGATGAGACAGCAACTCATAATTATGATTGAGTGTTTTTCCAAATCCAAAGCCCGGATCAAGAAGAATATCATTTACACCCAACCGTTGCAACTGCATCACCTTAGGGGCAAAATATTCGATAATTTCTTGCGTCACATCATCATATTGCGGATTGTCTTGCATCGTTTCCGGTGTTCCTTGCATATGCATCATGCAATATGGCACTTGCAAATCAGCAACAGTGCGAAACATCATTTCGTCCAAATCGCCTGCCGAAACATCGTTAATCATAGCAATACCATAATCTTCCACTGCCCATCGGGCAATATCGGCACGAAAAGTATCGAGCGAAAAACATATTTTTGGAAAATGTTTTTTTACTAACGGTAATATTGTTTTTAAACGGTTTTTTTCGGTTTCGGCATCATAAAGATTTGCCTTCGGACGCGTCGAAATAGCACCGATATCGATAATCGATGCTCCCGCTTCGAGATGCGTCTGCACTTGTTCCACAAAATCGGCTTCTGCGGTTCTACTTTTTGCATAAAACGAATCGGGCGTTATATTGACAATGCCCATTATTCGAGGTGTGGAAATATCTATCAATGTGCCGTTACAATTTAATAAAGAAGGTGATTGAAAAAAAGATGATTTCATGAATTTTCAGATTTTTTTTCTTTGTTATCGTAATATGCCGAATCATCAGAAATATTTTTCAAAAAAGAAAATCGTTTCGAGGGTGATTCAATAGCTTTTCCAAAACCATATTGCTCCCATTTTTTATCGACCAAACGGATAATATCGTCTTGCATCTTCAACATATTCGGCCAATGTCCGTAGGCAAATTGCTTGCCCGCTTTGTGTGTGGCATCAACAAACAACAAATTGCTGTTTTTCAACTTTTGCACATCTCTGTCAATATCGATATTATTCAATATTTGCCACAACAGATAATCGGGTTCATGAGGATTAATTTCCGTATTAATTTGGATTACCGTTTTACAATTCTCACTTAGCCCAATAGTGTCTAACTCGCTGATATTCAAACGGTCTTTAACTTGCAGGAATATTATTTCTTGATTCAACAGCACATATGCTTTTTCTATTTTTTGATGAGCCATTGAGCTTTCCTGCAATATCAAAGTTTCGTTTTTTTGTTCGATATTCTTTTTGGTAGCATCTATCAATAGTTTTCCGCCAAAAGCTTTTTGCTCTGTTGCATGATCGAGCACATCAAGCATCCCTTGCGACAACATTACATCTGTCGCTATCGACACATTGGATACAACAGCCCGTAACACCTGCTTCATATCATGCACCGGCACGGTTTCATCTACTACAATAAGTATTTTATTGAACGCCATTTGTCCGGCTCCCCAAAACTGATGTGCTATCTTATGTGCCACTCCCGGCACACGACTTTTTGCCGAAACAATCACCAAATTATGAGCTACCCCCCAGAAAGGCATATTCATATTGACCAATTCCGGCAATGCACTCAATTGCAACAATGGTAAAAAAATGCGTTCGGTAGCTTTGCCTATCCACGCATCTTCTTGTGGCGGAATACCCACAACAGTGGTAGGATATATCGCATTTCGACGATGAGTAATGGCAGTAATATGAAACTTCGGATATGTATCGGGCAAAGAATAATATCCCGTATGATCACCAAAAGGACCTTCTTCCACCGGTGGTTCTTGCGTATCGATATACCCTTCTATGACAATATCAACATCGGCAGGGACTTCTATGTCCTGAGTAAGACACCGCACCATTTCAACGCGTTTTTTTCGTAGAAAACCCGCCAAAATATATTCATCGACACCATCGGGCAAGGGTGCCGTAGCCACATAAGTATAAATAGGATCACCACCCAAAGTAACGGCTACCGGCATTTTTCGATTCAATTGTTTATACGCATCGTAATGAGCTGCTCCTCCTTTGTGCATATGCCAATGCATAGCGGTTGTTTTTTCATCGAGCACCTGCATTCGATACATTCCCACATTGCGTTCTTTTCCATCGGGCGACTGCGTGTGTACCGACGGCAAGGTGATAAATGGTGCCGCATCGGCAGGCCAACAAGTGAGAATGGGAAATTTTTTCAAATCCGGCTCTTGCATTACGATAGCTTGCGCCTCTCCTCGGCCTTTTTTATGATGAGGCATCCATTGCGAAAGAGCTTTTAGCTGTGGCAATAATTTTAATTTATCAAAAAATGAAGACGGTGGTGTTGTCAGCTTTTCAAAGATATGTAAGATTTCATTTGCAATATCATCAAGTTGTGAAACTCCCAAGACCGCTTCCATCCGTTGTTTACTTCCAAATAAATTGATAAGCAATGGGAAATCTGTTCCCGTGTTTTCAAACAAAACCGCTTTGTTTTGGGTTTCCGACTTCACCAAACGATCTATGATTTCTGTTATTTCCAATACAGTTGATACGGGTGTTTTTACTCGCACCAGTTCTCCGCGTTGTTCCAAATCAATGACAGCTTGTTTTAACGAATCGTATGCCATAGCAATGTTGTGTGAATAATTTTGTTAGCAAGTCCGTTGGTTGTTACACTAAACCAACGGACTATCGCGTTAATTTTGTTCGAAAATAATCAATATTCCCAACGAATGTATAAAAGCATCTTGTTTTTTCTTTTGCTCTTTTTCGGCACAATAGGAAAATCCCAAACTATTACGCCGAAAGAATACATTCAAAGATACAAAGATGTAGCCATCAAAGAGATGGAGCTTTACGGTATTCCTGCCAGCATCACGCTGGCACAAGCTTGTTTAGAATCCAATTTCGGCAACAGTTATTTGTCTCGTGTTGCCAACAATCATTTCGGTATCAAATGTCACAGTTCGTGGACCGGCAAAAAAGTCTATCAAGACGATGATAAAAAACACGAGTGTTTTCGACATTATTCTTCTGCTTGGCAATCGTTTCGCGACCACTCCAAATTTTTAAAGAACGGGCGTCGTTATCAGTTTTTATTCAACTATTCGCCTACGGATTATAAAAAATGGGCTCACGGATTGAAAAAAGCAGGATATGCCACTGCCTCAAGTTATCCCAAACGCCTCATTACCATCATTGAACGATATAAACTTTATCAATACGACCAAATGACATCTGCCGATGCCCTTGCCGATAACAATAACAAACCCACAAAAAAAGTCAAGAAAAATCATAAACGAAAAACACATCGAAAACGAAAAGATGACGAATCGTTTTCGTTCAATCCGTTTGGCCGAACCATCAACACTAATAATAGAGTAAAATACATCACAGCCAAAAAAGGAGATTCGTTTTACAAAATAGCCGAAGAACTGGAAATGATGCGGTGGCAACTTTACAAATACAATGAACTGCCAAAATCTGCCGAACCCGTTCCCGGCAAACGCTATTATATCCAACCTAAACGCTCACGAGCTGCACGCGGTATCGAAACTTATACCGTAAAACAAGGCGAAACGCTTCACGATATTGCTCAACACTTTGCCATGAAATCGCGGTCTATCCTGCGGAAAAATAATCTGAAAAACGCCAACGACATTAAGCCCGGTATGACCTTGTGGTTACGCCGGCGAAAACCTAGAGATTAACATTTCAAGGTATTAATAATGAACTATCGCCATAACTAAGAAATCGAAAGTCGTTTTTTAAGGCATAATCATATAAATCTTTCCATTTGTCATCACCAACCAAAGCCGCTACCAACAGAAGTAAAGTGCTTTTGGGTTGATGAAAATTCGTAATCAATCCTTGTATCATCCGAATGGTGTAGGACGGAACGATAATTATCTCTGTTGAGGCCGACAAAAAAGAAGTTTTTGTTTCATCGAAATAATGCAAGATAGCCGATAAACTCTCTCTGACCGTCAGTGATGACGGGTGTTTATACGGAAACCATTGTGGAATATGCAACGATTTATTGCCTTGTGCCAATTGTATTCCCAACCAATAAATACTTTCCAAGGTGCGCATCGAAGTTGTTCCTACCGACACAACAAATTTTTGAGTAATCAATTTTTCGATAAACGACCGTTGCACCACAAAATGCTCATTGTGCATCGTGTGTCCGGCTATTGTGTCGGATTTTACAGGTCTGAAAGTTCCGGCACTCACATGAAGGGTTACATAGTCCCACGAAATTTGGCGTTGTTTCAACGACTCGAACACCGTATCGGTAAAATGAAGCCCTGCCGTAGGTGCTGCTACCGAACCGTTTTGTTCGGCATAAATCGTTTGATATCGTAGTGTATCTATCGTTTCGGCATCTCTGTTGAGATACGGCGGTATCGGAATCTTTCCTGCAACATCGATGAGGTCGGCAAAACTGATATTGTCATTATCCCACGAAAAACGAATGTAAAAATGAGCATCTGTTTGTGTCAATTTCTCGGCTGTCAGAATTGTTTTTCGATTGTCTGCCACAATTTCTTTGGTAAGAATTCCTGTTTTCCATTTTTTTGCATTTCCCACTAAACATTTCCATGTAACTCCTTGTAACGATTCAAAATTGCGTTCAAAATCGGCAGGTTCTACCGGTTCCAAACAAAATATCTCGATGCGTGCTCCGGTTGTCTTATAAAGTTCCAAGCGAGCATGAATCACACGACTGTTGTTCATTACCAAAAAACTGCCTTCGGGCAAAAAATCGGCTATATTTTTGAATCTATCATGAGAGATATCACCTTTCCGATAAAGCAATAACTTCGATTCATCGCGTTTCTCCAACGGATATTTGGCAATGTTTTTTTCTTGCAACGGATAATCGTAATCAGCAATATTGATATGTGGCGTTTTCATCGGTGCAAAAATGGAAAATAAAAAAGTCAAGACCGTATTTTCTATCGATTTTTTTTCGAGAATCTTTAAATTATCAAACCTTAAATTTTATGGCAACCACATTGACTGTAAATGTCTTATAGACAAACACATGATGACGCAAATAGTAAGGATTACATTTACAAATACAGATAGTTTTAAAAAAAAACTCGGAAAATGATTGGCTGAACTGAAAAAATATTAATTTTGCAAGTCCAAAAAATAAGGAAGATGTCAAAAGTTTGTCAAATAACAGGAAAGA
>CAZSHT010000029.1:6387-14453 GCA_964606715.1 uncultured Bacteroidales bacterium
TTGCAAGTCCAAAAAATAAGGAAGATGTCAAAAGTTTGTCAAATAACAGGAAAGAGGGTGATGTCGGGAAATAATGTTTCTCACTCTCACCACAAAACAAAACGGAAATTTTATCCAAACTTGTTTGTTAAGAAGTTTTATATTCCGGAAGAAGAGCGTTGGATTACTCTTAAAGTTTCGGCTGCCGGTATTCGATTAATAAATAAAGTGGGTGTTTCAGAAGCATTAAGAAGAGCTAAAGAAAAAGGTTATATTAAAAATTTTTAAGGAGATAAAGCAATGGCTAAAAAAAATAAAGGAAATAGAATACAAGTTATTTTAGAATGTACCGAACATAAAGCGTCGGGTATGCCAGGTACATCTCGTTATATTACAACAAAAAATCGAAAAAATACACCGGAACGGTTGGAACTAAAAAAATATAATCCAATCTTAAAAAAATATACAATACATAAAGAAATTAAATAGGAGAATATATCATGGCAAAAAAAGTAGTTGCTACGCTTCAAACAGGGGAAGGTAAAAATTATGTTAAAGTCATTAAAATGGTAAAATCCGAAAAAACAGGAGCTTACCAATTTAAAGAAAGTATGGTGCATCAAGACCATATGAAAGACTTTTTCGCAAAAAAATAAGAAGAAGATTAATAAAATTATCATAACTTGAAGCTCTCTTTCTTTTGGAAGAGGGCTTTAGTTTTTTTATATTAATATCAATATTTATAAACGATGGGGTTATTTGATTTTTTCTCAAAAAGAGAAGACAAAGAGAAACTGGAACAAGGTATTCAAAAAACGAAAGACAGTTTTTTTAAGAAGATGACCAGAGCTGTTGTCGGCAAATCAAAAGTCGATGATGAGGTGCTGGACAATTTGGAAGAAATCCTAATATCATCAGATGTTGGTGTCGATACCACATTACGAATCATTGAACGCATCGAAGCCCGCATCAGAAGAGATAAATTTACGAGTGTTGAGGAATTAAATGAGATACTAAAAGAAGAAATAGCCTCCCTTTTGGACGATAATGAAACAACAAATTCGGAAACAGACCTTAAAAAACCGTATGTAATAATGGTTGTTGGTGTCAATGGTGTAGGGAAAACAACAACGATAGGAAAGCTGGCAAATATGTTCAAAAATGCCGGCAAAAAAGTATATATCGGTGCTGCCGATACTTTTCGTGCAGCAGCTGTAGACCAATTGCAAATATGGGCAGACAGAACAGGTGTTAATTTGATAAAACAAAAAATGGGTTCCGATCCCGCATCGGTTGCTTTTGACACGCTGAAATCGGCTATTGCCAATGATGCTGATGTCGTTATTATCGATACGGCAGGACGCCTGCACAACAAAGCGTATTTGATGGAAGAATTATCCAAAATAAAACGCGTAATGGGTAAGCTTTTGCCCGATGCTCCACACGAAATTCTATTGGTGCTTGATGGTTCGACAGGACAAAATGCCTTTGAGCAAGCAAAACAATTTACCAAAGCGACCGAAGTCAATGCTCTTGCAATCACCAAACTTGACGGAACAGCCAAAGGTGGTGTGGTAATAGGCATTTCCGACCAATTTAAAATTCCCGTAAAATACATTGGTGTAGGCGAAGGTATCGACGATTTACAACTATTCAACAAAAAACTTTTCGTGGAAACATTGTTTGGTGAAAAATAAAAAGCAGTTTTGGATTATTCCTGTATGGTTTTCCCGTTTTTCCAAAAATCACCAATGTTCATTCGCACACTGATAATATTAGATGAGCCTGCCAAATGGTATTTTGCCCATGCATAAGAAAAATAAAAATGGGATATCTTAAACCCTGCTCCCAATGAAAATCCTGTTAAAGCACGACGCGTCATCACCTTCAATTCTTGTCGCCGGCGATAGTTATAGCCAATGGCAACAAAAAAGTTTTTGGTTGGCAAAAATTCAACACCCCAAATCAAATGTCGCATAATATTGTCGCTGTAAGTCAGCCATTTACTTGGCGGTGCCTGAGAAGTATCGACAGGGATATCCAAGGCAATGGAATCGTTGTATTGTAGATTGTAGTGAACAAGATTGGTAGCCGTAAGCGAAAGGCGGAACGGTGCGTGTTTTACTTTTTTGGAAATTCCCAATTGGATATCGAAAGGTAATTTTTCTTTGTTCTCAGGTGTGAAACGCAACAATTGTATGCCTGCATTTTTGATAGTGGCACCAAAGGTAAATAAATGTTTTTTGTTGTGATAGAAGAGACCTCCGTCAACGGCCATCGCAAAGGAGTTGACAATATAATAATCGGAATAAAATGCTTTCAATGCTATGCCTCCACTCCAATTGCTGTCGATAGCTTTGGCCCAATAAAGATTCATGTCGTAATCGGCAATGGTAAATGTTCCATAGATAACACCCGTTTCGTCAGCCTCTGTAAAAGTGCCGTAGTTGAGATAGTTTAAGCCGATAGCTGCCGTTCCGTATTTCTTGAAATTTCGGGCATAGCTTACATATCCGAAATTGATATCGGAAAAATAATTGACATAATTCAATGTGATATCATTGGTGTAGGACGAATCGAGCAAGGCGGGATTGTGATAGATGAGTCCTAAATCGTGAGCCGGCGTAGCAATATTATCGCCACCGAGAGCCGTAGAAAGAGCATTGTTGTCAATCGACAAAAACTGATACGCATACCGTCCGCCCAACTGAGCAAACACCGTTGTTCCCATCGAAATGAAAACAATGAAACAGAAAATACGAGTAGCGTTTTTTGTCATACGAATAATGATAACGAAGATTCTGAAAATTTAGTGCATCGTAGAGAAATCACTGATGCTGATATCCGAAACTTTTCCTTCTACCTTTGCTGATTTTCCTACCATCGAATTGTTGAGATTGGCATAAATCAAGCGACTGTCTTGCTGAATGATGGATTTTCGCACAAGGCTGTTTACAATTTCTGCTCCTGCTTCTACCGAAGTATAAGGTCCGATTACCGAATTGGCGATTTTTACATTCTCACCTATATAGCAAGGCGGTATGATAACGGCATTGTCGATAATAGCAAGGTCACTAACCATATTGCCTTTGATTCGTAACACCTCTTTGTTGGTATCGACAGTAGCATCTTTGTTGCCACAATCGAACCACCCCGATACGGTCGCTGTTTTGAGTGATAACCCTTTTAATTTCATGTTTTCAAGAGCATCGGTGAGTTGATATTCGCCATTTACGGTTCGTTTGTTGTCAATAAGCGATTGAAGTTCTTCCAGCAACTGTGCTCCCGAACGAAAATGATAGATTCCGATGATAGCCAAATCGGAAACAAAAGTTTGAGGTTTTTCAATGAAATCTGTTATCACACCGTTGTTATCGGTTTTTACCACTCCAAAAGCTGCCGGATTGGGCACTTGTTTTACAAAAATATTTCCATCGGCAGTATTGTCAATATTGAAATCGGCTTTGAAGAGAGTATCGGCAAAAGCAACAATGGTCTCATCGTCGAGCGACGGACGGGCACACCATACGGCATGGGCTGTGCCAAGCGGTTCATCTTGATAATAGATAGATGCTTTACTGCCGAATTTTTGGGCAATGGCTTTGAGATTGTTTTCCACTTCTTCGCCAAAACGACCTATGACAAATGCTATTTCGCTGACAGGTGTTTTCACTGTTTCGACAATCTCTTCTACCAAGCGTTCCACAATGGGTTTGCCGGCAATGGGCAATAATGGTTTTGGTATGGTGAGGGTATGCGGACGCATCCGTTTTCCCATTCCTGCCATTGGTATGATTATTTTCATTTTTTCAATTGTTTTTTATTTTTTTCCGGTATGTCCAAATCCGCCTGCTCCGCGTTCGGTATCAGAAAGTTCGGTTACATTTTCCCATTCTATGGTTTCCACTTTGTTGACAACCAGTTGGGCAATGCGTTCACCATCGTTAATCGTAAACGGTTCGTTGGAGAGATTTACCAAAATGACTTTTATTTCGCCACGATAATCGGCATCGATAGTGCCGGGTGTATTCAGAACCGTAATGCCGTGTTTGAAAGCTAATCCGCTTCGTGGTCGCACCTGTATCTCATATCCCGAAGGCAATTCTGCAAAAATGCCGGTAGGGATAAGGGTGCGTTCCAATGGTTTTAAAATAACCGGCGTTTCTAAGTTGGCATATATATCCATGCCGGCCGAATCGGGTGTGGCATAAGTCGGATTTTTGTGTTTCGATTGGTTTACAATTTTTACGGTAATCATGAAGAGAGGTGTTTTTTTGTATTAAAAATAATATGTTCTTTCAGCAAAACAAAGATAATAAAGATTCCTATGAGAACAGTGTTGACAGACAGATGTATCCAAGTGGTTGATATAGAGATTTTTGTAGATGCAAAATACAATGATAAGGCAAGGGCAAAATAAAGCAAGACAGACCGATAGGGATAATTAATCTTATAATATCGAGAGCCTAAATAGAGAGACAGCAACATCATAGAAAAATAGCAAAAGAAGGTAGCCCATGCCGAACCCATATAACCTATTTTAGGAATTAAAACAATATTTAGGACAATGGTAATAACAGCCCCAAATACGGCAATCATAGCACCGAATCGCGTGCGGTTGGTGAGCTTATACCAAATAGACAGATTGTAGATAATACCGAGAAACAAGTTGGCAAGCAAAATGATGGGAACAATTCTGAGCCCTTCGCGATAGTCGGCACCGATGAAATATTTGATAATATCAAGATAGAGCATGACACCTAAAAAAATTAACAATCCGAAAATGATAAAATACTTCATCACATCGGCATAGGTTTTTTTGGCATCTTTTTCTTTCGATTGGGAAAAGAAAAATGGATCGGCAGCATAGCGAAACATCTGAATAAACAATGTCATCAAGATGGCTATTTTGTAGTTGGCACCATAAATTCCTATTTCTCGCATCACATTGACACCGTCGGGCAAATATATTTTCAGCAAAATTCTATCGAGCATTTCATTTACCATTCCTGCCAAACCTGCCAAAAGCAACGGTAAGGAATAAATAATAATTTTTCGCCAAATAACCGGATTGAACTTGAGTTTGAGCGTGAAAATATCGGGAATAAGCAAAATGAGAGTTGCCAACGAGGCGATGAGGTTAGAAATAAAAATATATTTTACACTGATGTCGCCTAAATGGAATTGTGTGATAAGCCACGCATTGGGAGAATGTTGTTTGAGATACGGACAATACACAATGAAAAATAAGTTGAATCCGACATTAATCAGGATATTCAAAAGCTTAATCACAGCAAAACGACCGGCTTTGTTTTCATGTCGTAATTTGGCAAATGGAATCGTTGTAAGAGCATCTGCACCGATAATGATGCCAAACCATAAGATATATTGAGGGGCATTGCCATAGCCGATAAGTTCGGCGATATTCGAATTGAACAATACAATTATCAATATGAATAATGACGATGTTCCAAGCAATGAAAGTAATGAGGTCGTATATACTTCACGATAATCTTTTTCTTGATTGGCAAAGCGGAAAAATCCTGTTTCCATACCGTAGGTAAGTAAAATGATGAGAAACCCCACATAAGTATACAATTCGGTAACGATACCATATTGGTCGGCAGGAAGATTGTAGGTATAGAGAGGCACCAATAAATAGTTGAGAAACCGGCCTATGATACTGCTGAGACCGTAAATCGCTGTTTGTCCGGCAAGTGCTTTTAACTTATTCAATGGTGTTGTATCATTTTAAAATGTGGAATACCGGCTTCAAAAAATCGGGTGCCGACTTTTTTGAAGCCAAATCTTTCATAAAAGCTGACAACTTGCTCTTGAGCATGCAGATAAATCGGTTTGTTTTCTTCTTTCAGGTCTGCCAATATATGATTGAGAATTTCACCGGCATAACCGTTATGACGATATTCTTGCAAAACGGCAAAGCGTTCCAATTTAACGCCTTCCGAAGTTTCTCTGTAACGAGCGGTAGCTACCGGTTCATCACCTTCGAATAGCAGATAATAAATAGCATCTGCCTCATACTCATCTATTTCCAACTCAGGAGAAACACCCTGTTCTACTACGAATACTTTATTTCGAATTTCCAATGACTGCTGATAAGTGTCGGAATCTTCAATGGTAAACTGTTTTATCGTAATCATTTTTCAATGGATAAAGCTATACAAAATAATAGCATATACAAAGAAACGCAAAATTCGCGTAATAGTAATAATCAAAAATCGTTTAAATGGAAATTTTGCCATACCGGCAACGACACAAACCATCGCAAACGGAAGCGGAAAGAGGGCTGCAATGATAATAACAGCCTGCCCCCAGCGTTCAATTTGCTTGGCATATTTTTCGCCTTTTTCCATCACATGCCGACGCAATTTTGCGATGCGATTGGCTTGCATACCGATAAAATAAGAATTGATACCGCCAATATACGACAGGATAGAAAGTAATGCCACAGCCATATAGGGATGTGCCAATGTTTTGGTCCAAACAATGAAAATATCGGGAGGAATAAGTCCTAATAATGATTCGGAAAAAAAGAATAAGATAAAAATATCGGTTGTGGGAAGATTGTGAAGCACCGATTTGAAAAGTTGATCGATATCGATGAGATTTTGGACAAACACAATAACAGCAATGATAAATACCAACGACAATAAAAGATACAATGCATTTTTACAACAAAATTTATAAAATCCATTGCGTTTGTTTACCCTGTGAATGCGTTTGATAGTATGCTTTTTGCGCGTTGAAGATGCTATCGTTTGTTTTTCATTCATATAGTTTCGTTAAATAAAAACGGCGACAAATTTAGCTGTTTTTGTTATTTAGTATTTTTCTTAACAATATTTTTATCCTTATTAATGGAAAAAAAGTTGAAATAAAAATAAACTCAATTGTTTTCCTTAAAAGAATGATTACTTTTGTCTTTTTTAGACAAAGAAATAAGGCAATTGTTTTTAAATTAAAATGTTTTTAAAAGATGAAATCGATTTATAGTATTATCAAAGGAACAGGGAGTTATATTCCTCCTCGCCGAGTGAAAAATGAAGATTTTTTGGACAAAGAATTTTATGAGGCTGACGGAACAAAGATTAATAAGAACAATCAAGAAATAATAGATAAGTTTATTAAAATCACCACCATTGCCGAACGCCGTCATGCTCCCGATGATTTGGTAACCTCCGACATTGCTCACCTGGCTGCTGTTGAAGCAATTAAATCGGCAGGAATAGACCAAGAGACTTTGGATTATATCATTGTTGCTCACAATTTTGGTGATGTACGCCCCGACAATAATGAAGTGGACATTGTGCCATCTTTGGCAGCACGGGTAAAATATAAATTAGGAATAAAAAATCCGTATACCATTGCCTATGATTTGCCGTTTGGATGTCCGGGCTGGTTGCAAGGTGTTATACAAGCCGATTATTACATTAAAGCCGGTGATGCTAAACGAATATTGGTTATAGGAGCCGATATTTTGTCTCGTATCTCCGACCCGCATGACAGAGACAGTATGCTGTATGCCGACGGTGCAGGAGCAACTATTTTGGAAGCCAAAGAAAGTGATACACCGATAGGAATTTTGGGTCATCGCACTCGCTCAGATACTTTCTTGTATTCAAAAATGCTGTATATGGGCGAATCCTATAACCCATCACGAAAAGGGCGGTTGTATCTAAAAATGAACGGACGGAAGCTCTATCAATATGCTTTGGAAAATGTACCACAAACCATAAAAGAATGTCTCGACAAAACAAATCTGCATCTGGAAGACATCAAGAAAGTATTGATACATCAAGCCAATGGAAAAATGGATGATGCTATATTGCAACGCCTGTATGCCTTGTATGGCAAAAAAGAAGTGTCGGAAGATATGATGCCAATGACAATTGCATGGTTGGGCAACTCTTCGGTAGCAACGATTCCTACGCTTTTGGATTTAATAGAAAAAGGCGAGATGAAGCCACATGCTATCAACAACGGTGATATTGTGGTGATGGCATCGGTAGGTGCAGGAATGAACATCAATACCATTATTTACAAGCGGGAAGATTAAAGAAATTGAC
>CAZSHT010000030.1:0-5565 GCA_964606715.1 uncultured Bacteroidales bacterium
TATCTTTTTGAAAAATAAAAAAACAAACCATTTCTATATTAAAAGATAATGTTAGCAAGATAAACCATTTTCGTGTACCATACAATAATTCAATCATTGTATTTTTCGATAAGATTCTACCAATAGCTTCTAAACGAAAAAAATCAGAAGTTTTTTTATACATTTGTTCTGTTTTTATAGTTAATCATTTTATAAACAATAACCCATGAAACAAAAAGATTTAGGTCTCATCGCATTTTTTGTTCTTTTATTTCTTCCATTTTTTCTTTTCGACAGCCTTTTCAATTTTTATATTTCATTCAACAGAGCTCACGGTCTTATCATGGCTTTTGTCAAATTTGCAGTTTTAGCCACTTTGGGTGAGATTATTGGTGCTCGTATTCGTACCGGCAATTATTTCAACAAAGGGTTTGGTATTTTGCCGCGTGCTATTTACTGGGGGTTTTATGGAATCACTATTAAAATGGCTTTTATAATTTTCATTTCCGGGGTTCCTACTTTCTTGGAATATTGCGGGCTACACGGTGCTTCCGGTTTGATGGCAGAACCTCTTCAATGGAAAAAAGTCTTATTAACTTTCAGTATCAGCACTAGCCTAAACCTTATCTATGCTCCTGTACTAATGACTTTTCACAAAATTACCGATACCCATATCATTCAACACAACGGTGCTTTCAGTTGTCTTTTCAAACCACTGAAGATGAAACACATAATAACTCATTTAGACTGGGAAACTCAATGGAATTTCATTTTCAAAAAAACCATTCCGTTATTTTGGATTCCGGCACATACTATTACTTTTTTACTTCCCAAAGACATGCAGATTTTATTTGCCGCCTTATTGGGCATTGTCTTAGGTACATTACTGGCTGTTGCTTCCAAAAAAAAACAAACTGTTTAGAACGATGAAGAAATGGTTTCGCCATATTAGTTTTTCGCGTATCCAATTTTTCTCAGTTTTGCTTTTAATGTTTTTTCTTCCTTTCAATAGGGTTGCTATCAGTGACTTTACTGCCCTATGGGTGTTAACTTGGCTGGTTGAACGAATAACCAAACGAAACACTTATCGCTATCAACTTCCACCTCTTCTTCGATATTCTTTTTATGGCGGTATTTTGTTTTATCTGCTTTTTGTCATAGGCATGTTGTTTACCCAAAATATTGATGACGGACTTTTTGACTTGCAGGTAAAATTGGGACTCATTTTATTCCCTTTGATGCTATTTTATTCTAATCGTTACTATCATCGTTTTTTCCACCTTATTCTAATGGCGTTTTTATTGGGAGCCATCACTATTACAAGTATTTATTGGGGGCATCTGTTTTTTGTTAAATATTCTCAAGGTATATTTCCTTTGTATTATTCCCAATTTGTCTTACTGATGCACACCTCTTACTATGCCATGTATTTATCGTTTGCTACTCTCATTGCATTTTATCTATATGAGCAAAAGAAAATTCGGTTATTTTTTTTATTTATTATTACCGGTTTATTTATCGCTTCTATTTATTTAACTTCTGCCAAATCCGGTTTCATTAGCATTATTGCTGTTTTTATCATTTATTTTATTTATCACATTCGAAGACATGCTTCTTCTCGTTGGATTTTCATTGTACTATTCCTACTGCTTATCCCCACAAGTTTTTATTACATGTCATCGAATGTACGCTTCAATGCCGGCCTCAATGAATTTTTACACGACCGCAAACAAACACCTGACCCCCATACTGCCTCGTCTAGTTCTTTACGCATTTTAATTTGGGAAGTATCCAATAATTTAATTATCGAAAATCCTTTTGGCTATGGCACCGGTGATGTGAAAGATATTTTGGTAAATCAATACCACGAACAAGATATTACAAAAGCCGAAGCTTTAAAATTAAATGTTCACAATCAATTTCTCGAAACAACTATTGCAATTGGAATCCTTGGTTCTTTGTTATTTGTTATGATATTGTTGTTGCCTATAATTTATTTCACGAAAACAAAAAATTGGCTATTGCCGATTGGTTTTATCTTCATCATTATCATTAACTTCTCTACCGAATCAATGCTCAACAGACAAGCCGGAGTTATTTTCTTTGCGTTTTTCTACAATCTTATTTTATTAAATTTTCCAAGAACTCAATCTATCAAAGAAAAATTTTAATGTTTTACAAAACGCGTTGTCAATACTTTTTTACCCGATGATATTCGCAAGAAATAAAGTCCACTATTTTGATTGGAGATATCCAATAAATACGATTTATTCGTCAAATCAACATTTTTCTTTGACCAAACACATTTCCCAAGCACATTAAAAACTTTTACCGTAGCATGTGTTATAGTATTTTTCACAGAAACCCTTAGCTTCCCATCTGTTGGATTTGGATAAACCGACAATAACGGCATTTGTGCAAGTTTTTTCTCCGGTATTTTCAATGCCTCTTCATGAATAACTAGCTTCAAAGTTACCGGCAAATGATCTGAATTATTATACAACGCATCTAAGACATCTGATGGCACGGTTGTGTTAGCAGGATCATCAATCAATGCTTTGTTGAAATGTTCTCCGTCTTCTGCCACAGCCCAATAAGAGTCATCTAAATATTCAACATATTTTGCATCATTTTTTATATCATTATTTATCAAAATGAAATCAAACCGGTCATCAATTCCACCTTTTGAAGGACAATCATTATCATTGGCTGTATGCGTTGCTTGTGTATGATAATCGGCAAAATTGCTATTATTATGCCATGAACCAAGTTTATTTATCGGATCATTGAATCGTAATGATTCATCATCATCATTGGTTAAATCCTGAAAACATTCTTCCGAACTTTCATACACATTGAAATCACCCATTGCCAAAGTATTTACCGGCATACCATTAAGTTGGAAATGTCCCATTAATTTTTCTGTCATTTTTGCCCTGTCGTCTTTATCGTCATCACCACTACCTGCTTTCAAATGCATTACGGTAAAAGTCAAAAATACGGTATCACCTGAATCTAAATGAGGTGAATTATAATATAAGGTATATAAATTAATATCACGATAGTCGGTTGCAATATTCACTTGATCATAAAAAGTAAATAAGTTGGAATTGTAATACAACATATTTACTGTATATCCTCCTGATTCATTGGCATAATTAGCTCGTTTGAAATAATTTCGTCCATCGGCATTAAGAACTTTATTCAACAAACGATCAACGGTATCGACATTAGCCTTCATCTCATTTACAGTAAAAATATCAGGTTGAGTGTATTCAATAATCGTTCGTAAATAGCCGTCTTTATCATCAATATTATTATTGTCTTTGGTACAATAACTGGTAAAATTTCCATAATTCAACAAATTATATTGTAAAACTGTAACGGTATCTTGTGCTGAGACAAGAATTGAAAATAAAAAAGCTGTAAAAAAAATAGATAGTGGTTTCAACATAATAATAAATTTTAGAATAACAAAAGTAGATATAATCTTGATTGGATTAGTTGCTTTACATATTATTTATCAACACATCAGAATTGGTATAGCTTCAAATATCACATCTTGAGATGCCTGCTTTTCATTATTTACCACGACTTAATTCCAATCAATCACATAAGGCAATATGGCTTGCACACCTTTTCGACTCAAAATATTTTGCAAGTATTGTAAATTTTCATCCAAATCATTCACAAACGGTACTTTCGACTTAAACAATGTTTGCACATTATTTAAATTCAATAATGACTGCATAAAGCTTTTTTGCTTGGGATATTCTACTATCCAATATTTATCAAGGTCTGCCCGTTGTGCTGCCACTTCCAAAGCATACATTAAACCGCCAATAGAATCAACCAAACCTATTTTTATGGCATTAGCTCCTGTCCACACGCGTCCTTGTCCTATACTGTCCACTTCGGCAAAAGTCATTTTGCGACCGTCGGCCACATGCGATACAAATGTGCCATAAGTGCGTTCCACCATATTTTGCATCACTTTTTGTTCATAAGGTGTCAACCCCCTGTAAGTTGTTCCCAAATCGGAATGTGCATTTGTGTTGTAACCATCGACATTAATGCCTAATTTATTATTCAATAATTTCTTCATATTTAACATCAACCCAAAAACACCGATAGAACCTGTAATTGTGGTAGGATTAGAAATAACCACATCGGCCGGAGAAGCAATATAATATCCTCCCGAAGCCGCTAATGCTCCCATGGATACAACAACCGGTTTAAACTGTTTTGCCAACACCACCTCTCGCCAAATTATTTCCGATGCCAAAGCACTTCCTCCCGGAGAGTTAATACGCAATACGATAGCTTTCACGGCACTGTCTTCCCTTGCCTCTCGTAATTCTTTCGACAAACGATCGGAACCAATAGTCGCATTATCGCCATTGCCCATATCTATTTGTCCTTGTGCATAAATCACCGCTATACGATTTCGGGTAACCGGTTTTGGAATATCTTGTTTCACATAAGTTTTCAACGACACTTTATTGATATCCGCATTCGCCGACAGCCCCAGTCGTTGTGCTAATCCCGACAATACTTGATCGCGGTATTTCAAAGCATCTATCAAGTGTTTTTGTAGAGGTTTTCGATACCCTGTAATAATCAGGCTGTCAGCCCAAGCATTCAGAGAATCAACAGGAATGTGTCGCTCTTCGGAAATACCTTTCAGCAAATGATTCCACACTGAAGACACATAAGTTTTTGTTTGCAAATAATTGGCATCACTCATACTATCTAATAGATACGGCTCTACGGCACTCTTGAATTTCCCGTGACGAATCACCACCGGCTCTACTTCCAACTTATCAAGCAAGCCTTTGTAAAACATTATTTGGGCACTCAACCCTTTCAATGTCAAATCACCTTCGGGTGTCAGATAAATGGAATCAGCCACTGAAGCCAAATAATATGAAGCTTGCGTATAGACATCAGCATCAGCAATAATAAATTTTTTCGATTTTTTAAATTCTTTCAAGGCATTACGAATTTCTTCCAAATTAGCCATGTTTATATTGAAATCTTTAAAATCCAAAAAGATACCTCTTATGTTATTATCGGTAGCAGCATATTTGATATGTTGCAAAACGCTCAATAAATTCATGGGTTGATTTTCCACTAAATCCTTAAAACTTGGCATGTTCAAAAGATTATCAAACGGATTTGGCATAGATGCAAAATCTTTTATCGGCTGTTTAAAGTCAAGGTACAATACCGAATTATCTTTTATCTTCACCGTCTCTTTTTTTCCGAATGTTGCCAACGAAACAATCATTCCAATAAATAAGAAAAATAAAAAGACAGATAAAATAATAAACGCTAACAAATTAGCCATCAGCAATCTACCGAACTTCATAACAAGTATTTATTTAAATTAATATAATTATGGTAAAAATAGTATTTTTATAAATAACAAACTACATCCTGTTCGTAAATGTTGAAAACTATAAAATATCTTTCTCACAAGAAACTTTTTTGGCATTGGTTTTGTCTTTTTATTTGTAATCAAAATTAAACTAAAACATTTTCTCATGAAACAAATTACCATCACACTCATCGCTCTATTTTTTA
>CAZSHT010000030.1:5665-11852 GCA_964606715.1 uncultured Bacteroidales bacterium
CTAAAACATTTTCTCATGAAACAAATTACCATCACACTCATCGCTCTATTTTTTAGTTTTGCTGTTTCTGCTCAAAAAAAAGTTACCGTAAAAGAAGGTTCTCACTCTTTCTCTTCGGGTAGTCAGAATGCCTTATATACTACAGTTTATGGTGCTACTCCCGATGCTGTTGCCAAAGCTTGGAAAAAAAAGATGAAAAATTACAAATCAAAGAAAGTAAGCATTAAAAAAGATGAAGTCTTTGCCGACAATGTATTGATAAAAGATTTGGGCGACAACAATACTGTTGATGTATATGCTAAAATAGAAAAAGGAAAAGATGATGCTTCCATTATCTATGTTGCTGTCAATTTAGGTGGTGTTTATCTATCTTCTTCCGATAATGCTGATAAATACAAAGCTTTCAGTAAAATGCTGAAAGAATTTGCCATAGATGCTTCTAAAGCAATAGTGTTAGAAAAAGTAAAAGCTGCCGAAAAAGAACTCAAAAAAATGAAAAACAAACAAGAAAACTTAATTAATGAAAAGAAAAATCTTGAAAACGATATCGAACGATGTAAAGAAAAAATAAAAAAAGCCGAAGAGAATATCAAGAAAAACACCAAAGCTCAAGAAGAACAAAAGAAAGCCATTGAAAAACAAATAAAAGTAGTAGAAGCGATAAAAGCTCAATTAGACCAAATAAAATAAATTCGTCAATCCTAACTATAACACCCCTAAAAAGCAGGCAAAACGAACGCCTGCTTTTTAGTTTTTATTTCGTTTTCAAAAGTTCCTTGTATAATTTCAGGCACACCCAAGCGTCGGTAGCCGCATAACGAATTTGACCGGAAGAAAGTTCTACGGCTTCCCAGTTAGATAATTGTTGGCGTTTCGACAAACGGCGTTTTAAGATAATGGCTACCAACTTGCGTAACGAAGTATCAACAATACCATAATCGGCTACTATTTTCTGTAAATCAATTATTCCTGCCGGTTCAAACGATTGCCATTCTTTCAGTTTCCGCATATCCGGCATAATATCAACCCCAATTTTTATTAAATCTTCGGAAGTAAGAATATTAATCAACGACTGTGGCAAACCTATTTTATGTAAACGAAATAAATATGCTTTATCGATACCGGACAATTGCAACAATGAGACTTTTCGTGTTTTTCCTTTTATAAACACAGGACGCGTTTCAGTATCAAATCCGATATATTTATAATTTTGTTGTATCTCCCTCACACACCTATCGACATCTTCGAGCGTTTCTACAATTTCGACAGGTCCCGTGTAGGACAATAACTGTAACTCCCGAATACGCTCATTATTGATATGTTCTTCAAATGATGCCATAAAAAAATTATTCGTCGTCGTTTTCGTCTCTTATTTTATTGATAATCCAGTCGGAAGTATCGTGTTCACCCGTAATTTTATTATTGTATCTATCCTCGTCATCTTCAACCAATCGTTCGCCATACAATAAATCATGAATACCTTCCAATGCTATCAACAATCGTACTCCCCAATAAGTCTTAAAATCTATTGTACATTCAGCCAAAGCAGCTTCCATTAAATCCTCTGAACCAATACGATAAGCTGAAATAAAATCATATAACGATTGAAAAATATCCGACAATATCTCCGATATAGCAACCCATTCTTGCTGGTCAATTGTTTGCGATGAAGCATTCACCAACATCTCCTCATCATTGGTACGCAAAATTGACCGAATTGCCTCTTGTATTTGTAAATAATATTCTTCGGTACAAAATTTTTCAACGGGTTCTTCGGTATCACTTTCCACCTCCGGCAATAGACTTGCTTTTAAATATAACAATGACAAGATTTTTTGAATTTTATTCAAAAAATCAACTTTGGAAGACGCTACATCTAACTCTTCAAAGAATACTACATATTCCTTGGCTACCGTAACAAATTCTATAACATTTTTATGATATACTATCGAAAGTCCCATTGTTTTTTTTAACGGCGTTTCTTTTTCTTTTTAGCTTTCTTCATATTTTTCATCATTCCACGCATACCTCCTCCTGTCATCATCTTCATCATTTTGCGTGTCTCATTAAATTGTGTCAACAACTTATTGACTTCTTGCACCGAAGTGCCACTTCCCATAGCAATGCGTTTTTTGCGAGCACCATTCAAAATCGTTGGATTTTCCCGTTCTTTCATCGTCATCGATTGGATAATTGCTTCTATCGACTTAAACGCATCATTGTCGATATCCATATCACGGATAGCTTTCCCCACACCGGGAATCATACTAGCCAAATCCTTGATATTTCCCATTTTTTTTATCTGCTGTATTTGCTTAAAGAAATCATCAAGGTTAAATTCATTTTTTGCAATTTTCTTTTGCAAACGACGCGCTTCTTCTTCATCGATTTGTTCTTGTGCTTTTTCTACCAACGACACCACATCACCCATTCCCAAAATACGGTCGGCCATCCGTTCGGGATAAAAAATATCCAAAGCGTTCATTTTTTCGCCGGAGCTGACAAATTTTATAGGCTTCTGAACGATATAGCGAATAGACAACGCTGCTCCACCCCGTGCATCACCATCAAGTTTGGTAAGCACTACTCCGTCATAATCAATTTGTTCGTTAAATTCTTTGGCCGTATTCACCGCATCTTGCCCTGTCATCGAATCAACCACAAACAACGACTCATGAGGATGCAATTCTTCTTTCAACGAACGAATTTCCCGCATCATCTCCTCGTCTATTGCCAAGCGTCCTGCCGTATCGACAATTACATTAGTGTAGCCCATCTCCACAGCTTTGGCAATGGCTTGCTTGGCTATTTTCACAGGATTCATCTCGCCTTCAATCGTAAATACCGGTACTCCTATTTGCTCTCCCAACACTTTTAATTGTTCAATAGCTGCCGGACGATACACATCACCGGCTACCAACAACGGTTTTTTATGTTTTTTCTCTTTTAAAAACAAAGCTAATTTTCCGCTAAAAGTTGTCTTTCCCGAACCTTGAAGCCCTGCTATCAGAATAATGTTGGGTTTTCCATCAAGATTTATATCTTCTTTTTCGCCCCCCATCAATTGCACCAACTCATCATGCACCAACTTCACCATCATTTGTCCGGGTTGTACGGCTTTTATCACATTCTGTCCAAGAGCTTTTGCCTTTACCGTATCGGTAAATTCTTTGGCTATCTTGTAATTGACATCGGCATCGAGCAGTGCACGGCGTACTTCCTTCAAACTATCGGCAATATTAATTTCCGTAATCTTGCCCTGCCCTTTTAATATCTTAAAAGATTTTTCCAGTTTATCGGTTAAATTCTCAAACATAAAACTTCTATTTTATTCAAATTTTCAACAAGGCTACAAAGATATAAAAAACCTTATCTTTACACGATATTTAACTTAATTTCATACGGAACTGCTATGAGAATCGTCATTCAACGCGTAAAAAAAGCTTCGGTTACAATCGACAATCATTTATTTTCATCAATTGGAAACGGATTGTTGGTGTTAGTTGGCATCACCCACAACGATACTCAAAAAGAAGCCGATTATTTGGCTCGTAAGATTTCCAACACCAGAATATTTAATGATGAAAACGGCATCATGAACAAATCTGTTTTAGATGTTAATGGTGAAATATTGGTCGTTTCACAATTTACACTCTATGCCAATACAAAAAAAGGGAATCGTCCATCTTATATCGAAGCAGCATCTCCCGAAACAGCAAAGCCTCTGTATCAATATTTTGTGTCGCAATTAAAAGCGATTACCGGAAAAAGCATACAAACAGGACTATTCGGTGCACATATGGTGCTCGATTTGCAAAATGACGGTCCGGTAACCATCATTATGGAAACTTAAATTCCGGGTATGACTTTTGCAAACAGCTAAATATTTTTATATTTGTTGCATCTAAAAAAACATCACATCATGAAAAAACTTATTTTTCTCGTTCTTATTTCATTTTCTCTCGCTACTTTTTCACAAGAAAAAATTCCGGCTGTTACCATTAAAACTCTTGACGGAAAACAATTTAACACCGACAGCTTACTACATTTACATAAACCTGTTGTCATCAGTTTTTGGGCAACTTGGTGTGTTCCCTGCATGAAAGAGCTTGATGCCATCAACGAAAACTACGAAGATTGGAAAGAAGAATCCGATTTCGAAGTCATAGCTATCTCCATTGACGATGCTCGTAGTTCGTCTCGCGTCGCTCCATTGGTAAATACCAAAGGTTGGGAATTTCCGGTTTACTTGGATCCAAATCAAACTTTCAAACGGGCAATGAATGTCATCAATGTGCCACATTCTTTCCTCATCGATAAAAACGGAAAAATCGTTTGGCAACACACCTCCTACACCGATGGCAGTGAGTTTGAATTATTCGAAAAAATAAAAAAACTGAATAACGGCGAAACGCTTAAATAACCTCGTATGAAGAAGCTTGTTCTTTTCTCAACTGTCTTATTTTTTGCGTCTCTTTCTTATGCTCAAAATAGCGGACAAATATCGGGAAATTTCCAAACCGATTTTCAATATTATCAACCGGACTCCCTCATTGGTGCCGAAGCTCCAAAAGCCAAAACAGCTCTTATGAGCTATGCCAACATTATCTATTCATTAAAAGATTTCAAAGCCGGCTTTCGATACGAAGCTTATATGAATGCACCGCTCGGTTACGATCGTCGCTACGACGGACTCGGTATCCCTTATTATTTTGCTTCATATACGACCAAAGACTTATCGCTTACAGCCGGTAGTTTTTACGAAAATTTTGGCAGTGGTCTCATCTTGCGTACTTACGAAGACAAAGCTCTCGGCATCGACAATGCCATCAACGGCATACGCATTACGGCACATCCCTACAAAGGTGTTTATTTGAAAGCATTGGCCGGAAAACAACGCTTCTTTTGGGACAAAGGTCCCGGGATTGTGCGTGGTACCGATGGCGAAATCAATATCAATGAACTTCGGGATAGCTGGGGCAATAAAAAATGGGGCATCATCATCGGCGGAAGTTTCGTATCAAAATTTCAAGAAGACAAAGATCCTATCTATAAACTACCTGAAAATGTAGGAGCTTCGGCTGGTCGTATCAATTTGCGTTACGGCAAGTTCTCGTTAAAATCGGAATATGCTTACAAAATAAATGATCCTTCTGCCGACAATAAATTTATTTATCAAGACGGAGAAGCTCTTAATATTGAAGGCGGATACACGACAAAAGGATTCGGTATCTTATTAGCTACCAAATCGTTATATAATATGAGTTTTCGCTCTGACAGAGCCGCTAACCTTAACAATTTGAGTATTGGATACCTTCCTGCTATCTCGCGAAACCATTCGTTTGCATTTACTGCCATGTATCCTTATGCTTCACAACCACAAGGCGAAAATGGTTTTCGAGGCGACATTATGTACAAGATACCCAAGAAGACAAAATTGGGCGGTCGCTACGGTATGACAATTCTTCTCAACGGCAGTCGTGTACAAGCCGTAAAATGCAACCCCATCAACGATTCTATTCCTATCGGTCAATCGGGAACTCTCGGTTATAAAACACAATTATTCAATATTGACGATGAAGAATATTTCCAAGATATTAACTTAGAAATTCAAAAGAAATTCTCACGAAAACTGAAAACTATTTTCATTTATCAAAATCTGTTTTATAATTTTAATGTAATGCGTGGCAAGACCGACCACGAAAATGTGAAAGCTCATGTAGGTGTTGCCGACATCACCTACCGCTTCACCACAAAACAAGCATTGGAAATACAAGCACAAGCTTTGTTTACCGAACAAGATATGGGCAATTGGGCTATGCTGATGCTGGAATATACGGTAGCTCCCCACTGGTTTTTCGCTGTCATAGACCAATACAATTACGGTAATTCAGAAAAAGAAAAACAAATTCATTATTACAACACTTCTTTCGGCTATAATACCGGTGGCAGTCGCATTCAGATAGGTTACGGAAAACAACGCAGTGGTATATTTTGCGTCGGTGGTGTTTGCCGCGAAGTACCTGCCATGTATGGACTTACAGTAAGTATTAGTAGTACTTTTTAAAATATTTTTGAGATGTTAAAAAAAACAGGATTTATAAGTTTCATCATTCTTCTCATTGTCGCTATTGCTTGCGACAAAATAGAAGAACCTTACACCACTCAACATAATACACCTTCGCAA